>NZ_CP009962.1:1556536-1867844 GCF_000786695.1 Collimonas arenae | reverse complement strand
ATGAACGACAGTAAAACTCCCAGCAAAAATCGCGTCTGCGCTCGCGTCTGCCGCATATTAATTATCAGCATCAGGCGCAAATTTGGCTGGCCGTGCGTATTGCGCAGCGCTATAAAGGGATGGAGAGAAACGCTGATGCGCCGACAGATATTCATCCATTCGCGAATCACGCAACACTTCTCCGGCATGCGTCATGACACGAACGTCGCCAGCAGAGGATGCAAGGGCCAGTTGCGGCGTTGCCACCACAGCAGACGTCGGTGTCGGTGCCGGGGCCGTACCACTCACCATGGCCAGTTGCGGCGAGATGATGAATGCAGCAGCAGCCACCGCGGCGGCAGCCATGCCGGGAAGGGCAAACCGCTTGATACTGCGCCTGCCGCCTATCACATTGACATACACAGGCTGGCCGCCACCGACAGCGATTTGCTCAGAAGGCTGCACGGCGACGGCCAGAGGTGCGGCAATGATCGCCGGCTCAGCATCCAACAACGCCGACATGCGCGTGGAAAAGCCCGCACTCATAGTCAGCGCCATGTCGTCCGAACGCATGATATCGCCTATCTGATGATAGACATCCCATGTATCGCGGCCGTCTGCTTGACGCAAGGCCGCCAGCGCCATATCCACATAAGCACTGGATAACTCCCCATCAGCCAAGGCAGAGATCTGCTCTTGGGTCATATCTTTGGTATTCATAAGTCACCTTAAACCTGGCCAACCCCTTCGTTCCCGAAAAACCACTATCTGTTTTTTAACAACGTTTTTACCAACGTTTGTCGATGGCCGTACCCAGCAATGGCCTCAACTTATCTGCGATAGCTTCCCGTGCCCTAAATATCCGACTGCGTACCGTACCTATTGGACACCCCATCGCCTCAGCAATTTCGTCATAGCTCAAACCCTCGATTTCGCGCAAGGTGATCGCCGTACGCAACTCTGCCGGCAAAGCCTCCATTGCAGTATTCACGGTTTGTGCTATCTGCCTGGTGGCCAGCAAAGATTCCGGAGTGTTTATATCCCTTAGTTGCTCGCCGTCGTCAAAAGTTTCTGCTTCTTCTGAATTTGCTTCAGTTGAAGTAGGCGCCCTGCGGCCCTGGGTCACCAAATAATTCTTGGCAGTATTGATGCCAATGCGATACAGCCAGGTGTAAAAGGCCGAGTCGCCCCTGAACTGAGGCAGTGCACGGTAAGCCTTGATAAAAGCTTCCTGCACAACATCCTCAGCTTCTGCCTGATCGCGCACCAGCCGCGAAACAAGACGCATTAGCTTTCGTTGGTATTTGATAACCAGCAGCTCGAACGCCTTCTTATCGCCACGCTGAACGCGTTCGACAAGCAGTTGATCAATTTCGCGTTCTGTCGTCAATCCCCATTCCCTTGTTTTGTTGCGACGTGCATACGGGTCCGGACATAGATAGTAAGCAATAGCATAAGTTCAATGAAAAGCTTATTCATTAGCCAATCCGGTGACCCCTGCTTTGTCCGCGCCGTTCTTACGGTTCGCATGCGCCGCTATCCAGCGGCACGCCACGGACAAAACTCTAAAGGAATCTTTAGAAACACAATCAGGCAGTATAGCGATTGTTCGGACTGAGCCGCTAGCCAATCGAAGGCGCAGCAACAGTAAATGTGACCAGATGGTGGTCCCTTGTAGCAATTGTGCCGGCATCAACATCGGTGCCGAGACCTGATTTGCATTTATAGCAACTGGCTTGGCAATTTCAGCAATCTGAATTTGGCCGGTGCCGGAAACATCAATTTGAATTGTGCGCCGGTCTCGATAGTAGCGCAGCATGCCATAAGCCGCTGCCAGCACGCATAGTGTGGCCAGAGCCAGACGTTCAGGCAATAGCAAATTGCCTACAATACCGCATGCTATCAATGCACCGATCAGTCCAACCAGCGTGCATTCAACTACTACCAGGACAAACAACAGCCTGGATGGCTTGATAACAGCGGAGAGAGCAATCGACATGACAGCTAACTTGAAACGAATTTTGAACCGGTCGCCAGGGAGACCGGTTCAAAGCACAGCTGCAAAAGTTTAAATTTTGCCAAAAACCAGAGTGCCATTCGTGCCGCCAAAGCCGAATGAGTTTTTGACTGCGATGTCGATCTTCATATCCCGTGCTGTATTTGCGCAGTAATCAAGATCGCACTCAGGATCCTGATTGAAGATATTGGTGGTTGGCGGGGAAATCTGATTGTGCAAAGCCAGTACAGTGAATACCGACTCCAAACCACCTGCACCACCCAACAAATGCCCGGTCATCGATTTGGTGGAATTCACCACCAGCTTATAGGCGTGATCGCCAAAAGCTGCCTTGATGGCATCTGTTTCATTTTTGTCGCCCAAGCCAGTCGACGTGCCATGCGCGTTCAGGTACTGCACCTGGTCGGCATTGACGCCTGCATCGCGCAAGGCACTGCCAACGCAACGGCGTGGGCCATCGAGGCTTGGCGCCGTCATGTGATAAGCATCGCCGCTCATGCCGAAGCCGAGCAATTCCGCATAGATTTTGGCGCCACGCGCCTTGGCATGCTCGTATTCTTCGAGCACCAGCACGCCGGCGCCCTCGCCCAGGACGAAACCGTCCCGATCCTTGTCCCAAGGACGGGAAGCGGTAGCGGGATCATCATTACGCGACGATAAGGCGCGTGCCGATGCAAAACCGCCGACGCCCAGCGGCGACACGCTGGATTCCGCGCCACCTGCAATCATCACATCGGCATCGCCGTACTGAATCATGCGGCCGGCCGCACCGATACAATGCAAGCCGGTAGTACAAGCAGTCACAATCGCCAGATTCGGTCCTTTCAGACCGTATTTGATCGATAGATTGCCGGAAATCATGTTGATGATCGATGCCGGGATGAAGAACGGACTGATGCGGCGCGGGCCGCGGTTAGTCAGTTCGGCATGTGTTTCTTCGATCAAAGGCAAGCCACCAATGCCGGAGCCGATGATGACGCCTATCCGCTCAGCATTAGCTTCAGTTACTTCCAGGCCACTATCTTGCATCGCCTGCATTCCCGCCGCCATGCCATAATGGATAAACGTATCCATATGCCGTGCTTCTTTGGCCGGAATGTAATCTTCGATATTGAAGCCCTTCACTTCTCCCGCAAAGCGCGTGGAAAAAGCAGTGGCGTCAAACTTGGTGATGGTTGCGATACCCGATTTGCCTGAGATAATTGCGCTCCACGCATCGGCAATAGTATTGCCGACCGGTGAAATGCAACCCAGGCCGGTTATCACAACGCGGCGTTCACGTGTGCGGCTCAAGCGGTTCTCCTGGATACATTCAAAGCGTGCTTAGGCTGCCTTGACGTGGGCCTTAGCGTAATCAATTGCTTGTTGCACTGTAGTGATCTTTTCAGCTTGTTCGTCAGGGATTTCCATTTCGAACTCATCTTCCAGTGCCATCACCAATTCAACGGTGTCGAGCGAATCAGCACCCAGATCGTTGACAAACGACGACTCGATCTTGATGTCAGCTTCTGCGACGCCCAGTTGCTCAGCGACGATTTTTTTAACGCGTTGTTCGATATCGGACATGTGATGCCTCCATTAGGTTACAGAAAGTGCGCGCATTTTAGCAGGTTTGCGCATTGAAAATTTACTTTCGACATTAGTCTTTAATATTTAACAAAACCAAGTCAAAAGCTTCTAAATAACTACTACTTACATTCAACTCTAAAACAAGCCTGGATCAAGCCACTGGAAAAAGCCTGAAAATCCCGGCCTAACTCATGTACATGCCGCCATTCACGTGCAAAGTAGTGCCTGTGATATAGCCGGCTTGCGGCGATGCCAGGAAAGCCACTGCCGCAGCAATATCCTCTGCCGCACCCAGGCGCCCCAATGGGATCTGTTGCAACAAAGCAGCGGTTTGCTGCTCACCCAAGTCCTTGGTCATGTCAGTATCGATAAAGCCCGGGGCGACGCAATTGACCGTGATATTGCGGCTGCCGATCTCGCGCGCCAGCGCCCGACTCATGCCGGAAACACCAGCTTTGGCCGCTGCATAATTCATTTGGCCAGGATTGCCTGCCGAACCGACCACCGAAGTAATGTTAATGATGCGACCAGCCTTGGCCTTCATCATGCCACGCAAGACCGCTCGCGACAAACGTGCAACGGCGGTCAGGTTGGTGGCAATCACGGCATCCCACTCTTCGTCCTTCATGCGCATTGCCAGCTGATCCTGGGTAATGCCTGCATTATTGACAAGAATTGACAAACCGCCAAATTCTTTCTGCGTCAACTCTACTGCTGCGGCACAACCTGCAACGTCATTGACGTTCAGGACAATACCTCGACCGCTGCCAGACTGACCTGCCTGCATGTATTCCGTAATGGCGGCTGCGCCGGCGTCCGAGGTCGCGGTGCCGATCACCTTGGCTCCGCGCTTGAGCAATTCCAGCGCGATTGCACGACCGATGCCGCGCGAGGCGCCGGTAACCAAGGCCACCTGGCCGATTAGGTCTTGTACTACTGTATTCTGTAAAGTCACTTGAATGTCTCCAACATCTTATCCAGCGATGCCTGATCGAGAATCATGTCGCTGATCAGGCTGTCATTAATACGCTTGGTCAAACCAGCAAGAACCTTGCCTGGGCCGCATTCAATGACATGCGTGACGCCCTCGGCGGCAATTTTCTGTACCGTTTCCACCCAACGCACCGGGCTTGCCGCCTGCCGTACCAGCGCATCCTTGATAGCCTGCGGATCACTGACGATAGCGACATCGACATTATTGATCAACGCAATCTGCGGCGCCGAAAACACCAGGTCTTGCATGTAATCACGCAGACGATCCGAGGCCGGCTTCAACAGCGAGGAATGAAATGGGGCCGATACCGGCAATAGCAAGGCACGCTTTGCACCTTTTTCTTTCGCCGCCGCACAAGCGCGCTCAATTGCGCCCTTGTGCCCGGCAATCACCACCTGCGCAGGCGCATTGAAATTCACCGCTTCGACGACTTCACCCTGCGCGGCAGCCAGACAGACTGCACGCACGTCATCATCCGACAACCCCAGAACCACCGCCATGCCGCCCTGTCCGACAGGGACCGCTTGCTGCATAGCCTGCGCACGAAAACGCACCAGCGGCACGGCATCCTTGAAGGCGATCACGCCTGCGGCGACCAACGCCGAATACTCGCCCAGGCTATGGCCAGCCACCAGCGCCGGCGCTTTACCGCCCGCCGCCAACCAGGCGCGATAGCAGGCAACCGCCGCAGTCAGCATGACCGGCTGCGTATTAGTGGTCAGGTCCAGCTCTTCTTTCGGTCCCTCGGCAATCAACTTGCCAAGATCAAACTGCAGCGCCTCAGAAGCCTCTGCAACCGTGTCTTTTACTACCGGGTTATTGGCGAAACCGTTCAACATGCCAACGGCCTGCGAACCCTGGCCCGGGAAAACGAATGCGAATTTATTCATGCCTTACCTATGGGTATCAATTTTATTATTCGACAACACGCCGGAAGATGCCGGCGGTTAAAGCGCTACCTGTCGTGTACGCGGCAATGTGCTTACATGCGCGCCAGGATGGCGCCCCAGGTGAAGCCGCCGCCGACACCTTCCATCATGACATTCTGTCCAGGCTTGACACGGCCATCGCGCACCGCGTTGTCCAGCGCCAGTGGAATCGATGCCGCCGACGTATTGCCGTGCTGATCGACCGTCACCACCATGCGTTCATTATCCAGCCCCAGCTTGCGGGCGGTGCTCTGCATAATGCGGATATTGGCCTGATGCGGGATCAGCCAGTCGATCTCGGACGCCGCCATGCCGGCGATTTGCAGCGCTTCGTTGGCGACCTTTTCCAGCACCGAGACCGCCAGCTTGAATACCGCCTGGCCGTCCATGTACAAGAAAGCACTACCCTCGACTACGCCCGAACTCACCTTGCCTGGCACGCAAAGAATATCTTTATAGCGGCCATCTGCATGCAACTTGGTGGCCAGGATGCCAGGCTCGGCTGAGCCGCTCATGATTACCGCGCCAGCGCCGTCGCCAAACAGCACGCAAGTGGTGCGATCTTCGAAATTCAGGATCCGCGAAAAAACCTCAGTGCCGATCACCAGCACATTTTTATGTGCGCCGGATTTGATAAAACTGTCAGCTATCGATACCGCGTAGACAAACCCGCTGCAGACGGCCTGCACGTCAAATGCTGCGCCGCCGGTGGTAATGCCAAGCTTTTGCTGCACAACGCAGGCAGTGCTAGGAAAGCCACCGAAGTAATCCGGCGTCGAGGTAGCGACGATAATCAAATCGATATCGTCAGCTTGCATGTGCGCCATATCCAGCGCCTGCTTCGCTGCCGCGACAGCGAGATCACTCGATTGCACATCGGCTTCAGCATAGTGGCGTGCAGCGATGCCGCTGCGCGAAAAAATCCATTCGTGGGATGTTTCAATTCCCTTCGCAGCGAGCTGCTCGGTGAGCTCTTGATTGCTCACCCGCTTCGGCGGCAAATAGCTGCCCGTACCGACAATTTTGCTAAATGTAGTCATGCTGTCTTTTGTTGGGTTGATTCAGTATTGACGATTTCACCGGCACCCTCACCCGCGCCTGCTTCGGCAGCCCTAGGCGCAGCATCGGCTTGCGGCATCAGCTCCGCAATCGTGGTTGCAATACGAGACAATACATCATATTTGGCTGCGTCGAATGCGCGCTGTATGGCCCATTCGTAGCCATAGGCGTCGGCGCCGCCATGACTCTTGAAAACCAGCCCGCGCAAGCCGAGCAAGCTGGCGCCGTTATAACGTGAAGGATTAAGGCGGCGCGAAATGGCCTTGATGGCGCCGGTTGCAATGACAGCCCCCAGCATGTTGAGAATGCCGCTTTTGAATTCGGTGGTCAATACGGTCTTGACGAAGCGCCCCAGCCCTTCAGACGCCTTGAGCGTGACATTGCCCACGAAACCGTCGCAAACAACGATATCGGTAGTACCTTCGTAAATGTCGTTGCCTTCGACATTGCCGTAGAAATTCAAAATGCCTTTTTCGTGATCCGCTCGCAGCAATTCAGCGGTCTGCTTGACCACCTCGTTACCCTTGATATCTTCTTCGCCGACATTCAACAAACCGATAGTCGGCCGCGGCTTGCCTTCCATGGCCGATACCAGCGCCGACCCCATCAAGGCGAACTGATGCAAATGCTGCGGTTCGCAATCGACGTTCGCGCCTAGGTCGAGCATGTAGGTCGGGCGGTCTTTTTGATTCGGCAGCAGCGTGCAGATCGCCGGGCGGTCTACGCCATGCAAGGTTTTGAGCAAATAGCGGGAAACCGCCATCAAGGCGCCAGTGTTACCGGCTGAGACGCAAGCCTGCACCTGCTCGTCCTTGACCAGACGCAGGGCAACACGCATCGAGGAGTCTTTTTTTCTGCGCAATGCAGTTTCGATGGAGTCGTTCATCGTCACCACTTCGGATGCATGCAGTACCGTCAGCCGCGGATGGGTGCCGGCCTTGTGCTTTTTCAGCTGGGCCCGGATTTCATCTTCGAGACCGACCAATACCAGCTCAGCCTCAGGCTGGCGATTGGCGAATGAAACAGCGGCTGGTACGGTAACCGATGGGCCATGATCGCCACCCATACAGTCAATAGAAATTTTAATTGTCATTGTTTTGATTCAGTGCCTACTCTAACCCCGACATTATGAGGCAGATTGAGCGCGATTCAAAATGACGCAAGGATTTATTACGCATACAAAAACGGCGCTACTGAGAAAAACTCATCGCGCCGCCTTCAACCTGCATCACAAGAACAGAATTACTCGTCGTTCTTGGTCTTCAACACTTTACGACCACGGTAAAAGCCGTTCGGGCTGATGTGGTGACGCAGATGTGTTTCACCAGTCGTTGGCTCGATAGCCAGCGGAGGTGCAACCAGAAAATCGTGGGCGCGATGCATGCCGCGCTTCGATGGGGTCTTCTTATTTTGTTGAACTGCCATGATAACTCCTGCTTTCTTAAGATCTTAAAGTTTAACATATCCAACCCTCAGAACAGGGAAAGGCTGGATACTCCTGCCGCGTTTGTATGCGCGGATTTTACTACCTATTGCCACACCTTAGTCACACATCATCAAAATCACACTCTACGACTGTGAAAATCAGCGCGACAAATTTACCGCAATTCTTTATCGAATCCGTGACAGATTCTATTTACTGCATTGTTTATTGCTGCTTCAAATTCTTGAGCATCGCGAACGGCGATTCTTTTTTACTGCTCTTCAGCCCTTCCAGCGCAGACGGGTCTGGACAAACCGGATGCTTGGGCGAGAGCGGCAAGGCCAATAAGGCCTCGTCTTCAATCAATTCAATAATATTCAGTGATTTAGTGCCGACGATGACATCGATTTCATCATTATCAAGCAGCGCATCGATCTCATCGGCGCTTTCTTCATCTTTTGCCAATACCAGCACGGATTCCGCATCGATATCGAAGGCAAATGGGGTCAAGCAACGTTGACACATGATCTTGATTGCGCCGGTGACCGACATCGTCAATTGCGGATGCCCCAAGGAATCAACGCCACCTATCAGTACCCAATGGAGCACGCCGGAGCGGTCTGCCGACTCATCTGCCAGGCGACTCAGGTCGGCCACAGCGATTTCGCCTTCACGGCGCTCTTTATGGCGCGAATACTCAAAGGCGTCGATTATAAAAGCACTCATAATAACGCTGAACCCAGCCGAACCCGGAAAACCTGCGATAATAACAGCCTTTCCCTTTATTCGTCAAAGTGTTAGCGCATTTTCCGGCTTTTATCGCCGAGCAGGCGCTCAAATGGCGAAAATCATGGCCTCTTTACAACAGACGACTGCATCCGACATGCTACCACCCTTGCCGCGCCTGATCCTGGGCTCCAGCTCCAAATACCGCAAAGAATTGCTTTCCAGATTACAGATTCCTTTCGAGGTCATGGCGCCGGATATCGAGGAAGCCCCGCTCCCCGGCGAAACACCCGAAGCCACTGCACTGCGCCTGGCGCTGGCAAAGGCGCGCGCAGTGGCGCTGGCTGTGCCGGGCACATTGGTGATCGGCTCAGACCAGGTCGCCACGCTGGACGGCGAACAGATCGGCAAACCTGGCAATCACGGCAATGCATTGAAACAATTGCAGAAAATGCGCGGCCACCGCGTAATCTTCCATACCGCCCTCTGTCTTTGGGATGGACGAGAACAGCAGGCCGAGGCCGCCGCCCAGATAGAAAACGTCCAGACATTTGTTACCTTCCGCGATCTGCCTGACGCCGAACTGGAAGCGTATTTGCACATTGAACAACCCTACGACTGCGCCGGCAGTGCGAAAAACGAAGGGCTGGGCATCGCCATTCTGGAAAAAATAGAAAGCACCGATCCGACGGCATTGACCGGATTGCCATTGATCGCGCTGACCAGTATGCTACGCCGCGCCGCCCTTCCGTTTTTCACAAAGTAGACCCATGCCAGGCATCCTGTATTTAATCCCCAACACCCTTGGTCAAAGCGACGCCGATCTGGCGCAACCGCTGGCCGCCATCATTCCGATTGAAGTTCAGGCGCAGACCGCCAGGCTCGATTATTTCATTGCCGAAAATGCAAAGACCACACGCGCGTTCCTGAAACTGGTGAACGCCGTCCAGCCGCTGACCAAGCCGCTGCAGGAAATCCAGATCGCCGAACTGAATGTGAATACCGCCAGCGCCGCGTTGCCAGCCTTGCTGGCGCCGATCCTTGCCGGCCAGGATGCTGGTCTGATTTCAGAAGCCGGCGTGCCCGCAGTCGCAGATCCCGGCGCAAACCTGGTTCGCCTCGCGCATGTCCATAACATTCAGGTCAGACCCCTGGTCGGCCCGTCTTCGCTGCTATTGGCGGTCATGAGCAGCGGACTCAACGGCCAGAGTTTTGCCTTCAACGGTTACCTGCCGACCGACGCCGACCAGCGCAACAAACGCATCAAGGCCCTGGAACTGCGCTCGCGCCAAGACCAGCAGACGCAGCTGTTCATTGAAACGCCGTATCGCAATGGCGCTTTCCTCGAAGCGCTGGCCAACAACTGCCAGCCCGGCACGCTGATCTGCGTCGCCACTGACTTGACGCTGCCCTCGGAAACCATCCGGACACAAACCGCCGCCAAATGGAAAACAGCATTAGCGGCTGGCAAACATCCAGATTTTCACAAGAAACCGACTGTATTTTTATTTTTGGCGCAGTAACTTTCTGTCTGCGCACTGTCAGGATTTACGCGCAATCAAACCAGCTCCCCCAATGCAAAACGGCATCGGTATTGCGCCGACGCCGTTCTTGCTAGCCTCGAAAGACAGGGGGTGAGAAGTCGAAAACTTCTCGGTGCCGCATCCGCGATGCGGTGGGTTGTCCAGTAATCAAAAATTATTCCAATGCAAGGGGTTGTATTGCAGCTGGAATGATTTTTTGCTACCGAAACAATTTTAACTGAGTGGCCAACGAGTTTGCTATTCCGATATTCGCCTCCTCCGTTCGCTTTTCCTTTAGTTCCTTTAATATATGCCAGGATCACGAAGATACAAGGCGAATTACGGTAATACGGTATTACGTTATAGCGCTTTCAACATTCGCTTTTCATAAAAAAACCCGCCGGCAATTTCTTGCGGGCGGGCTGTTGAATAAAGCTTAACGCTAAAATTCAATACGAAAAATTCAACGCAAGCTTGGCCTTACTTCATTCGCCAGCGACTGCACCACGCCAGCCCCCATCGCCACACCGAATTTTTTCAGCACGCGCTCAGGCAAACCTTCACTCTTGGTGTAATCGACGATATCTTCCTGCTTCAAGACATCGCGCGCAACGCTGTCCACAGTGCCATAACCATCGGCAAGCCCCATATCAATGGCTTTGGAACCGCTCCAGAACAAGCCGGAGAAAGTTTCGGGCGTTTCTTTCAGGCGGGCACCGCGGCCCTTGCGGACGACGTCGATGAACTGCTGGTGAATTTCGGCCAGCATGGTTTGCGCATATCCTTTTTGGGTTGCGCTCATCGGGCTGAACGGATCAAGGAAGCCCTTGTTCTCCCCGGCCGTCAACAGGCGCCGCTCAACGCCGACCTTGTCCATCAAGCCGGTGAAACCAAAGCCATCCATCAGCACGCCGATGGAGCCAACGATGCTGGCTTTATTGACATAAATTTTATCGGCCGCAGCTGCAATGTAGTAACCGCCTGAAGCACACATCTCGTCGACCACCACATACAGTGGCTTGTTCGGATATTCCTTGCGCAAGCGCGTGATTTCATCGTTGATGATTCCCGCTTGTACCGGGCTGCCGCCTGGGCTGTTGATACGCAAGATCACGCCGACCGAATCATCGGCGGCAAACGCATTATCGAGCGCGGGCACAACCACGCTGGCCGAGCCGTTGCCTTCCGATTCGATCGCGCCATTGATCTTGACCAGCGCGGTATGGGCGCCGACAGTTTGCGTATCCGAACCTTCGTAATTCATGCCCAGCCAGAATGCGAAGCAGACCACGGCAAGCAGCGCCAGCTTGAAGAAAATACCCCAGCGGCGGCGCGCACGCTGCTCTCGCAACGATGCAAACGCCAGCTTCTCCAACAGCTCACGCTCCCAGCCGGCCTTTTTTTCCAGCCCTGCGGAACCCACACTATCAAACTCGTTATTGCTCATGGTGCTCACTCACGTCAATTATCCAAGATCATTCAATACCTCGTCAGGCAATTGCCGGCCGCACGTATTCATCAGGGATCCAGAACACCTGATCATTGCTTTCTTCAACTAAAATCTTGTGCAAACGGCCACCGCGGCAGGGACCGCCGGCGCATCTTCCTGTCTCTGGCTCATACACTGCGCCATGCGTGGCGCACATCAGGTACAAGCCGCTGGATTCGAAAAAATCGCCCTCGTTCCAGTCCAGCTCCATCGCCACATGCGCACAACGATTCAGGTAAGCATGCACCACATTGTCGTAGCGAATCGCAAACGCCACCGCGTCGTCACCCCAGGCGGTTACCGGAAAGCGCACGCCCTTGCCGCGCTCAGCCAATGCGGATGAGGCGCAGATGGGAATCCGCAGACTATTTACGGCTTGTTCAGACATCGCGCAACACCCTCGTTAACATGGAGCCGTGCATCAAGCGTTATTGATCAGCCAATCGTGCAATTGCGGCGTTGACGTCGCACTGAACAATGGCTTCAAGGCATTCAGCTCGTGCGCCGGATGTGCGCCGTACTGGACGGCGATCCCCGCAGCGCCCGCATTGATTGCCATTTGCAGATCATGCGTAGTATCGCCGATCATCACGGTGCGCTTCAAATCCTGGCCCAGTTCACGCGTCAGCTCCTGCAGCATGGCCGGATGCGGCTTGGAGAAGGTTTCGTCGGCGCAGCGCGTAGCATCAAACACCGATAGCAGCTTGGTTTCATGCAAGGCGCGATTCAGCCCGACCCGGCTCTTACCGGTCGCAATCGCCAGGAAATAACCTTGCTGCGACAGATCGGCCAGCATTTCTCGCACGCCATCGAACAGGGTCAGGTCCTGGTCCTGCGCCAGATAATGATAGCGATAGCGCTCCACTACCCGCGGATACTGGCTCGCCTCCAAGCCCGGCATCGCCATCTGCAATGCCTCACCCAGACCAAGTCCGATTACATGCGCGGCAGCTTTGTTGTCTGGAATCGGCAATCCCAGATCCTTGGCTGCAGCCTGGATACACTTTACGATGATGGCGGTACTGTCCATCAAGGTGCCATCCCAATCAAAAACGATTAAATCAAAATTCTTTCGCGCCATATAACCCGGCAATCGCTTGCCGACTCCTGTTCGTGGATTTCGAGGCTGTTGCACACGCATCTGGCATTGTTGCTCCTCATAGCCATCTGTGTTTGCAGCAACTTTTTGGGCCTATTGACATATGATTTGGGAGTGCGAACGCGCGGCAGGCGTTGCAGGCCTAGGCGCAGCGACGCGACGTAGCGGTGCTACGGCAAGAAGCTGCAACAACGGCATGCGACGCCTGCAGCCGTTCCCGGAGGGTTCAAACCAAACCGTGCGCTGGCGGCGTTGCATGGCGTAGCTGGGGCTTCAGCCCCAGCTACGCCATGCGCCTTGCCAGCACACGGCTTGACTTGAACGCATCTCCCAAATCATATGTCAACAGGCCCTAGTTTGCCGATCAGTAATTAACTGCGCCAAACCAATAGATAAATACTAACTGATATTTTAATCGCCCGTAGTACGCGATGGCGCGGAAGCAACATTATCCGATTTCCCATCAGGCAAACTTTTCAGGAATTTTTCACATTCCGGCGGCAACGGCGCTTTCAGGGTTATCGGCTTGCCTGTCTCAGGGTGGGCGAACGTAATCTGATAAGCGTGCAAAAACATCCGTTTCAGCGCGATGCGCGAACCGTCGGCTTTTTGCAAGGCGCGATTAAGGGCAAAATCGCCATATTTATCATCGCCGGCAATCGCAAAGCCGCTGGATGACAAATGCACACGGATCTGATGGGTGCGGCCTGTCTTCAGTTCTGCCTCAAGCAAAGCATAGTCGCCATAACGGCGGATCAGGTTAAAGATCGTGTGGGACGCCTGGCCATCGGCCTGAACCCGCACACGGCGCTCGCCATCCGCCGCCGTATACTTATGCAAAGGCAATTTAATATGCTGGCGCTCGTTTTGCCAATCGCCATGCACCAATACCAGATAGCGCTTGTCGGTATCGCCTTCGCGCATTTGTTCATGCAAATTGGTCAGTGCCGAACGTTTCTTTGCTAACAATAGAATACCGGACGTATCGCGGTCTAGCCGGTGCACCAGCTCCAGGAACTTGGCTTCCGGGCGCGCAGCACGAAGTTGCTCAATGACGCCATAGCTGACGCCGGAACCGCCATGCACCGCGACTCCTGCTGGCTTGTCGATCACCAGCATGTGATTATCTTCCAGCAATATTTTGAATTCAGCGCCTGGCACCATTTGATCTTGCTTTTCAGCAATTCGAATCGGCGGCACACGAATAACGTCCCCTTCGATCAAACGATAAGTCTGATCGATACGGCCTTTATTCACTCTCACTTCACCCGAACGCAGCACACGATAAATGTGGCTCTTCGGCACTCCTTTGCAAATACGCAACAAAAAATTGTCGATCCGTTGACCGGCATCCTCTTCCCCAATGGTCAGCAACTGCACTTGTAAAGGCGCTGGCGGGGCCTGCACCTCTTGCTTTACGGCTACTTTGGGTTCGGCCTTATGCTTGGACGCGGCTTGTGTCCGCGCCTCGGGGCGAGACTTGACTCGCCCTCCAGAAAATCTCGCTAAGTCCTTCATTTTGAATATATAATTGTTCCGCAACTGTTCAGAAACAGTTGCTGGTGTAAGAATAAAAAGACCATTCTACACAGGGGCGTCCCCATCAGCCTCGCCAATTTGCAAATTTGATGGGAAATGTGTACGCATCACCCCTGCGCGAGTCAAGGTCGCACCGTTGTTGTCATCGGATAGCGCGCACGGATGCTGAACAAGAATGTCTGGATGATTAGGATAAAGTCCGGCGAGCCCGATGCGATTAATCGCGACGGGCTCGCCGGTTGATGTAGTGCTTATAAATTTGTCGATTAACTTTACTGAAACCAATGCTTCATTTGGCTCTATCAAGCTGCTCACCGCCAGGCGTCATGCTCGCGTTCCGCGAACTGCAAGACGCTGTACCGGTGCACGCTGGTAGTAATCAGTAAAACGACAGCACTGCATCCGCGCCTGTGCATTGCGCCCTGCTTACGCAGATCAGGCGCTGACACACCAAGGCAATTCTCTCCCACGGACACTCCGTTCTCGCGTACATCCCTGTACTTTTTGGCGCTGACAGAATGCTGATGAACAGCATCATTAAGCGCCATTGAATTGACCCAAGGGTCACGGAGCGAAAAAATGAAACGCATGTTGTTTAATGCTACGCAGCAAGAAGAACTGCGCGTGGCTATTGTTGACGGGCAAAAGCTCATCGACATCGATATCGAAACCACCGGACGCGAACAACGCAAGTCCAATATCTACAAAGGTGTGATTACCCGTATCGAGCCGTCGCTGGAAGCCTGTTTCGTCAACTACGGTGAAGAGCGTCATGGCTTCTTGCCGTTCAAGGAAGTTGCCCGCACCTACTTTAAAGAAGGCGTCGACGTCCGTACCGCATCGATCAAGGAAGCCCTGCGCGAAGGCCAGGAAATCATGGTCCAGGTGGAAAAGGAAGAGCGCGGCAATAAAGGCGCCGCCCTGACCTCTTTCGTCTCGCTGGCTGGCCGCTATCTGGTCCTGATGCCGAACAATCCACGCGGTGGCGGTGTTTCCCGTCGCGTCGAAGGTGAAGATCGCCAGGAACTGCGCGAGACCATGGACAAACTGGACCTGCCAAACGGCATGTCAGTGATTGCCCGCACCGCCGGCATCGGCCGTAATGTTGATGAATTGCAATGGGACTTGAACTACCTGATGCAACTCTGGCGCGCTATCGAAGGCGCCGGCACACAAGGCAACGGCGCTTTCCTGATTTATCAGGAATCGTCCCTGGTAATCCGCGCGATCCGTGATTACTTCCAGCCCGATATCGGCGAAATCCTGATCGATACCGACGAAATCCACGACCAGGCGCAGCAGTTCATGGCGCACGTCATGCCTGACATGGTGCACCGCGTTAAGCGTTATCGCGACGATGTGCCGCTGTTCTCCCGCTTCCAGATCGAACACCAGATCGAAACCGCGTATTCGCGCACCGTGCCACTGCCATCCGGCGGCGCCATTGTGATCGACCATACCGAAGCGCTGGTTTCCGTGGACGTCAACTCGGCCCGCGCAACCCGCGGCGGCGATATCGAAACCACGGCATTCAACACCAATTGCGAAGCCGCTGAAGAAGTCGCCCGCCAATTGCGCTTGCGCGATCTGGGCGGCCTGATCGTGATCGACTTCATCGACATGGAGAATTCGAAGAACCAGCGCGAAGTCGAAACCCGCCTGAAGGATGCTCTGCGCTATGACCGCGCACGCGTCCAGATGGGCAAGATTTCACGCTTCGGCCTGATGGAACTGTCACGCCAGCGCCTGCGTCCGTCACTGTCGGAAGGCAGCCACGTGACTTGCCCGCGTTGCAACGGCACCGGCCATATCCGCGATACCGAATCCTCGGCCCTGCAAGTCCTGCGCATCATCCAGGAAGAGGCAATGAAAGAGAATTCGGCCGCGATCCACGTCCAGGCCCCGGTCGACGTCGCCGCTTTCCTGCTGAACGAAAAGCGCGGCGAGATCCTGAAGATCGAAACCCGTCATCGCGTCGGTATCATCCTGATTCCGAACAAGCATCTGGAAACCCCGCATTACAAGCTGGAACGTCTGAAACACGACGATCCTCGCCTGGAAGAAACCCAGGCCAGCTATGCCATGGCAGAGCAAGCCGATACCGATATCGGCTACAGCAAGACCCAGAAAGAGGAAGGTAAACCGCGTCAGGAAGCAGTGGTCAAGGGCATCACGCCAGACCAGCCGGCGCCTATCGTTGAGCGCAAGCCCGCCGAAGCACGTCCGACAACGACCGCGGCGGCAACCGCCCCTGCCGAAGCAGGTTTCCTCAGCAAGATCTTCGGTTTCTTCTTCAGCAAGCCTGTAGCGCCTGTAGCTACACCGGCTGCGACTGCGGAAACCAAGGGCGCGCAACAGCGTGACCGTGGCGATCGCGGCGGTGACCGCAACAATCGCGGCCAGCGTGGCCGTAACCGTGGCGGCCGTAACCGCGATGGCAGCGCCCCGGAAACACGCGACGACAGCACCAAGAAGCCAGTGGTGACCGAAGTCGCAGAAACCAAGACCCAGCAAGCTCGTCCGCCACGTCCTCCGCGCGAATCGAAAGAGCCAAGAGAACAACGCGAAGGCAGCGAGAGCAAGTCGGAAGTCCGCAATGAAAACAAGCGCGAGCGCAACGAGCGTCCACCGCGTCCGCCACGCGAAGAGCGCAAGGAAAACCTGAGCGAAGTCAAAGTCGATGACATCTTGCTCAAGGCCGGTGTAGTCGCCACTGCAGGTGTTGCTGTTGTTGGCATTACTGAAGCGGCAGAACCGGCACAGATCGATAGCGGCCGGATTGAAACCAAGGCTGAAGGTGACGAAGAACCACGTCGCCGTCGCCGTCGTGGTGGCCGCAACCGCAACCGTCGTGATCGCGATACAACAGATACTGCTGAAGGCAGCAGCGAAGGTAGCGAGGACATGGAAGCTGGCGAAAGCGGTGTAGCTGATGCAGTTGCAGCGCCGATCGATGTCACTCCAGTCGCAGCTCCTGCAATGGTCCATGAGGCCGCACCGGTAGTCCCACAACCAGTCGCTGCGCCTGCCCATGCAGAAGCCGTCGGCAACGACGTGCCGATGATGGCCTCCTCTGTTCCGGTATCGCAAGAAATTGTAGTTCCGGCCCATCTTGAGACGATTGCTCCGACAGTCCTGTCGAACGCTATCGCCGCACCGCTGGCGCCGCAAGAAGTTGCACCTGTAACGGAAGTCGCCCCGGTGGTTGCAGTCGAACCAACTCCAGTGTCCGCACCAGTGTGGATTCCGGTTGCGCCAGCACCGACAGTTGCCGAGCCTGAAGCAGTGGTGGCAGCGCCAGTAGCAGCAGATCCAGTGGTAGAGCCGCTGGTGACGACCATTACAGCGCCAGCCCCGGTTGAGCATGTTGCACCGCAGGTCGAAGCACCGGCAGCGGTCGTCGCCGAAGCTGCGCCAGTTGTGATTGCCGCAGCTCCTGCAGCTGTTGTGCAAGTATCGGTAGAAGCAGCACCGGCAGCACCTGTGGCGCCTGCCGAAGTCAAGGCTGCCGTATCGAGTTCCTCGCCTAAGGTGGAAGATCTGCAAACCGTTCTGGCGGCGGCAGGCCTGACATTGGCAGCGACCGACCCGAACAAGCTGCGTGCTGCGCAGGAAGCTACGGCCAACATCGTCGCTGCACCACGCGTACCTCGTGAACGCAAGGCAGTGCCGGTCCAGGTCAGCGAACCACTGGTGCAGATCGAAACCCAGCGCTCGCAGTCCTAAGCCAGCCTGCGCCGCCGGCAACATGGCGGCGTAGCAAGATGACAAGACAACAAAGGGAGTCTACGACTCCCTTTGTCACGTCTGGCGTCATACACACTATCTGTAACCTGCTGAAGCCAAAAGCCGATGGCCATGGTATCTTGTGGAAGTTACCATCTAGTATAGAAGTACGAGATTTTGCATACCTGCCAAGAAACACATCATGACTAAAAAAGTCATCCCGCTGATCGATAGCCGCAATTTCTTGCCGCCGACGCTGCCCTCCATACTTGAAACGCCTACCGGCCTGATAGCGGATGAATTAGGCAGGCCGCTGCACGACTTGCGCATCTCAGTGACTGACCGCTGCAACTTCCGCTGCGTCTACTGCATGCCGCGTGCTGTGTTCGACAAGGATTATGCGTTTCTACCGCATACCGCCTTACTGTCATTTGAAGAAATTACCCGTCTGGCTAGCCTGTTCGTCGCCCACGGCGTGCACAAGATCCGCCTGACCGGCGGCGAACCGCTGCTGCGCAAGCACATTGAAAAACTGATCGCCATGCTGAGCGCGCTGAAAACGCCGGATGGCAAAGAACTCGACCTGACTCTGACCACCAACGGTTCGCTGCTGGCTAAAAAGGCGCAGGCACTGAAAGACGCCGGTTTGAAACGCGTCACTGTGTCGCTGGATGCGCTCGACGAATCCATCTTCAAGCGCATGAACGACGCCAATTTCCCGGTAGCCGAGGTGCTGCACGGACTGGATGTGGCGCACCAGGTTGGACTCGGTCCGATCAAGGTCAACATGGTGGTCAAGCGTGGCGTCAACGAACAGGAAATCCTGCCGATGGCGCGTCATTTTAAAAATACGCCGTACATTCTGCGCTTCATCGAATACATGGATGTGGGCGCTTCCAACGGCTGGAAAATGGATGAAGTGGTGTCTTCCGCCGAAGTAGCGCAATTGATCCAGACCGAATTGCCGATGCAGCCGGTCGCCGCCAACTATCTCGGCGAAACGGCGCAGCGCTGGCGCTATGTCGACGGCGGCGGTGAAATCGGCCTCATTTCCAGCGTCACCCAAGCCTTTTGTCACGACTGCTCACGAGCGCGCCTGTCGACTGAAGGTAAGCTGTACACCTGCCTGTTCGCCAGCGCCGGTCACGATCTGCGCGCCTTGCTACGTAGCGAAGGCAGCGACCGTGAAATCTCGAGTGTCATCGGCCAGCTGTGGCGCGCTCGCGATGACCGTTACTCCGAATTGCGCACGCAAAACACCGAAGGATTGACGCCGTCCAGGAAAAAAGTGGAAATGTCATATATCGGCGGCTGAAATCGGCGGCTGTAGAAAGCACGAGGCCACGCTTTGCAAATCCAGGATCCACCTGCTTCATTGAGCATCACTAGTTGTGTCACCGGCCTAGTTATCGCCGGCGGCCGCGGTTCGCGCATGGGCGGTATCGACAAGGGCCTGGCCATGCTCGGACAGCAAGCCATGGCCGCCCATGTCATATCCCGCCTGGCGCCGCAAGTCAGCACCCTGATCATCAACGCCAACCGCAACCAGAGCAGCTACGCCGCGTTCGGCCATCCCGTCTGGCCGGATGAACAAGCCGATTTCGCAGGCCCGCTAGCCGGCTTGCAAACCGGCCTGCGCCACTGTATGACGCCCTACCTGGCGACAGCGCCTTGCGACTCGCCCTATCTGCCGCTCAATCTGGTGCAAGTCCTGGCGCAAGCCATGCAACATGCCGATGCCGACCTGGCGGTAGCCACTACAGTCGACGAGCGCACCAAGGCAATCCAGCCGCAACCGGTATTCATGCTGCTGAAAAGCAGTTTATTGACCGACCTCAATGACTACCTGGAAGCCGGAGGACGTAAGATAGAGGCATGGTATCGCCGCCTGAACTATAGCGAAGCGCTGTTCAGCGACGCAGACGCCTTTCGCAACATCAATACCGAAGAACAATTGCAGCAGAACGCCACTGGCAACGACAACGCATAAAGAAGAACAATTTGAACATCTCCAGCCGCCCAGCCCAGCCGTCGCTATCAGAACTGACCAGCGAATTGACCAGCTGCGTTTCCGGATACGATCCGCAAGCCATGCCAGTCAAGCAGGCGCAGGCCATCATCCACGCCTTCATCACGCCGGTCGGCGCTATTGAAAAAGTCGCCCTGCGCAGCGCACTGGACCGAGTACTGGCGAGCGATATCATCTCGCCCATCGACGTGCCCGCGCACGACAACTCGGCGATGGACGGCTACGCCTTTAACTCGGCCGACCTGCGCCACGATGCGGATACCGTGCTGACAGTCGCCGGTACCGCTCATGCTGGCCGCGCTTATGAAGGAACCGCGTCCAAGGGCCAGGCAATTCGCATCATGACAGGCGCACTGATGCCGGTTGGCCTGGATACCGTGATTCCGCAAGAATTCGTGCACGTCGCCACGGGCACTCCGGCCACGTCAATTACTATCCCTGCTGCCGCAGTCCGGCCAGGCGCCAATTGCCGCCTGGCCGGCGAAGATCTGAAAGCAGGTACGCCGGCCATATGCAAAGGCCGCATCCTGCGTCCTGCCGATCTCGGTTTGCTGGCCTCCCTGGGTATCGCTGAAATTCCGGTACGGCGACGGTTGCGCGTCGCCTTTTTCTCGACCGGCGACGAATTGCGCTCGGTCGGTGAAATACTGGATCCAGGCTGCGTCTACGATTCCAATCGCTACACCTTGTACGGCATGCTACAACGCCTCGGCTGTGACATCATCGACATGGGAGTAATTGGCGACGACCCGGTCGCACTCGAAGCTGCATTCCGCAGCGCCTGTGAAAACGCCGACGCGATCATCACTTCTGGCGGCGTCTCGGTTGGCGACGCCGATCACACCAAACAAATGATGGCGCAGCTGGGTGATGTCGCTTTCTGGAAAATCGGCATGCGCCCTGGCCGGCCGCTGGCGTTCGGCCGGATTACTTCCGGCGGCAAGCAAGCATTGTTTTTCGGCCTGCC
Organism: Collimonas arenae; assembly: GCF_000786695.1. Classification (NCBI taxonomy): domain Bacteria; kingdom Pseudomonadati; phylum Pseudomonadota; class Betaproteobacteria; order Burkholderiales; family Oxalobacteraceae; genus Collimonas; species Collimonas arenae. The sequence goes on along the minus strand of NZ_CP009962.1, from coordinate 1,846,776 downwards.
CGGCAACCCCGTGGCAGTGATGGTCTCATTTTATTTTTTTGCACGCGATGCGCTTTTGCAAATGATGGGCGCGCAAGCCCAGACCTTGCCACTCATGCGCGCTACTGCTGCGGTCAATATCCGCAAGCGTCCCGGCCGCACGGAATACCAGCGCGGCATCCTCAGCATGACGGATGGCCATTGGACGGTACGCCCCACCGCCGCCCAGGGTTCCGGTATTTTACGGTCGATGGCGGAAGCCAACTGCATGATCGTGCTGGCGCATGATCAGGTGGACGTAGCCAGCGGCGACACAGTCGAGGTAATATTGTTCGATGGCTTGATCTGATCCCCGGCGCGGGCCACCTACAATAAAAACATGCTCGGACAATACAAGCACAAGCTATTGCAGCTGGGTCGGCCCTTCATTCTGGTACTGGTGAGCGAGATGGCGACGCTGAGTGCACTCCTGCTCGGCAACATCACTATCGCCTGGTGGATTGCCCAACATGGCGGCGCCCGCGACCTCGCGACCTTTGGCGTGATAGTGGCCGGCGCCAGCTTGCTTGCCATCCCACTGCTCTCCCCTTTAGGCGACCGTTATCCAAAAAAGCGCCTGATGGCGATCGGCTTTGTCGCCATCGCGTTTGAAAGTGTGGTGCTGGCATCGCTGGCGCAAGCGCATTTTTACCACCTGTACGTCATCATCGCCTGCGAGATGATCGGTGTGTGCGCCATGGCGATCATCATCCCATGCATCCAAACCATCGCATCGGAACTGGTCACCGCAGAAAAACTGTCTCTCGCCATGAGCATGCAGAAAGTCAGCGGCTCTCTCGGCAGCATCATGGGCCCGGCGCTTGGCGGCAGCGTGATCGCCACCGCCGGTATCCCCAGCGCGCTCTGGGTGCATGTGGCGCTACTGCTGATCGCGGCGCTTGCCGCCACCAAACTACCCAAGGCTTTGACAACGAACAAACCGGCGGCGCTCGGACTCGTGCAATGGCGGCATGAATTGCAAGCAGGCTTGCACGCCAAATGGCACATACCGCTGGAACGGCACTGGACGCTGGTCATGCTGGTCATCGGCGTATTTTATGCCCCCGCTATCGGCATGATGGCAGCCTTGAGAGTGACTAGCCTGGGACTGTCCGCCTTTTGGCTGGGAGCGACCAACATGGGCATCATGTCCGGCATGTTCCTCGGTTTTCTTGGTTGCGCTTCTTTTTTCTCAAGAAAACTGGGACGCTTTCACGCCCTGATAGGTGCGACTCTACTGCGCGCCACCGCACTTCTGGTAGTAGGCTTGACGGCATCGCCATTGCTGCTGGCAACTGCATTTTTTTTGCTCGGCATCTCACAATCGACCACGCAATTTGTCGGCGTCACGCATCGCTTGCTCGCGATGCCGGCAAATTACCGGGCACGGCATGCCTCGGTCAATACCTTGGCGTGGCAAATTTCATCGACGCTGGGACCAGCGGTGGCAGGCATGGCTTTATTACACGCTTCGGTGGCGCAATGCTACATACTATTCGGCATCTTGATCGCGCTGTGTACGATAGGCCTGGCGCTGATTCCGAAAATGCGCGCCTTCCTCAGTCTCGATCACGATACGGCGACAGGCTGGTATCAACGAGAATACCCAGCCGCATTCCGGAACTATAATTAGTCCGCATGACCGTGTGAATTTCGTGTGCCCCCAGGCAGACAGACGTATCTTTCTATATTTTCATTACAACAGAAACCATGACCGTAGCTGCTGAGTTGACGCCGCCTATATTTGACTTTCGCTCCGCTGCCAGCAGCGATGCTGCGGCAATCAGCGGCCTGATCCAACAGTTTTTACATGAATTCGCGATCCATCCAGAGAGTACAGGGACCGAAAAATTCATCGAGTCGATCTCACCTGAAGCCGAAACACGTTATATCGCCGACCCGCGCTATCAATATATCGCCGCGTTTGAAGACAAGCAACTGGCTGGCTTCATCGCCCTGCGCGACGGCAGTCATGTCTTTCATTTATTTGTATCCCCGGCGTTCCAGCGCCGCGGTTTAGCTACTCGGCTTTGGCAGATGGCAAAGGCAGCAGCGCTATCCGTTTCAAAACCAGAATGTTTCACCGTGAACTCCTCGCCATTTGCTATGCCTGTGTACACGCGCTTCGGCTTCAAAGAAATCGGCCCGAAAACTGAAGCACATGGCATTCATTTCATTCCCATGCGCCTGCAATGCATGGAATGCACATGTGACGATGGAACACCTTAGCCAGTTAAAAGAGATGTTGCGCGCCGATCCGGAACGGCGGCGTATCTTGACGCTAGTGGATGCCTTGCGCCTGCCTGATTGCTGGGTTGCAGCGGGTTTCATCAGGAATGCCGTCTGGGATGTCTTGCACGGACGCCCCCCATCCCCGTTGTCCGGCGACGTAGACGTCATCTGGTTCGATCCAAGCCAGAATGACGCAACTATCGACCTGCAGCTGGAAGCGCGCCTGAAGGATGTAGACAATTCAATCGCCTGGTCTGTAAAAAATCAAGCGCGAATGCATGTGCGCAACGACGACGCACCTTACCAGTCAAGCAGCCACGCGATGCGCTTCTGGCCGGAAACTGCAACTGCGGTAGCAGTCAGGTACGCCAACAACAACAACAACAACAACAACAACAACAACAACAACAACAACAACAACAACAATATCGAAGTCGCCGCACCGTTCGGACTGAAGGACCTGTATGCAGGTGTTATCCAGCCGACGCCTCGCTTCGTCGGAGAGAAACATGCTTTGTTCGAGCAACGCATGGAAAACAAAGAATGGCTTGCACGCTGGCCTTTACTACGACGTGCAATTTGAAGTGGTTTAAAACCAAAACCGGACATCAATCATCAATTTCAGATCGATGTCCGGCTGAAAATCACGCGAGGGGTATAAGAACGCCGGCGTCAGAAGGTATTACATTGAAGTAAACCAGGATGACCAAAGCAGGTCGTGGTCGTCGGATAGCGTTGTGCATTATCTTTCGTATCCAGCTTCAACACACAATCGCGCCATTCGTTGGAATTGCCTTTGTATCCCATCCGTTCACAAGCCGGGCCATAAATGTGCATCATTTGATCGACGTCGCGTTGCGCCTGCAGCGAACGTTCTGCATCTGTGGCACAGCCAGCCAACATGGCCGCTACCGCCAAGAACATGAGTTTGCGCATAATAAGCTCCTTGCTTTTCAGGCCCGTTGAGAGCCTTGATGTTTTTCAATTTTTTTTGTAATGGCGAGCAAATACGCAGGAAACCAAGGCTACCCGCGCATGCAATGCTGTGTTCATAGTATAGGACAGAGCGCCGTGCATCTCCATTTCCGTCAATGCACATTTGCTACCAGATGTAACTATGAGGAAAGTTAACTTGTCCTTCGATTTGCTGAAGGAGTCCATGACGTGAATTTATCATACAAATCCACAAACAATAATGATTCTCATTTATAATTAGGTTTGTGCACTACGCTTCCTGCCGTATTGTCCATCTCAGACTCTCTCTTTTCAGCCAGCCGCACCCCAAGCGTTGCCAGCCATTAAACATGCTGCTTCGTTTTGGAGTTCGACGCTTTGCCCAATTTACATTCATCCCACCCAATGCAACCGACGCTGCGCAAACTGCCTGCGGCCGTCAATTTTGCCATCTTCGCCATGGTCACCGCGTCCGCGCCAGTGCTGGCGCAAAGCACGACCCAGCCGCCGCTGTTGGCCGGTAACTACGCCGCCAACCATACGTTCGATGAGATCTCGGTAACCGCGACCCGTAGCGAAACCGCAGTGTCGCAAACCCCCAGCAGCATCTCAGTCATCAATGCCGCCACCATTGAGGAACAACAACCGAAGGACGTCAAGGATCTGCTGCGCTACGAACCCGGCGTTACTGTCAGGCGCGGGCCTTACCGCCCGACATCGGCGGCGACAGCCGGCGGCCGCGGCGGCAACGAAGGCATCAACATTCGCGGCCTGGAAGGCAACCGTATCCTGCTGATGGAAGACGGCATACGCCTGCCAAGTTCGTTCTCGTTCGGGCCATTGGAAGCCGGTCGCGGCGACTATGTGCAAATGGACATGTACAAGCGCGTGGAAATCCTGCGCGGGCCGGCATCGGCCATGTACGGCAGCGACGGCCTGACCGGTGCGGTCAATTTCATCACCAAGGATCCGGCCGACTTTTTGAAGATTTTCAACAAGCCGACCTATTTCTCGATCAAGCCCACTTACGACTCCACCGATGGCAGCACCTCGACCACCGCCGTTGCTGCGTTCGGCGGCGAGCGCTTTGAAGGCTTGCTGATTGCCAACAAGCGCGACGGCCACGAAGTTGACACCAAGGGCACGCGCAATATCCTCGGTCCTAACCGCGATACTGCGAATCCGCAAAACGTCCATGGCAACGCCCTGCTCGGCAAACTGGTCTTCAAGGCCAGCGCACAGGATACATTCACTGCCGCCATCAGCCACCAGGAACAGAAGACCGACTCGGACGTGCTTTCCGCCATCACCAAAAGCACTCTGGGGTTGCACGCCGACGACAAACTTGAACGCAATCGTTATAGCCTGGCTTACGATTTCAAGGACAGCGCCGGCCGCTATTTGCAGAATGCGCACACCCAGCTTTACTTCCAGGACGCCAAGAACCATCAGTTTTCCTACGAAGACCGGTTCCCCACAGTGGACCGCACGCGCGATAACACCTATCAGGAACGCACCGTCGGCGGCTCGGCGCAAGCAGAAAGCAACTTCGCCACCGGCACGCTGCAACACAAGCTCGTGTATGGTTTCGACGTCAGCACGGCGCGCATCAGCGGCCTGCGCAACGGCACCATTCCGGGTACCGGCGAATCTCCGTTTCCCAACAAGGCTTTCCCGAACACAGACTACACGCTGTTCGGCAGCTTCCTGCAGGACGAAATCCGCGTGTCGCAGAACGGTCCTCTCAGCATCACGCCTGGGCTGCGTTTCGACGGCTACCGCCTAACGCCGGATGAAAACGATCCGGCCTATACCGGCAAGGCAACCAAATCCAGCGGCAATGCAGTATCACCACGACTGGCCGTAATGTACGAAATCAACCCGGCGTTGCTGCCCTATATCCAGTATGCGCGCGGCTTCCGCACACCAACTCCGGACCAGGTCAACAATAGCTTCGGCAATCCGATGTACGGCTACGCCACCATCGGTAATCCAGATCTGAAACCGGAAACCAGCAACACCTTTGAAATTGGCTTACGCGGAAAACTGACCGGCGGCAACGACGTCCTGCGCTACAGCATGGCCGCATTCACTGGGCGCTACAGCAACTTCATTTCGCAGGAAATAGTAGGCGGCAGCGGCCGGCCATTTATCGACCCGACGATCTTCCAATACGTTAACCGCGCCCGCGCCCGCATCAGCGGCGCCGAAGCAAGAATCGATTGGCAACTCGCCAATGGCCTCGGCGTCAAGGCCGGCCTGGCCTATACCAAGGGTCATACCGAGGGCGCCGACGGTAGCAGCACGCCGCTTGATACAGTCAATCCATTCATGGCCGTGTTCGGCTTGCGCTATGAGCCGAGCGATCTCTGGTACGGCCAAACCGACTTTATCTATCAAAGCACCAAGCGCCGCAGCGACATGAGCAAACAGACTGATTTCACACCGCCGATGGCGTTCGTGGTCGATCTGCGCGGCGGCTACAACATCAGCAAGAATGTCGCGCTATATGCCGGCATCCATAACCTGTTCAACCGCCAGTACTGGAACTGGTCTGACGTCCGCGGACTGGCTGACAACTCGACAGTCAAGGATGCCTATACCGCGCCAGGCCGTAGCTTTAACGTCGGCTTGAAATTCCAATACTAAATCCACTTCCCGGACAAGGAGAAAACCATGCTTACCACCCGCAATCCGCAACAACATCAACAGAAACTGCGCGAAGAGTTCTTGAACGCCAAGCGTGAAAAGAAATTGCGCAACCGCGACGCTGCGGCCGCCATCGGCATTTCTGAAGGCGAAGCAATGGCCGCCTGCGTTGGCTTCGAAGCAATCCGGCTGCTGCCGCGCTTTGTCGAACTATTCGAAGAAGTGCCGCTGCTTGGCGCCGTCATGGCGCTCACCCGTAATGACAGCGTGGTGCATGAAAAGGATGGCGCTTATCAAAAGATGAGCCACAACGGAGAAGTCGGGCTGGCGCTGGGCGAAGTAATCGATTTGCGGATTTTCTACAAACAATGGCGCTTTGCCTGCGCCGTGATTGAAGAAATTACGCGCGGTCCGGAAACGAGCTTGCAAAAAAGCCTGCAATTCTATGATCTGCACGGTGAAGCTGTGCACAAGGTATTTTTGCGCGAGCACAGCGACCATGCAGCTTTCGACGCCCTGGTGGCGCGCTGGCGCGATCCGGAACAACTGCCCGGCATGACAGCCGAACCGCTGCCGCCGGCGACCATCGATACAGCCGATGCCGAAATCGACGTCGAAGGATTCCGCTCGGCCTGGCAAAGCATGACCGATACCCATCAGTTCTTTGGTTTGCTGCGCGACTTCGGCGTCAGCCGGCCCCAGGCGCTACGGCTGGCGCCGCCGCAGTTCGTTCGCCAGGTCGACAATAGTGCGACCCGCAAAATCCTGGAACAGGCCGCCGCCAGCGCCCTGCCGATCATGGTCTTCGTCGGTAATCGCGGCATGATCCAGATTCACTCCGGCGCGGTGTCCAACGTCAAGATCATGGGTCCTTGGCTGAATGTACTCGCCCCTGGTTTCAACCTGCATTTGCGGGAAGACATGATCGCCTCCAGCTGGGTAGTCAGCAAGCCGACCAGCGACGGTGAAGTCACTTCGCTCGAACTGTTCGATCATGACGGCAATACCATCGCCATGCTGTTCGGCGTACGCAAACCTGGCCAGCCAGAGCTTCCGGCATGGCGTGCGGCTGTGATGAGCTTGCCGCTGAAAAGCAATGAAATCTCCGAGGAGGCCCAGGCGTGAAATATACCGTCAACGCACAACGGCGACTGCTTTTGGGAAGCACCGCAGCCGGCTTGATGCTGGCAGCGCTTCCCGTTCGCGGCGCGACGCAAGCAACAGCATCAACCCAACCGCGGCGCGTGGTAGTGGCCGGCGGCGCGATTACCGAGATAGTCTATGCGCTGGATGCCGGCGCATTCCTGATCGGCGCCGACACGACCAGTACCTACCCGGCAGCAGCCATGGCGCTGCCGAAAATGGGCTATCAACGCGCGTTGTCGGCTGAAGGCGTGCTCTCGCTGCATCCTGACCTGCTGCTGGCGTCGGCTGATGCAGGACCGCCGACCACGCTGAAGCAGATTGCCGCTGCCGGCGTGCGCGTGATCCGGTTGGGCGAACGGCATGACGTCGATACCGTGCGCGAAAAAATTACCGGCGTAGCCTCAGCGCTGGCGCTTCCTGACCGTGGCAAGCTGCTGTTGAAAAATTTCGACGATCAATGGCAGGCTGCATTGGCAAGCGTCGACAAGCAACGCCAGGCAAAACCGCCACGCGTACTGTTCATCCTGAGTAACAGCGGCACCCAGGCAATGGTGGCTGGCCAGGAGACGGCCGCCGACGCCATGATCCGCTACGCCGGCGCCGTCAACGCCACGACCGATGCATCTGGAAAAGGCTTCAAAGGCTACAAGCCATTAACCGCAGAGAGCGCCGTTGCCAGCGGCGCCGACATCCTGATGATTTCAAGCGAAAACCTGGCCGCCATCGGCGGCATTGAGCGTTTGTTGAACAGCCCGGGATTGTCGCTGACACTAGCCGCAAAGACCCGGCGCGTAGTCGCCGATATGGATACGCTACTGCTGCTGGGTTTCGGCCCTCGCCTGCCACTAGCATTGACACAATTGACTAGCCAGCTTTACGCCTGACTTTACAACGATCATCGCAATGTCATCTTTCTTCTCCAGCGCCCTGCCCGGCGCCACAACTGCCGCCGCAACGCAAGCAACCGGCTCTCCACGCAAAGGGCGGCAACGCGTAGTGCTGCTGGGGCTGTTACTGTTGTTGATTGTCACTATATTGCTCTGCGCCGCGCTTGGCGCTTATCAAATCGACCCATGGCGCATCCCGCGTTTGCTATGGCCGACCGCACAGCTGGATGCGGTGGATATGCAAACCCGTGCGGTGCTGCTCGACATCCGCCTGCCACGCGTATTGCTGGCCATCCTGGTGGGTTGCGGTTTCGGCGCCGCAGGTAGCGCCATGCAGGCGCTATTCCGTAATCCACTTGCCGATCCGGGCCTGATCGGGGTCTCCAGCGGCGCTGCTCTCGGCGCCGCGCTGACTATCGTCCTCGGCACCACGCTGTGGCCAAATGCGTTGCACACTGTCGGTATCTACGCGCCAATGCTGGCCGCTTTTATCGGCGCCCTGGCGGTCGCCATGCTGGTGTATCGCATCGCCGCAGCCCGTGGCCGCCTGGCGCTGCCGTTGTTGCTATTGGCAGGTATCGCCATCAACGCCATTGTCGGCGCGGCCATCGGCTTGCTGATCTATGTCGCCAGCGACGACCAGTTACGTACACTGACCTTCTGGGACCTGGGCAGCCTGGCCGGCGCACAGTGGTCCTTGCTGGCAGTGGCAACGCCGGTCGTCATCTTCAGCATTGCTGCCCTGGCACGCCATTCGGCCGCGCTCAACGCCATGTTGCTGGGTGAGGCCGAAGCCATGCACCTGGGTGTCCCGGTACAAGCAATCAAACGTCAGGTACTGATCGCCAGCGCTTTGTGCGTCGGCGCGTTGGTAGCGTGCACCGGCACAATCGGCTTCATCGGCCTGGTGGCCCCGCACTGTATTCGCCTGGCCTGCGGGCCAGATCAGCGCGTGGTGCTGCCGGGAGCGCTGTTGTTCGGCGCAATCCTGACCCTGGCAGCGGACTTGATCGCACGCACCGTCGCCGCACCGGCGGAAATGCCGCTGGGTATCCTCACAGCCTTGCTGGGTGGGCCGTTCTTCATGGTGCTTCTGTGGCGTCGGCGCGGCCAGCTTGGCCTTTAACTCATCCACCTAGCGATAAATTCTTCGGGAGCATAAATATGCTAATCGCAAACGATCTTTCTCTGCGGCGCAGCGAAAAAAATATCCTGCGCAATGTGAATCTGCAGATCCAGCCAGGTCAGATCGTTGCCCTCCTTGGCCGCAACGGCGCTGGCAAGAGTACTTTGCTGAAAGCCATGTCGGGTGAATTCCATGGCAATGTGCAGAATAGCGATGCGCAGCTGACCGGTTATATATCGCTCAACGTCACGCCGCTGGAACAGTTCACCCCGCAACAGCTGGCGAAGTCTCGCGCGGTGCTACCGCAAAGCGCACAGTTCTCGTTTCCCTTTACGGCGATGGAAATTGCCTTGCTGGGCCGCTATCCGCATGGCGGCGGCACCAGCATGAATGACCGCCTGATTGCGATGGAAGCATTGGCGCTGGCCGGCGCTGCGGCGCTGGCGGAGCGTGACGTCACCACGCTCTCTGGTGGCGAGCTGGCACGCGTGCAGTTCGCCCGTGTTCTGGCGCAACTAAGACCGCAAGACACTGATCATCAAACACAACCGGCAGCGCGCTATCTGTTGCTGGATGAACCGACCGCAGCGCTGGACCTGGCGCACCAGCATCAGCTGCTGGGTACTCTGCGGCATCTGGCGAAAGAATGGAACATGGGCGTGCTGGCGATCATGCATGACCCCAACCTGGCGGCGCGCTACGCCGACCAGCTGGCTTGGCTGGCCAACGGCACCTTGCTGGTGCAAGATACGCCGACGCTGAGCATGACGCCGCATATTGTCAGGACTTGCCTCGGCATCGATGTCGAAGTCATCCGGCAAAGCGGCAAGCCACCCTTCGCGATGCCGGCTTGAAGTTCTGCTCCCTTTAATAGCAGGGCAATTCAACTTTCATCGTCGGCTAACAAATCCGGTTCTTTTCCAAGAAGCCGCTGCGCCGCTTCGCTTGGCAAGGCCTCCACCGATTTCAGTTTGCGCGCCATCTGACGGCTGCGTACTTCTGCCTGGTCGATATTCTTGGCGGCGCGTTCCAGCGTCAGCTTGGTGGCGGCGAGCACGTCGCCGAACTTGCCGAACTCGGTCTTGACCGCGCCCAATACTTGCCACACTTCCGACGAACGCTTTTCCAACGCCAATGTGCGGAAACCCATTTGCAAGCTATTCAGCAACGCCGACAGCGTCGAAGGTCCGGCGATGCTGATCCGATGGACGCGTTGCAATTCATCGGCGAGGCCAGGGCGGCGCATGACTTCGGCGTACAGGCCTTCGGTCGGCAAGAACAGGATGGCGAAATCGGTGGTCAGCGGCGGCGACAGGTATTTCTCGGCAATGGTCTTCGCTTCGCCGCGCACGGCGCGCTCCAGCTCCTTTGAAGCCAGCGCCACGCCTTCGGCATCGGCGCGGTCGGCAGCTTCTGCCAGCCGCTCGTACTGTTCTTTCGGGAACTTGGCGTCGATCGGCATCCATACCGGCGTGCCGCCGTCGTCGTTGCCAGGCAGCTTGATGGCAAACTCGACCCGTTCGCCGCTGCCTGGCACGGTTTCCACATTCTTGGCGTACTGCTCAGGAGTCAGCACTTGCTCCAGCAGCATTTCAAGCTGCACTTCGCCCCAGGTGCCGCGCGTCTTGACGTTGGTCAGCACGCGCTTGAGATCGCCGACGCCAATCGCCAACTGTTGCATCTCACCGAGACCTTGATGGACTTTTTCCAGGCGGTCAGAGACGATCTTGAACGACTCGCCCAGGCGTTGCTCCAGCGTCGCATGTAATTTCTCGTCGACGGTCTTGCGCATTTCTTCCAGCCGCAGGCCGTTGTCGTTTTGCAGATCCTTGATCTTGGCTTCCAGGGTGGCGCGTACTTCGGCCATCCGCTGCGCATTCGATTCGGTCAGCGCTGCCAGCGTCTGGTTCAGGGTATCGCCGAAACGCTTGAGCGACTGCGCCTGTTCTTCACGATTGGTCTGGGCCTGTTGGTTCATCGCCAGCCGCATGCTATCGAGCTGCTGGGCGTTGGTTTCATTGAGCTTCACCAACTGCTGCGCAAAGGTGTCGATCTGGTTGTTCTGCAAGGTGGCGACGCTGGTCATTTGCGCCGCCAGCGTTTGTTGCAACTGGCCAAAATTGCCGCCAATTTCCTGCCGCATGCTTTGCGCGCTGGTTTGTACCTCGCCGCGCAGATCACGTTGCTGGCGCTCGCCACGATCTTGTTGATCTTGCTGATGGCGTTGCAAGTCGTTCTGCAATTGCGCCAACTGCTGCGCCGGATCCACGCCGCGCGCACTGCGCAAGATGGCAATGATCTGCAACACGATGATCACGCTGGCAACAACGATCAAGACTAGCAATTCTGATGAAGGCATGGGGTTTCTACATTCCTGAAATTATTGCGGGGTGTCGAGGGTGTAATCGGGCTTATTGCGCATCCAGTCCGCGGTCTGGAAGAAGGAAGTCAGCAAACGCTCCTGCAGCCATTCATCCATGCCGACATCCTGCATCGCCAGCGCCATGCAACGCAGCCATTGGTCGCGCTCGGGCGAGGCGATCCCGTATGGCAGATGGCGCGCGCGCAGGCGCGGATGGCCGAATTGTTCAATGTACAAATCGGGACCGCCGCTCCAGCCGGACAGGAACCAATAGAACTTGTCACGCGAGCCATCGAGGCTGGTCGGGTGCAGAGCCCGGATCACGGCAAATTGCGGTTCCAGGTCCATCAGGTCGTAAAAGCGGTCGACCAGTTCTCGCAGCTTATCGGCGCCGCCGATCAGGTCGTAGATACTGGCCTGGGATTGCTCCTCAGGCGTGTGAGCAGGAGCGGTGTGTTCAATAGTCATAAGGAAATAATGATAGCGTAAGCCGACATTATCCCCGAAATGACGGGATCAGGTGCTGGTTCAGGCCTCGCGCAGCGTTTGCAACGGTGGTTGGTTCAAGACATTGCGCAAGCCGATCCAGCCGCCAGCAAAGGTGCAGGCAGCACCGATCGCCATTCCCGCCAGCCACACCAGCGGGCTGAAGGTCCAGGTAAAACTGAACACATATTGCGCCAGCGCCCAGCCGATGGCGGCGGCGCCGCTTGCCGCCAGAAAACCGGCAAGACTGCCGATCAGACCGAACTCTATCCATTGCGATTGCGACAACTGCTTGCGGGTTGCTCCCAGCGCGCGCAACAGGCCTGCTTCGCGGGTGCGCTCATCTTGCGAACCAACCAGCGCCGCATACAGCACCAGCGCGCCCGACACCAAAGTGAAAAGGAAAAGGAATTCGACCGCTGCCACCACCTGGTTGATCACGCTCTGGATCTGCTTGATGACACTGCCAATATCAACCACGGTCAGGTTTGGGAAATCGCGCGTCAGCTGGTTACCGAAAGCGGCATGCGCATCCGGCAGGTTGAAGGCGGTGATCCAGGTTTGCGGCATGTCTTTCATCAGGGCAGGATTCAGGATCACGAAGAAATTGACCCGCATCGATCCCCATTCCAGCTTGCGTATGCTGGTAATCGGCGCACTGACCAGTTGCCCGGCGATATCGAACTGCAGCCGGTCGCCCAGCTTCAGGTTCAGGGTCTTGGCCAGTCCCTCCTCCACAGAAGCGGCGGGTTGCGTATCGTCAAACCAGCGGCCGGCGGTGACGGTGTTCTGCGGCGGTACTTGCTGCATGGTGGACAGGTTGAATTCGCGATCTACCAGGCGCTTCGCCTTGTCCTCAGGATAGGTGTCAGCGGTGATCGGCTTGCCGTTGACCTGGGTCAGGCGGCCACGGATCATGGGGGAGAGTTCCGGCCGGGCGATGCCGATGCCCTGCAAACGCTGGCTGATCTCGGCACGCTGGTCATCCTGGATATTGATCACGAAACGGTTAGGCGCATCGACCGGCGTCGCTTGTTGCCAGGCCCCGATCAAATCGCCGCGAATCACCGTCAGCAGCAGCAAGGCCATCAAACCCAGCGACAAGGCAACGATCTGCACCACTGTGGCCACCGGGCGGCGTTGCAGCGCTGTCAGGGCGAAACGCCAGCTGGGATGGCGCGACAAGCCGCGTACATGACGCGAAGCTTTCAACGCCAGCCAGCCGAGCAAAGCGAACAGGCCGAAACCGCCCAGGAATCCCAATGCAGTCAGCAAACCCAGTTTCAAATCCCCGGCTTGCCACAACAGCAAGCCGATGAATGTCAGCGTACCGAGAATATAGGTGAGAAGCACCATCGCCTGCGGCGCATCTTGCTCACGCCGGATCACGCGATTATGCGGCACATTGCGCAATTGCAGGATAGGAGGCAAAGCAAAGCCGACCAGCAGCAGGATGCCTGTGACCAGCCCTTGCAATGCAGGAATTGCGCTGGCAGCCGGCAAGTCGCTGGAAATGAACTTTCCCAGCAGTTCCAGCAGCATGAAATGGGCGCCGAAACCCAGCAACACACCGATGATGCTGCCGGCCACGCCGATCAGCAGGAACTCCAGCAAATACAGTTGCGTTACCTGGTTCTGCGTCATGCCGAGACAGCGCAACATGGCGCAGGCATCCAGATGGCGCAACATGAAACGGCGTGCCGCCATCGCCACGGCAACCGCTGCCAGCAAGGCCGACAGCAAACCTACCAGCGACAGGAACTGCTCGCCGCGATCCAGCGTCGCCCGCATTTCGGGACGGCCGTTTTCCAGACCCTCGATACGCACACCCTTGATGTTTTCACGGGCTATATCGCTTTCGACCCATTTCTGGAAATTCTGTATTTGCTGCCCAGCTCCCGCCAGCAACAGGCGATAGGTGACGCGTGAGCCGTCCTGGATCAGGTTGGTGGACGCCAGGTCGGCCATGGATAACATGACGCGCGGCGCAAAATTAATGAAGCCGCTGCCGCGGTCCGGTTCGATCACCAGCACTTTGGCAATCTTGAAGGTGCTGTCGCCCAGCTTGAGCGGATCGCCAACGTTGACGTTGAGCGCCGTCAGCATATTGACGTCCAGCCATACCGTGCCGGGGGCTGGCGTCTGGCGCGTCGTTTCATCGGCACCGCCGGGAGCATCGGAGACAGTCAGGTTGCCGCGCAAAGGATAACTGGGGGTGACCGCCTTCAGCGAGGCCAGCTGCGACCTGGCGTTATCGCCATCGCCGGCGATCGCCATGCTAGGGAAAACCACGGTATCGGCCAGGGTCAGGTGACGCCGCTCGGCTTCGGCGCGCCAGTCTGGCGCAATGCGCTGATCGGCGGAAATCAGCAGATCCGCCCCCAGCAACTGATGCGCATCCCGGCTCAGGCCGGCGCGCATGCGGTCGACAAAGAAACCGACAGCAGACAAAGAGGCAACTGCAACAATCAAGGCCACCAACAAGAATCGTAATTCGCCGGCGCGCCAGTCGCGCTGGGTCATGCGTAAAGACTGCAATAGAATCATGTAGCTAACCTTTGAAAGACCCAGCGTATGCTGCGCCATAACTTAGGCAGCAGCCAGATCGCAAATACAAAAAACAGGATCAGGAAGGCGAACAGCAGCCAGGGATGGAAAAATGCCGCCCACAAGCCGCCCAACACGGTCGCGTCCTCGGAAAACGATGCAGTCCAGTTGCTCAGCGGTTCGGGGCTGGTATTGATCATCGCGCGGCTGCCGGCCTTGGTAGCATGAGCGCCCAGGGCAAAAGTACCGCCGACCAGCGCCGCTACCGTAGTCCAGGCTGGATCCATGTGGCCCATGGCGGCGACCGCGAGAATGGCACCGGCTGGGATCCGGATGAAGGTGTGGACAGCATCCCAGACTGAATCCAGTCCCGGAATCTTATCCACCAGAAACTCGATCGCCGTCAACAAGCCGGTTGCGCCGATCACCCAAGGCGACTCCAGTATCTGTAGCGCCTGCGGCAAGTCAATCCAGCCCGCGCGGCCAAACCAGCCGGCGATAAAAAGCGCCATGTACAGGCGAATGCCGCTGGCCCAGGACAAGCCGCCAGCGAGGGCGGCACTAGAAAGTGTATCGAGCATGATGTCCCCTTCTCTCCGGATGCGATCTGACGTCGGTTTCAGACGGTCTTGGCGTACTTCAGGTTTTTAGAAGCACAATATCAACAAGCGTAACGTAAACCTACGCCAGCCGCGCAAGATTAGCCAGTGCGATTGCAAAATCGATCTTGCGTTGAGGTCCGGACGCAACCGGCGTCAGCAGGAAACGGCGCGCCAATGCTGCCGGCGCGCGATTCTTGCCAGGAAAATCTGGGGAGAAATGGCCACCGGAACAGGGTGGCCATAGCGGAAATTACTGCGGATCAACCAGCCGTTCGACCTTTACATCGCCGCATTGGGCACGATGACGCAAGGCGTGATCCATCAATACCAGCGCCAGCATGGCTTCGGCGATCGGCGTAGCGCGAATGCCGACGCAAGGGTCGTGGCGGCCGAAAGTCTCGACAGTCGCCGGGTTGCCCAGCTTGTCGATCGACTGCCGCGGCGTGCGGATGCTGGAAGTCGGCTTGATGGCGATCGAGACGGTGATGTCCTGGCCGCTGGAAATACCGCCCAGGATGCCGCCGGCGTTATTGGTAAGGAAGCCGTGACGGGTGATTTCATCGCCGTGCTGCGAGCCCTTTTGCGCCACGCAGGCAAATCCGGCGCCGATTTCAACGCCTTTGACGGCGTTGATGCCCATCATGGCGTAGCCGATCTCGGCATCCAGCTTGTCGTACAGCGGCTCGCCCAGGCCGACCGGCACGTTGGACGCCACTACATCGATACGGGCGCCGCAGGAGTCGCCATCTTTCCGCAAGGCGTCCATATAGGCCTCCAGTGCGTCGATCTGGCTGACGTTGGCGGCAAAAAATGGATTGTTGGGTACGTGGTCCCAGGATTCAAACACGATAGGCAACTCGCCCAGTTGGCTCATGCAGCCCTTGAACGTGGTGCCGTACTGCTGTTTCAGCCATTTTTTGGCAATGGCGGCAGCGGCTACTGCAGGCGCTGTCAGGCGGGCCGACGAACGGCCGCCGCCGCGTGGATCGCGGATGCCGTATTTTTGCCAGTAGGTGTAATCGGCGTGTCCGGGCCGGAAAGTCTCGAGGATATTGCCGTAGTCCTTGCTGCGCTGGTCCTGGTTTCGGATCAACAGCGCAATCGGGGTGCCGGTAGTCTTGCCTTCGTAGACGCCGGACAGGATTTCGACCGTATCCGGCTCCTGGCGCTGGGTAACATGGCGCGAAGTGCCAGGCTTGCGGCGATCGAGATCCGGCTGGATATCGGCTTCGGACAGTTCCATGCCCGGTGGGCAGCCATCCACTATACAGCCGATGGCCGGACCATGGGATTCACCGAAATTGGTTACGCTAAACAGACTGCCGAAGGTATTGCCGGGCATGATTATCCAGATAAAAAAGGGCTGAAAACCATGATTTTACCAGTGCAGCAGGTTTGTTAGTTAGCCTGGCATCGTAGAAATTATCTTTTTGGCATTTAAAATGCCACTCAGCTTAAGTTCGCGCGCCTCAAGCCAAGCATTTCAACTCAAGGCAGCTTGGCAAGCTGGGTTGTCAGCAGATCGAAAAAACCTTGGGTATCGCCCTCGGTAACCCAGCGCGCATTCTCCGGCCGTTTGGTCGCATTGTAATAATCGACCACGGTTTCACCGAAGGTCGGCCCTTCCCGGGTATCGACTTCCACGTTCACCATGCGGCCTTTGAACATCTCCGGCTTGAGCAGGTAGCCGATGGTGGTGGCGTCATGCACCGGTCCACCCGGCAATCCATATTGTTTGATGTCATGTTCGACATAGGCATCGAGGATGTCTGCGGCGATCTTGCCGGCCTGGTTGCCGATCTTGCGCAACCGTTCTATGCGCTCCGGACTGGTCAGCATCTTGTGCGTGACGTCCAGCGGAATCACGGTCAGCGGCAAACCGCTCTTGAATACGACATCGGCAGCGTGCGGATCGGCAAAAACGTTGAATTCCGCTGCCGGCGTGATATTGCCGCCATTGAAATGGGCGCCGCCCATCATGATGATTTCCTTGATGCCCCGCTTGATCTCGGGATTCTCAATCAAGGCCATGGCCAGGTTGGTTTGCGGCCCCAGGGTCACGATCGTGATGCTTTGCGGTTTTGCCGCCAGCAAGGTCTCGATCAGATATTGCACCGCCTGACCTTTGGCCAGCGGCTGCTTCGGCTCGAAAATCTTGACGCCGGTGACGCCTTCTGCGCCGTGCACTTCGGCAGCATAGATCGGCGTACGCAGCATAGGCCGCGAGCTGCCGGCATAGACCGGCACATCCGGCCGGTTGGCCCACTCGCGCACCATGCGCGCATTGCGCGATGTGTAGCGCAACTGGACGTTGCCGGCCACCGTGGTCAGCGCCTTGACGTCGAGCCGGTCGCGCGCGGACAGGGCCAGCAACAAGGCGATCACGTCGTCGGCACCTGGATCGGTGTCGATAATCAGCGGGACAAGAGCGGTTGGAGCAGCAGCTGTGTCAGCAGCAAAGGTGGTATGCATGGGCAAGGTACTCATCAATAAGCTGCCGGCCAGCAGCTTGCCGCCATTGGTCAGGAAGCGACGGCGTGCGGATTGCACCGATACGGCATCATCTAACAGGCTATTTTTCAGTGTTGTCATTCTTTGTCCTTTGTCCAGATCATCATGCTATTCGTCGTCCCAATGCATCTTTGCCGGCACGCCTATTTCCACTCGCCACGCAAAACCTGCACCTGTTGCTGCAGAAATTCAGGGGTGGCCTTGCTGGCCGCCACCGCTTCGCCAACTGCCAGTTGCAGCGCCGATAAAGGTCCGCGCTTGAACGAACGGTGAAAAGGGTTGCCCGCGCTACGGGTCCACATGCTGCCCCACAAACCACGCAAAGCCATCGGGATCACCGGCACCGGCGTGCGGTCGACAATTTTCTTGATACCGCCACGGAATTCGTTCATTTCGCCGGTGCTGGTCAACTTACCTTCAGGGAAAATGCAAACCAGGTCGCCGTCCGCCAGTGCTGCGGCGATCTGGTCGAAGGCGCGCTCCATGAGTTCCGGATTTTCCTTGGCCGGCGCAATCGGAATCGCCTTGGCGGTCTTGAACAGCCACGCCAGCACCGGTACCTTGAAAATCCGGTGATCCATGACAAAACGGATCGGCCGCGGGCTGGCCGCCATGATCACGATCGCATCGACATAACTGACGTGGTTACACACCAGCACCGCTGCACCTTCTTCTGGAATACGGTCACGGTTGACGGTGGTGACACGATGGATGGTATGGATCAGGATCCAGGCCACGAAACGCACCAGGTACTCCGGCACGACGGTGAAAATGTAGATTGCCACAATGGCGTTGAGAATCGCCGTCACCAGGAAAATCTGCGGAATGGTGAAACCGAAGCTCAGCAAGGTCAGCGCCACCAAAGCCGCCACCACCATGAACAAGGCGTTCATGATATTCATGCCGGCAATCGTGCGCGACAGATGCTGGCGGTCGCAACGGGTCTGGATCACTGCAAACAATGGCACGATGTACAAGCCGCCGAACAAGCCGATCATCACGCAGTCGAACAGGATACGCCAGCTGCCGTGTTGATGGATGAAGCTGCCCATGTCGACCGCGGCGGTATTGGTGTAACCCAGGCTGGCCAGGAACAGATCGAGACCGAACACCGACAGGCCGATCGCGCCAAACGGCACCAGTCCGATTTCCACCTTGTGGCCCGACAAGCGCTCGCACAGCAGCGAACCAGCGCCGACGCCCAGCGAGAACACCGTCAGCAGCAACACGAAGACGCTGTGGTCGCCATGCAGGTAATTTTTCGCGTACAAGGGAAACTGCGCCAGAATGATAGCGCCGTAGAACCAGAACCAGGAATTGGCCAGCATGGCCAGGAATACCGGCCGGTTTTTGCGGGAGAAGCTCAGGTTGCGCACCGTTTCGGTGATCGGATTCCAATTGATCTTGAGCTCCGGCTCGGCGGCCGGCGTCAGCGGAATGCCACGGCTGAACAGCCATCCAAGCACGGCGATGGCGACCGTGCCGCCTGCGACCAGTTCGATTCCCCACGGCTTGTGAACCACCAGCACGGCGCCCAGGACTTCACCCAGCAGGATGCCGACGAAGGTGCCCATCTCGATAATGCCGTTGCCGCCGACCAGCTCGTTCGGACGCAACTGCTGCGGCAGATAAGCGTATTTGACCGGGCCGAAGATCGTCGAATGAACGCCCATGCCGACTACCGCCAGGACCAGCAGCCACAGCGTGTGCGTCATCCAGCCGACAGCCGCCACCGACATGATGATAATTTCCAGCACCTTGACATAGCGCGCCAGGCGCGACTTCTCGAACTTGTCGGCAAGCTGGCCGGCGGTCGCGGAAAACACCACGAACGGCAGGATGAACAGGCCCGGAATCAGGTTGTTGAGTACGTTGACGTCCATCTTGGTCCAGCTGATCGCTTCGTAAGTGAGGATCGTCAGCAGCGCGGTCTTGAATACATTGTCATTGAAGGCGCCAAAAAACTGGGTCCAGAAGAACGGAGCGAAACGTCGCTGGCGCAACAGGGAAAATTGACTGGATTTGGACATAGATGGGCTAGGGGAAAGCTGCGCGATATGGATATGGCAGTGGTGAATAGTTGATGGTTTTATAGAACTGGCAAACAAAGGCCAGCGGCTGCATTGCTGCCGGCATGCGTCGCCAGTCCTGCGAGAACGCCCTTGCGTAAGTCCCTGTGTCGTTTATCAAACCTCTGTGGGCCTGCGGCCACAAATAAGCGGGCAACTACTATCCGCGTTGCGCATTTTTCATCGATATCTGGTCGTTCAATGTCCAGAAGTCATACAGCACGCCGAACATCAACAGACCGCCGGTGAATAAATAAAGAATCCCGGTTAGCCACTTACCCTGATACATCCGGTGCACGCCGAAGAATCCGAGGAAGGTCAGCAGCAACCAGGCCACGCTGTAATCGACGGGACCTGAGGTGAAGCGCAAATCTGCATCCCGGTTCATGCCCGGCACCAGGAAAACGTCGATCAGCCAGCCTATTCCAAACAATCCCAGTGTAAAAAACCAGATCGTGCCGGTGACCGGCTTGCCGTAATAAAAACGATGGGCGCCGGTAAACCCGAAAATCCATAACAGATAACCGAGGACTTTACTATGCGTCTCGACCGAGGAACCGTCTGGGCGGATAGTGTTCATGAATAAAATCTTTCAAATCGATAAAAATACTGCGTACTGCCCAAATCTTTACAAAAAAACCGTTTGCGGCATCTTGCTGCCGCAAACGGCTCTTCGCCAATTGGATAAATATTATTCTTCGCTGGTAGACGGCCAGTCGCGGATATAGGCTTTCAGCATCTTGTTTTCGAAGCCTTGGGCATCCAGCACGGCTTTTGCCACATCATAGAACGACATAATGCCCAGCAAGGTCTTGGCATCCATCACCGGCACATAGCGGGCATGACGCTCCAGCATGATGCGGCGCACCTCGTTGACTTCGGTATCCGGCGTCACGGTAATCGGACTGTCGTCCATATGCTTGCGCACCGTATTGCTGCCGACCGCGCCACTGTTCTGATGAATCGCGTTGAGCACCTCGCGGAAAGTCAGCATGCCGACCAGCTCGCCAAACTCCATTACTACCAGCGACCCGATATCCCTTTCCGCCATCGTGTTGACAGCGTCGATCATCGGCGTTTCCGGCGTCACGGTGTAAAGGATATCGCCTTTGACTTTGAGAATTTCAGATACTTTCATGGGTCCATCCTGCCTTTGCGTTGGTTGCGGGCTGCTCTTAAAACCGTAGCGAGCAGCTCAAGGACTGGTCAAGAAGCGCAACTGTACGAAGGTACAGCGAACATCGCAGACCAGAGATTACGGCGCGCAACAGGTTTTTAGAGTTACCCTTATGCTTGTATGCAGAATGTAGCGTAAGCCAGAGCAAAAATCTACCGCGCAGCGCAGCATCCGCCCCTATATATCAAAAATAGAAGGAGATCTCCTACATCATGAGCAGCCCCCATTATCCCGGCTTCGACACCCTGTCGCTGCATGCCGGCAGTGCCCCCGATCCTGCCACCGGCGCACGCGCCACACCGATTTATCTGACTTCTGCCTTTGTTTTCAAGGATTCCGACCACGCCGCCTCTCTGTTCAACATGGAACGCGCCGGCCACGTTTATTCACGCATTTCCAATCCAACCAATGCGGTGCTGGAAGAACGCATCGCAGCGCTGGAAGGCGGCGTCGCCGGGATTGCCGTCGCCAGCGGCCAGGCTGCCATGCATCTGGGCCTGATCACCATCGCCGGCGCCGGTTCGCACGTGGTGGCGTCGCGCGCCCTGTATGGCGGCTCGCATAACCTGCTGTCTTACACCATGAAGCGTTTTGGCATCGAGACCACCTTTGTCGATCCCGGCGACATCGACGCCTGGCGCGCGGCGATCCGGCCGAATACCAAGGTGCTGTTCGGCGAAACCCTGGGCAATCCGGGGTTGGATGTTCTGGATATTCCACGTATCGCCGCCCTGGCGCATGAAAACCATCTGCCGCTGATGGTGGATGCCACGTTCACCACCCCGTATTTACTGCGCCCTTTCGATCACGGCGCTGACCTGGTATTCCATTCCGCCACCAAATTCCTGTGCGGCCACGGCACGGCAGTCGGCGGCCTGCTGGTCGACGGCGGCACCTTCGACTGGCAGCAAGCCTATGACAAAACCGGCCGATTCGGCGAATTGTGCGAGCCGTATGAAGGATTCCATGGCATGGTATTTTCGGAGGAATCGACGGTCGCGCCGTTTTCTCTGCGCGCACGGCGTGAGGGCTTGCGTGACTTTGGCGCGGTGATGAGCCCGCATAATGCCTTCGCTATCCTGCAAGGCATAGAAACACTCGGACTGCGCATGGAAAAACATGTCGCAAACACACGCAAGGTGGTTGAATTCCTGGCGACGCATCCCGCAGTGGAGTCGGTGGCGTATCCGGAACTGCCTTCGCATCCGGGATATGCACTGAGCAAGACGCTGCTGCCTAAAGGCTGCGGCGCAGTGTTCTCGTTCAACCTCAAGGGTGACCGCGCCGCCGGCCGCCGCATGGTGGAATCGCTCAAGATCTTTTCCCACCTGGCCAATGTCGGCGATGCCAAATCGCTGGTCATCCACCCGGCTTCGACCACCCATTTCCGTGTGCCTAGCGAACAACTGGCTGCCTCGGGCATTGGAGAAGGAACGTTGCGCCTGTCGATCGGCCTGGAGAATGTCGAGGATCTGATTGAAGACCTGGCGTTTGGGCTAAAGATGTCTCAGCGTGTTGAACGCACCGAACGGAAGGAGAAATAGAATGTTATTAAAAACACACTTCCGCGGCGCCGATCACGACACCTATTGCTACACCGGCGGCAAAAGCTTCGACCCGGCGCTACCGACCGCCGTCTTTATCCACGGCGGCCAGAACGACCATTCCGTCTGGATCCTGCAAACCCGCTACTTCGCCCATCACGGCTTTGGCGTGCTGGCGGTGGATTTGCCGGGACACGGCCGCAGCCAAGGGCCAGCACTGGCCACGATCGAAGAGTTGTCCGACTGGCTGTCCAGTCTGCTGGACGCCGCCGGCGTCAACAAGGTCATCCTGATCGGCCATAGCATGGGGTCGCTGATCGCACTCGAAAGCGCAAGTCGGTCCGGAGAATCAACTCGCATTGCCGGTATCGCGCTGGTCGGTACGGCTTATCCGATGAAAGTCGCCGACGCTCTGCTGGACGCCGCCAACAACGACCAGCAAACCGCAATCGACATGGTGAATATCTGGTCGCACTCCACCATCTCGCCGAAGCCGTCCGCTCCCGGCCCCGGTTTTTACGTGCAGGGCGCCAGCCAGCGCCTGATGCAGCGTATCGCCAGCCAGTCGGCCGCCAGACCGACCGTGTTCTATACCGATTTTGCGGCCTGCAACGCCTACGCCAACGGCGAAGCCGCAGCGCACGCAGTCGCCTGTCCAACGCTTTTCTTGCTCGGTCAGCGCGACGTCATGACGCCGGCCAAAGCTGCGGCGGGCCTGATTGCTGTCATCAAGCATGCCAAGGTAGTGCAAGTGGGAGCCAGCGGCCATGCCCTGATGGCGGAACAACCTGACGCGGTACTTGAGCATCTGTTCAAATTTGCAACGATAGCAGCGCTCTCCTCCATGCCGGTTGCGCCGTCCACTACAGGAGGCTAAGCTTAAGGCATAACAATGCAATGAATGGTGCGACGATGATAAGGAGAGGCAATGCCAACCGTACTTGAAAAGAAATACGACACGTTCGCAGAGTTCTACCCGAGCTACCTGAGCCAGCACAGCAACCGCACCTGTCGCCAGCTGCATTTCGTCGGTTCGACGCTGGCGCTGGCGTCCGTGGCTGCGCTGGTGTTTACCGGCAATACGTACTGGCTGCTGGCGGCGTTGTTGTGCGGTTACGGCTTTGCGTGGGTCGGCCATTTCGCATTCGAAAAGAACCGGCCGGCGACCTTCAGGCAGCCTTTGTATTCTTTTCTCGGCGACTGGGTGATGTACTGGCAAATGCTGAACGGAAAAGTATCGTTTTACTAATTATGTGAAATGCTGTTCACGACAATGTGAACCATTCTCCCCTAGAATACGTTTCTTTATTTTTAGACATCGCCATTCGCGGATGCCGTGGCAACAGGAGCTTTTATGGGAATATCGGATAGCGCATCGGCGGCATTATTAAAGGAACCAGGCAAGGCTGAAGCGACGCCGGCACCGCGACGTCTGCCCAAACCCTCGTTTTTGATGAACTACACGCGGCCGACTTATCCCGGCAGAGTAAGCGTGAGCTATTTCTGGATTTTAAACCTGCCGCAGGGCAGGACTCTCAAGGTGCGGGTCGGCTGATTGCCTCTGCGTAAAATGCGCCGCCAGGGTCTGTTCAAGACCGTGTTCAATGGCGCTTTCAACCCTCTGCTCCAAGCCGGTATCGACGACTCTCCCGGCAGCCGGATTCCAGACGAACATGCGATAAATATCCGCTAGCGTCAGTTGTTCCGTATTCGCCAGCAAAATCCAGCCATCGACGCAGATCTGCACCTTGCGTCCCCACTGGCTACGGGCCGGCATTTCAGTCTGCACGCTTCCTACCCAGCCGGCCTCCAGCATCTGCTGCAGCAGGCTTTGTGACTCATCGAAGCCAAGCCTGGTGACGCGCCGGATCTGCCCCGCGTCGACCGCCGCCGAATCACCTCGGGTACGCGCCTGATACAAGACCTGCAACACTGCCATGGCGTCGACAAAAGCACTGCCGGGAGACGGCACGTGCCACCAGCGCTCGTATTTCACCACCGGCAGCGCCGCCGCCAGTAATGCACCCAGCAACGTAATCATCCATAGCATGTAGATCCACAGCAGGAAAATCGGCAAGGCTGCCAGCGCGCCGTAAATCATGGTGTAAGTGGGAAACTTGAGGATGTA
This sequence comes from Collimonas arenae, assembly GCF_000786695.1. Lineage (NCBI taxonomy): Bacteria > Pseudomonadati > Pseudomonadota > Betaproteobacteria > Burkholderiales > Oxalobacteraceae > Collimonas > Collimonas arenae. The sequence goes on along the minus strand of NZ_CP009962.1, from coordinate 1,822,338 downwards.
GGCAGCGAAGATGCGCTTAGCAATTTCGAAAGCAATACCAGCCAGCAAGCCGCCCCAAATCGCATCGCGCCAGTCGACACGCTGGTTCGGCACCGCTACATATAACAAGGTAAAGGCACCGGTGGTCAGCGACACCGACAACAAGGTATAGAACCAGCGGCCGATCCAGCTCACCACCAGGCCGTTGGCAGCCGCCGACAGATAGGAAGTGACGGTGATCGAGATGCCTATCAACAAAGGTCCAAGGGTAATGATGGCCCAGTACACCAGCACCCGATGAATCCATGGCCGCTGGTTTTTTACGCGCCAGATGCGATTGAACACGTGATCGACGGTCGACATGGTCAGCACCGAGGTGACGATCAAGGCCACGCCGCCGACTGCCGACAAGCGCGCCGATTTGGTGGCAAACTGGTTCAGATAATCGAGAATGGTGTTGGCGATACCCCGCGGCATCAGGTTATGCACGAAATACTGCTCCAATGAGGCGCGGAAGGTGCTGAACAGCGGAAAAACCGTAAAAATCGCCAAGGCGATCGTCAGCATCGGCACCAACGCCAGGATAGTGGTAAAGGTCAGGCTGCCGGCCACTTGCGGCAAGCGCTCCTCGTCCAGGCGGCGCGCCGCAAAACGGAACAGATCGCGTAATTCCGCCCAGGACAGGCCGCGTAATCTGGAAAACTTTATTGACTTCATGCGTTACCTAATTTTGGCCGCCGCGGCGAATGATGAAACCGTGCCAAGCGAGCGTTTCGCACCATGAATTGGCGCTAAAGCGCCCTATAATACCAAAATGAACTCATCCAACATTAACGTTAATACACCGATTCTGGTTTTGTACTATTCACGCCATGGATCGACCCGCAAACTGGCCGAGCTGATCGGCCAGGGAATCGACTCGGTCGCCGGCTGCGAAGCCCGCCTGCGTACTGTGCCAGCGGTCTCCACCGTGACCGAAGCCAGCGCCCCCGACATTCCCGCCGAAGGCGCCCCGTATGTAGAACTGGCGGATCTGCAAGAATGCGCCGGCCTGGCGCTGGGTTCGCCCACCCGTTTCGGCAACATGGCCTCCGCCATGAAGTATTTCTGGGACGGCACCAGCACCGACTGGCTGGCCGGCACGCTGGCAGGAAAACCTGCTTGCGTGTTTACCTCCACCGGCAGTTTGCATGGCGGCCAGGAATCGACGCTGATGTCGATGATGACACCCTTATTGCATCATGGCATGTTAATCATGGGCCTGCCTTACACCTTGCCTGAATTAATGACCACAGCCAGCGGCGGCTCGCCCTACGGCGCCAGTCACTGGTCCGGCATGAACGGCACGCATCCGATCTCCACAGAAAGCCGCACCTTGGCCATAGCCCAAGGAAGGCGCCTGGCGCAAACCGCCTTGAAGCTCAACCCAGCGGGGGCAAGATGACTACCAAACTGAAACCCGACACCGCAACCCACCCCCTGCCGCACGCCGCGCGTCAACCGCGCTTCTTCTATTTCGGCGCGGTAGGCAGCCTGCTGGCCCTGATCGCATTGGGCGTGGCATGGGAACTGTTCCTGGCGCCGCTACGTCCTGGCGGTTCCTGGATGGTCCTGAAAGTATTGCCCCTGCTCTTCCCCCTGCGCGGCGTCCTCAAGCGCGACGTCTACACCATGCAATGGGCCTCGATGCTAATCCTGATCTACTTCACCGAAGGCATAGTCCGCGCCACCAGCGACAGCAACCTGCTCAGCGCCAGACTAGGCTGGCTGGAAGTGGCCCTCAGCACACTATTTTTCTTGTGTACGATTCTGTATTTGCGGCCGTACAAAAAGGCAGCGAAGGAAGTAGCGCAGCAAGCAATTAAAAAAGCGTCGCAGTAAATCAGGCGCCAACGTTGAAATAACAAGGCTGCAGCTTTTGAATTTGCAGTTGCTTTTGAACTACCCCGCATTGAGAACTTGCCAAAAGAGGCGCGTGCCGGTCGGGAATTGTGGGGCACATGTCTGAGCGCAGCGAGTTTGTGCCCCACCCGGCTGGCACGCGCCTCTTTTGGGGACCTGACCGAAGGGAAGGCAAGGGCTTTGCGGTCGCCTTCTTTTTGGTTAATTTTTCTTGGCGAAGCAAGAAAAAGTGACTAGCTGCCGGGCTACCCCCGGCCTGCATCCACGGAGCAGTAAATTCTTTATTTACAAACGCACTTACTCCGTGGCCCGTTAATTGGGGTCAGAGTAATTTACGACGATAAGGCTGTCGTAAAAAAACTCTGACCCCAATTAACTCATACAGCGAAATTTTACGAGATGAACAACGACGCATTCCTTGCTGCCTGCCGCCTGGCCATTGGCGAAGCCCACGTCCTGACCAACAACGACGACAAGGCCGCCTACCTGACAGACCAACGCCAACGCTACACAGGCGAAGCAATCGCCGTAGTCAAACCCGCCAACACCAAAGAAGTCGCAAAACTAGTCCAACTCTGCGCACAACACAACATCCCCATCGTCCCCCAAGGCGGCAACACCGGCCTGGTGCTAGGCAGCGTCCCCGACCAAAGCGGCAAGGCGATCGTCCTGTCGCTCAAGCGCCTCAACCGGATCCGCGCAGTCGACCCGGTCAATCACACCATCACTGCAGAAGCCGGCTGCATCCTGCAACACGTGCAAGAAGCCGCAGCCAATGCAGGGCGCCTGCTTCCGCTGTCGCTAGCCGCCGAAGGCAGCTGCACCATCGGCGGCAACCTTTCCACCAACGCCGGCGGCACCGCCGTCCTCCGCTACGGCAACACCCGAGAACTCTGCCTCGGCCTGGAAGTCGTCACTGCCCAGGGCGAAATCCTGCACGGACTGCGCGGACTGCGCAAAGACAACACCGGCTACGACTTGCGCGACCTCTTCATCGGGGCCGAAGGCACGCTGGGCATCATCACCGCCGCTGTCTTGAAAATCTTTCCGCAACCCAAAGCCCAACTGACGGCCCTGGCGGCGTTGCAAACTCCGGCAGACGCACTACGCTTACTCACGCTGGCGCAAAGTCATTGCGGCGCCACCCTGACCGGCTTCGAACTGATGTCCGACCTATGCTTGCAGCTGGTTGCCAAACATTTCCCGCAATTGCAATTCCCTTTCAACCAGCGCCATCCCCAGTATGTGCTGCTGGAACTCTCAGACAATGAATCCGCAGAGCATGCCGGCAGCTTGCTCGAATCCGTTATCGGCGCGGCGCTGGAACAAGGCATCTGCCAAGACGCCGTACTGGCCAGCTCCAGCATCCAGTCGCGCGCCCTGTGGCAACTGCGCGAAAGCATTTCCTCGGCGCAGGCCAAGGAAGGCAAGAACATCAAGCACGACATCTCGCTCCCGATTTCACGCATCGCCGAATTCATCGCCGACACCGACGCCTTGTTGCAAGAAAATTTCCCCGGCTGCCGCAATGTCACCTTTGGCCATCTTGGAGACGGCAACCTGCATTACAACGTTTCGCCGCCACTGAATATCCCGGCGGAGCAGTTCATCGAACGCCAGGCCGAGATCAATCGCGTGGTGCATGACAATGTTCACCGCATGAATGGTTCAATCTCGGCCGAGCATGGCCTGGGCGCGCTGAAACGCGAAGAAATCCTGCGCTATAAATCGCCGGTGGAAATCGCCCTGATGAAAACCATCAAACAGGCACTCGACCCCTTGAACCTGATGAATCCAGGGAAAGTGATCTAACAAGGGCTTGGTCACGCGCCGGGAATGTTGCCGCCTTACAATCTGTTACACCGCTGCTGTCGGCGCATGTCCGCAACCAGTCGTTAACCCGGGACGTAAGATCAACGTGCATAAGGCCGGACATGACCTCGACCATAAAACTTCCCGGATTGCTGGCGATGACGCTGGCGCTGAGTTGCGCCAGCGTCATCGCTCAGGCGCAAACCGCCCAGATGCCGTTGAACGACTCGGAAAAGGCATTGCATGTGCTGAACCGGCTAGCCTACGGCCCGCGTCCCGGCGACGTTGATACGGTCAGGCACATGGGCGTCAAGCGCTACATCGACCAGCAGTTGCGCCCCGACAGCCTGCCATTGCCAGAGGCCTTGTCGAACCAGCTCTCCACCTTGCCGACTTACCAACTCAACGCCACCCAGCTTTACCAGCAGTACGGCCCGCCCTCCTTCCCGCCCAATAGCGCAACGCCCGAAGAAAAGAACATGGCGCGCCAGCGCGCCAACAAAGACATTACGCCGCAAGTCCATTTTGCGCGCTTGTGGCAAGCCACAGAAAGTCCCCGCCAGTTGCAGGAAGTGATGAGCGAATTCTGGTTCAACCATTTCAATGTATTCGAAGGCAAGGACTGGGTCCGTTACTGGAACGGCGAGTACGAAAGGGATGTATTGCGGCCGAATGCCCTCGGCAATTTCCGCCAGTTGCTGGGCAGCGTCGCCCATCATCCGGCCATGCTCTACTACCTGGATAACTGGCTCAGCAGCGGCGTCAACACGCCGGAAGCCAAAGGCCGGTTTAAAGGTCTCAACGAAAATTACGGCCGCGAATTGCTGGAACTGCATACCATGGGCGTCGACAGCGGCTACACCCAGGCTGATGTGATCTCGCTGGCGCGCATCCTGACCGGCTGGACCATCGATGAAAAAGGCATGAAAGACGGCCAGGCAGCCTTCGTGTTCAATCCGCGCCGCCACGATTTCGGCGACAAAGTTTTTCTCGGCCAGACCATCAAGGGCAGCGGCGAACAGGAAGGCGAACAAGCTCTCGACATACTCGCACGCCATCCCGCAACCGCCCATTTCATCGCGATCAAACTGGTGCAATATTTCGTCTCCGACAAACCGGAACCTGCCCTGACCGAGAAGCTGGCGCGCCGCTTTCTCGCTACCAATGGCGACATCAAGGCAGTACTGCGTACCTTGTTCGATAGCCAGGAATTCTGGGCACGCAGCAATTACCAGACGCAGTTCAAGACACCTTATCAGTATGTCGTCTCCTCGCTGCGGGCGACGGCGACGCCGGTATTGAATTACAAGCCGATCGACGGCGTCCTCAACCAGCTTGGACAACCCATGTACGGCTGGCTGACGCCGGAGGGCTACAAATTCTCCGAGGAAGCCTGGCTCAATCCGGATGCTTTGCTACGCAGGATCAATTTCGTCAATGGCCTGAGCAACGGCAAGTCGCCGATAGCCCGCGCGGAAACGCCGCCGCTGCCGCCCGGATCGCCGCCGCCAGTTCCCCTGCCCACGACACCCGTCGACCCGCAGCAACTGATGCAAACCCTGTCGCCCGCGCTGGCGCCGCATAGCCTCGCCGCCATCACCGCCGCACCGCCCAATCTGCAGGTCGGCCTGATACTCGGCGGCCCTGATTTCATGAAAAGATAGTTAGAGCGTTAGGAACCTGATATGAACCGTCGCGATTTCATCCGCCATCTCGGCCTCACCACCAGTGGCGCCATCCTGATCCCGGTCGGACTGTCCGGTTGTGTAGTCGCGCCGCCTAGCAAGCCGCTGGCCAAGGCCAAGCCAACGCCACCGGTCGGCATCGCCACCGGCGCCGACAGCCCGCTCTCCTATGGCAATCCGCTGCAACGGCCACATACAACCGGTGACGGAACGCCACGCATGGTGGTGGTGTTCCTGCGTGGCGCGGTAGATGGATTGAACGTGGTGGTGCCGCATGGCGATCACAACTATTACAAGGCGCGGCCGACGATTGCAGTCTCCCGTCCGGGCACGCAAAACGGCGCGCTCGACCTCACCGGCTACTTTGGCCTGCATCCGGCGCTGCAATCGTTGCTACCCTATTGGGAAGATGGCCGGCTGGCTTTTGTTCACGCTTCCGGCTCGCCCGACGTGTCGCGCTCGCATTTTGAAGCCCAGGATTACATGGAGACCGGCACGCCGGGCGAACACAATACCCGCGACGGCTGGATGAACCGGATGTTAGGCGTGATGCCGCCATCGCAATCGCCGATGCAAGCGCTGACGCTGGGCGAATCGGTGCCGCGCATCCTGACCGGCCGCGCCGTGGTCGCCAACATGCCCACCGGCCGCGATGCTACCCGGCCAACCCTGATAGACAAGCCCGAAGTCAGCCAGGCTTACGCGGCGCTGTATGCCCAGGATGCGGCGCTCGGCAAGTCCTACCGCGACGGCATTTCGGCGCGCAAGGAGTTGCTGGCCGACGCCAACAGCACAGAACAAAAAGCGGCCAATAATGGCGCGCCTCTGCCGAACGGCCTATCGATCGATACCGCACGCCTGGGCCGCCTGATGCAAGGCAACCCGGACATCCGCCTCGGCTTCGTCGCTGTCGGCGGCTGGGATACCCATACCAACCAGGGCAATGGCGCCGGCCAGCTGGCCGGGCGGCTGCGGCCGCTGGCCGATGGCTTGGCCACGCTGGCGCGCGAACTGGGGCCGGCTTTTAACGACACAGTGATTGTGGTGATCTCGGAATTCGGCCGTACCTTCCGTGAAAACGGCAACGGCGGCACCGATCACGGCCACGGCAACGCCATGTGGCTGTTGGGCGGCAATGTACGCGGCCGCACCATCCACGGCTACTGGCCGGGCATCGACGATAAATCCTTGAATGAAGGACGCGACCTGGCCGTCACCACCGACTTCCGCGCCGTGCTGGCCACGCTGGCGGAAAAGCATATGCGCATCGGCGATCCGGCCATGCAGAAACTGTTCCCGCAATATGCCGCTGGCATGCCGCATGCGATGAACTTGCTGGTATAGCTGCTGATTTATCGCACCAGCGCCTTGATCACCGCCCATTGCCGCCTTGATATCGGCAGCCGGTGATCGATGTCGCGCAGGATGACTTGCCAGACTTCCTGCGGCTTATCGGCGTCGCCTTCGCCGTCCGCGAGATAAATACCCCGTTCAACGCCGACGATGGCGTTACGCGCCACCAGCGCATTGCGATGCACACGCACAAAGTGGGCCGCCAGCTCTTCCTCGATCGATACCAGCGAATCCTCAATCAGGTATTCCTTGTTTTTAGTGCGCAAGGTGACGTACTTCAGCTCCGCCTTCAGGTACAGCACTTCCGTCATCGGCACCAGCGACATGCGGCCGCGCTCCTGCACGGCGAAATGCTGGCGCGGCAAGGCAGCCGGTGCGGCGGCTTCAGCATTGGCAGCCGGCGTCTCCGGTGACGCACGGCGCACACGGCTGGCGCGCGCGATGGCTTGCGCCAGACGCGCAGCGCGCACCGGTTTGACCAGATAATCGAAAGCCTGCACCTCAAACGCATTGAGTGCGTAATCGTCATAAGCGGTCACAAATATAAGCAAGGGCGGCTCAGCCGTGCCTGCCTTGTTCATCAATTGTTCGGCCAGTTGCAAGCCGCTCATGCCGGGCATTTGCACATCCAGCAACACCAGGTCCGGCGCGGTGGCGGCAATCCCTTCCAGCGCAGCCTGCGCATGGGCAGCTTCCCCAACCAGATAATGCGGGCAATCGGCGACGATGTCGGACAACAGCGTGCTCAGTCTGGCGCGCGCAGGGGCTTCGTCGTCGACAATGAATATGCGAGGAATCATGACGGATTATTATGATTTGCGAATAGGAGCTATGGGGCAATGGGAGCAATGTTCTCTCAGGAAAACATTGTCCACGAAAACACGGAGGACACGAGAAATTTCTTTACCTGTTTCGCGTCTTCCGCGTTTTCGCGAAAATATATTTCATCAGCCGTTCTGCGGCTTGGCCTGTGCCGCTTTCACATAAGGAAAACTGGCGCGCACCTCAAACTGCCCGAGGGTACTAGCCGTGGTCAACTGCGCTTCAACGTCGTAAAGCAGCGCCAGCCGTTCACGGATATTCTCCAGCGCCATCTGGTTCCCTTCCGGCAGCGCGGCGACTCCCTTGCCGCTATACGGATTGTAGGGATTGGTAATGACGATCTCGATCCGCTCCAGCGAATAGCTCAGCTTGATACGGATCAGCGCCGGTTCGGTGCTCGGTTCGACGCCATAGTGGACGGCATTTTCTATCAGCGGCTGCAACAGCAAGGTCGGAATCTGCGCCCGGTACACCACTTCATCGCTGATGCCGTCACGCTCCCACTGCACCCGCAAACGATCGCCCAAGCGTATTTTTTCGATCGACAGATATTGCCGGCACAGGCGGATTTCCTTTTCCAGCGTCGTCATGGCGCGACCATCGCGCATCAATACCCGGATCAAATCTGCCAGATCTTCCAGCGCTGCCTCGGCCCGCCGTGGCTCGGTGCGGATCAGGGACAGCACGGCATTCAGGCTGTTGAACAGGAAATGCGGCCTGATCCTGGCTTGCAAGGCTTGCAAGCGTGCTTCCACCAGCACCGGCGAAAAAGCCCGTGCGCGCATTTCGAAATAGTGCTGCAAGCCGATTCCGAACAAGGCCGCCACCAAGGCCACGCGCGTCACGCCGCCGGCCGCGCTGAGATGGGAAAAGCCGTTCAGGAACCAGTCGAATCCGGATAGCAGCCGAATCACCGCCACCATCACCAGCGCCGGCGCCAACGCGCACAGCAGTCGTTGCACTACAAGGGAAAAGCGGTGGCCGATCCGATGCAAGCCACACAATATGGATAAGGACAAAAAACAGGCCGGCTCAACCAGCATGGCCGATTCGACAAAGCCGTTGACGGCAGCTACGAGACCATCGGTGCGCAACAAAATCGCCGCCATGACCGCCAGATTTACCGCAATCAGGGCGCGAAACACCACGCCAAGGTTGCAGCCGTCGGGAATCACCACTGCACCGGGCTGCTGCGCCAACGCGTTGTCGGCGGCATTATCCGCGGCATGGTCTGAGGAGAGGGATTCTGGCATTAGTTGATTTAAAAACAATCCGAAGCTGGTTATAAAGCGCATACCCAAGCGTGTATCTAAGAAGATATTGCGCCAAAAAATGTCTCTATCAAGCTGACACAGTCGGTTTCAGGAGGCAGTGATTTATAATCGCATAATTCATCGCTCACCTAACGCTCGGTTCAATACTCAATTATGACAGCACAACTCTCCAAAAAAGGCGAAGCTTGGTCGGCTCGTTTTTCCGAACCCGTCTCTGATCTGGTCAAACGTTACACCGCCTCTGTATTTTTCGACAAGCGCCTGGCTGAGGTCGATATCCAGGGTTCGCTGGCCCACGCCGAGATGCTGGCATATCAAAAAATCATCAGCGCCGACGACTACGCAGCGATCAAGAAGGGCATGACCCAGATCCAGGATGAAATCGCCGGCGGCAAGTTTGAATGGCTGCTGGATCTGGAAGACGTCCACCTGAACATCGAAAAGCGCCTAACCGAACTGGTGGGCGATGCCGGCAAGCGCCTGCATACCGGCCGCTCCCGCAACGACCAGGTCGCCACCGACATCCGCCTGTATCTGCGCGGCGCCATCGACGACATCAGCGGCCTGCTGCGCGACCTGCGTCTGGCCCTGCTGGATCTGGCCGAACAACACGCCGACACCATCCTGCCCGGCTTTACTCATATGCAAGTAGCACAGCCGATCACTTTCGGCCATCACATCCTGGCTTACGTGGAAATGTTCGGGCGCGACGCCGAGCGCATGCTGGATTGCCGCAAGCGCGTCAACCGCTTGCCGCTGGGCGCCGCCGCACTGGCTGGCACCACTTTCCCGATCGACCGTCAACGCGTAGCGACAACGCTCGGCTTTGACGATGTCTGCCGCAATTCGCTGGATGCCGTTTCGGATCGCGACTTCGCCATTGAATTCTGCGCCGCCGCCGCGCTGGTGATGACCCACGTCTCGCGCATGTCGGAAGAACTGGTGATCTGGATGAGCCCACGCATCGGCTTTATCGACATCGCCGACCGCTTCTGCACCGGCTCTTCGATCATGCCGCAAAAGAAAAATCCCGACGTGCCGGAACTGGCGCGCGGCAAAACCGGCCGCGTCAACGGCCACCTGATCGCCCTGCTGACCCTGATGAAAGGCCAGCCGCTGGCTTACAACAAGGACAACCAGGAAGACAAGGAACCGCTGTTCGATACCGTCGACACACTCACCGACACCTTGCGCATCTTCGCCGACATGGCGCGCGGCATCACGGTCAAACCGGAAGCGATGCGCGCTGCGGCGCTGCAAGGCTACGCCACCGCCACCGACCTGGCCGACTACCTGGTCAAGAAGGGCCTGCCTTTCCGCGACGCCCATGAAGCAGTGGCGCATGCGGTGCGCAGCTGCGTCGACCAAGGCTGCGACCTGAGCGATCTGTCGCTGGATCAGCTGCGCACATTCTCGCCATTGATCGAGGACGATATATTCCAGGTGCTGACGCTGGAAGGTTCGGTCGCGGCACGCGATCATATCGGCGGCACGGCGCCACGTCAGGTGCGTTTGGCGATCCAGCATTTGCGCCAGCAACTGGCTTGATACACACGGACATAGCGGCAAGCGCAATGCTTGCCGCCATGCCGATTTGGCATGACGGCCGCTGACATAAACAACCAACGCCGGGTATAATTGCCAAAAATCACGCAATACCTCTCCAAAACCGACCAAAAGTCGCAGCACCCCCGCGTAAAACATCCGCTTTACCTGGCTCGTGAGTAGTGTGCGTGGTGTTCCACACATGCTGAAAACCCATAAGCGGCGCTTTTTTTGCGCCAGGTATCGTTGCCAATCCTCCCGATATAGTCTTACTATCGCTCCGGTTTGCGTCTAGCCTGACACAAAAAATCACCACTTCTGGGCTTCCATCAGGTACGAAACACCGCGCTGTGCGCCCGGAATTTCTGAACGAAAATCCCTTATACTTTGTTCACCTTTGGCGCGTCTCTGCGCGCGCCGGAATAAAAACGCTGGCGGCTTCTGGCGGCTTCCTGCTACATAATGCCTTTCGGCCGCAAGGTCGGGCATCACAGGACGTCACTATAAAAACGGTCTCTTGGAGGATATCGAAATGCAATTCAACACCATCTTGAAAACACTGCCGTTGCTGATGCTCACCACTGGCCTGGCCAGCGCCGCCCAAGCGGCTGACGTCAAGCTCGGCCTGGCCGCGGCGCTGACCGGCCCTGCCGCTAAATACGGCGTCGCCATCAAGAACGGCTTTACGCTCGCGGCCGATGAAGTCAACGCCGCCGGCGGCGTCAACGGCAACAAGCTGCAACTGCTTATCGAAGACGAGCAAGGCAAAAAAGAAGAAGCCATCAACGTCTTCAAGAAACTGATCTTCAAGGACAAGGCGCTGCTGGTCTTCGGCCCGACCCTGTCTAACTCAGCCTTTGCCGCCGACCCGATCGCCAATGCCGCCAAGGTCGTCGCCTTCGGCACCAGCAACACCGCCGACGGCATCACTGCCATGGGCCCGTTCACCTTCCGTAACTCCGTCATGGAAGCCGACGTCCTGCCGGTCACTACCCGTGCCGCAGTCAAGCATTTCGGCATCAAGAAAGTCGCCATCATTTACGGTAACGACGACGCTTTCACCAAGAGCGGCTACGACGTCTTCAAGGCCACCCTGGCCGACCAGAAGATTCCAGTCACGACTACCGAAGCCTATGCCAAAGGCGACGTCGACTTCAAGGCGCAGCTGACCAAGATCAAGGCATCCAATCCTGACGCCATCGTCTGCTCCTGCCTGACCGAAGAAGCCGCCAACATCATTCTGCAAACCCGCGCGCTGGGCATGAAGCAGCCGTTCATCGGCGGCAACGGCCTCAATTCGCCGAAGCTGTTTGATATCGCCAAGGGCGCTGGCGACGACACCATCATGGGTAGCCCATGGTCGCCGGAAAACCTGACGCCGGCCAACAAGGCGTTCATCGCCGCCTACAAGGCAAAATTCGGCAGCGATCCCGACCAGTTTGCAGCGCAGGCCTATGACGCCTTGCATGTGGTCGCCGACGCTCTCAAGAAAGTCAAGCTGAGCGGCGCCATAGACAAGGACCGCATCGCCCTGCAGCAGGCACTGCCTTCGGTAACGATTGAAGGCGCCACAGGCAAATTCGCCTTCCGTAAGGCGCCGCCAGTAACCGGCAAGGAAGTCGGCTACGACGCGCAGCAGGAAGCGATTGTGAATATCGCCAAGGGCGGCAAGTTCATCTTGCTGAAGTAATCCCGACAGCCGTTGTCACCGGCGATAACGGCCATCGCAAACAATGAAACAATTGGGGTCAGAGTCGAATATTCTTGCAAAATAATATTCGACTCTGTCCGAGCGACTCTGTCCAAGCGAATCTATCCAAGCGGCTCCGCCCCTGATTGAATTAAAGAAAATTCCCTCCATGCTTGAACAACAACTCATCAACGCCCTCTCGCTGGGCAGCGTCTATGCGCTGTTTGCGCTAGGCTTCACGCTGGTTTTCGGCGTGCTGGGCGTGATCAATTTATCGCACGGCGCTATCTTCATGCTGGGCAGCTATGCCGCGCTGCTGCTGGTGGAACATCTGGCGCTGCCGCTCTGGCTGGCGATGCTGGCTGCCATGCTGGTTTCCGGCCTGATCGGCCTCGCGGTCGACTATCTGGTGCTGAAGCCGCTGCGCGCGCGCAACGCACCGCATCTGGCGCCGATGATTGCAACCATTGGCGTCGCCACCATCCTGACCAGTCTGGCGCAGGGCTTGTTCGGCGCTGAAAACAAGCGCTTCCCGGTCGGCACCATTCCGGAAGAAAGCTATAACTGGGGCAACCTGCATGTCACCGCGGTGCAAATCGGCATCGTCGTGATTTCCTTCGTCCTGATGCTGGTGCTGCTGGCGGTCATGCGCCGCACCCAGCTTGGCCGCGCCTTGCGCGCCATCGCCGAATCGCCGAAAGCCGCTTACCTGCTCGGCATTAACGTCGAAGGCCTGTTTTACCTGACCTCGTTTGCAGCCGCTGCCCTTGGGGGCGCTGCCGGCGTGCTGGTCGGCCTGTCGTTCAATGCCATCACGCCGTTCATGGGACAGCCGATGCTGCACAAAGGCATCGCCGTCATCATCCTGGGCGGCATGGGCGATATCCGCGGCGCCATGATCGCCGGCTTGTTCCTCGGTTTTGCCGAAGTGCTGACCGTAGCTTATATATCCAGTGATTTCCGCGATGCCGTGGGATTCGGGTTACTGTTTTTGATCTTGCTGGTCAAGCCTTCCGGGATGTTTGGCAAAGTACTGGAAAGGAAGGCCTGATATGACTGAACTTCTGACAACCATCGGCGCAGCCGGTTTCATGGATTGGTGGGACGGTTTCTGGTCAACCTATAACACCGTGATTTTCAGTCTCGGCGTCAACGCGATGCTGGCGCTATCGATCTATGTCACCTTGTCCTGCGGCCTGCTGTCGCTGGCCAATGCCGCTTTCATGGGCATCGGCGCTTATGCCGCATCGCTGATCAGCATGCAAACCGGCTTGCCGTTCCCGGTGGCGCTGGCTGTGGGCGGCGCGCTGCCTGCATTGGTGGCGCTGGTGATCGGCATCCCGACGCTACGCTTGTCCGGCGTCTATCTGGCGATGGCGACCCTTGGCTTCGGCGAGGTGGTGCGCGTGATTGTGCTGAATATGGACATCACCGGCGGCCCGCTCGGCCTGAATGGCATACCTCTGAAAACCGAGTGGTGGCATATCGTCCTGCTGCTGGCGCTTACCTTGTACATCCTCGCGCGCATGCGCCGCTCGAAAATCGGCCGCGCCTTCGAAGCCATCAAGGAAGATGAGGTTGCGGCACGCCTGATGGGCGTCAATGTCGCCGGCTACAAGCTGCTGGCGTTTGTCATCGGCGCCGCTATCGCCGGCGTCGCCGGCGGCCTCAACGCCCACTACACCTTCACGATCGGCCCCGGCAACTATGCTTTCGAAAACGCCGTCGAGATATTGACCATGGCCGTATTCGGCGGCACCAGCAGCCTGGTCGGCCCGACCATGGGCGGCATGATACTGACCTTGCTGCCGGAAGCGCTGCGCGATTTCAACAGCTATCGTTCGGTGGTAAACGGCCTGATTCTGGTATTGGTGATTCTGTACCTGCCCAAAGGTATTTGGGACCCGCGCCGGATGCGCGGTTTTTTCCAGCGTAAATCGCAAGCTGGAGGAATTAACTGATGCTGCAACTTAAAAATATCAGCAAGAATTTCGGCGGACTGCAGGTTCTGCAAGACGTTAATTTCAATGTGCCGCAAGGTGGCATCTTTGGCCTGATCGGCCCCAACGGCGCCGGCAAGACGACTGTGTTCAACCTGATCACCGGCTTGCTGCGCGCTTCTGGCGGCGCTATCGAATTCGATGGACAGGATATCGGCAAGGTCGCACCGCACAAGATCACCGAGCGCGGCATTGCCCGCACCTTCCAGAACATCCGTGTGTTCAAGGAAATGACCTTGCTGGAAAACGTCGTGGTCGGCATGCACGATCACATGGTCTATAGCTTCGGCAGCGTGCTGCTGAATCTCGGCGGCTATCGCAAGATCGAAGCGCAAGCGCGCGAACGGGCGCTGGAGCTGTTGTCCTGGGTCCGCCTTGATCACAAGGCGCAGATGCTGGCCGACAGCCTGTCCTACGGAGAGCAGCGCAAGCTGGAATTCGCCCGGGCGCTGGCGACCAAGCCGAAACTGCTGCTGCTGGACGAACCGGTGGCCGGCATGAATCCCGCAGAAAAAACCGAGCTGATGACGGAAATCCTCAACATCAAGCAGCGCGGCTTCAGTATCTTCATGATCGAACATGATATGCGTTTCGTGATGGGCCTGTGCGACCGTATCGCGGTGCTCAACTTCGGCCGCATCATCGCCGAAGGCAGCCCCGACCAGATCAAGAATAACCAGGAAGTGATTGAAGCCTATCTGGGCAAGGAAGACGCCGAATGATGGCTACAGAAACCACCAGCGCCACACCGATCCTGCAAGTGAAAGACCTTGCGGTTTCCTACGGCCATATCGAAGCCGTCAAAGGCATCGACCTGACGCTGAACGAAGGCGAAATCACGGCGCTGGTAGGCGCCAACGGCGCCGGTAAAAGTACCGCCCTGCTGGCCATTTCCGGCCTGCTCAAGCCGCAACGCGGACAGATCCTGTTTGACCGGCAAGACCTGACCAGCCTCTCACCGCACAAGATCGTGCAGAGCGGCGTGGTGCAAGTCGCCGAAGGCCGCGCCACGCTCACCACCCTGAGCATCGCCGAAAACCTGGCGCTGGGCGCCTATACCCGCAAAGACAAGACCAACATCGCCAAGGACCTGGACTGGGTCTATTCCCTGTTCCCTGTACTACAGCGGCGCAAGGATGGCCTCGCCGGCAATCTCTCCGGCGGCGAACAGCAAATGCTGGCGATCGGCCGCGCACTAATGGCCAAGCCACGCGTGCTGTTGCTGGATGAACCATCAATGGGATTGGCGCCGCTGCTGGTGCAAGAAATCTTCCGCATCGTGCAGGAAATCAATCGCACCGGGCTGACGATTCTGCTGGTGGAGCAAAACGTCCGCCAGGCATTGCGGATTGCCCAGCGTGGTTATGTACTGGAGACAGGCAAGATTGTGCTGGCGGACAGTGGCAGTAACCTGTTGAACAATCCGAAAGTGCTGGAAGCGTATTTGGGTGGCTGATTTGGCTAAAGTCATCGCACCGCCAAGTGCGGCCACCTGGCTGACGCGTCAATTCAATTCCAACAAAAAAACCCGTTAACTTACGCTAACGGGTTATTGGTGGCTACAAGCGATTTAACTATATCAAGCCTTCAGACCACATTCTTTGTCTAAATCGGTCGCGACTTTTCTTAACAAATTGTTCAGCGCATAGTTCAAAGTGGTGACGTACTCCGAATCGGCGCCCCACATATTGGTTTTGTCGCCGGACGAGCGGTAGGTCCGGCTCTCGACCTTGCCATCCGGACGCGTGTAATCCATCTTGAGCACTACAGTACCGAACAGCTTCATGCCAACCTGCCAGGTGTAAGCGCGGATAATCTTGGGTGTAAGCGTAATCGCAGCCTGCCCATCTGCTGCATCCGGCTTAGTCACCCGAAAACCAAAGTCGCTGAGATTTTGCAAGCCGGCGGTAGCCCAGGCGGCAGCATCGCCGCTGAGCAAAGGGCTAGTGATATTTACTCCCAACGTGTCTTTATTCTGCCTTTCATCAACCACCGGAATGATCTTCAGCGCACACGTGTGCGCCATCGCCGCCGGACGCACATCGGTCGCAATCGAATCGTATTTCATGTCTAGAGGTTTATGTTCGACGACTGCGTCGGCCCATGCAGACTGCGCCAATGCCGCTGCAAACATGAAGGAGATGCAAGTGAGTTTTTTCATTGAATAATCTCCCGATCAAGGCAAAAGTGAATAGAGACCACCGCTGGCGCCGCGGACAATCACGCGCTCACCGTGCTTATCGACTAGCGTGCCCCTAATACTCTTACGGTCAGGCGATGCATTTTCGCCAAAATTGAACTTGACGTCGATTTTTTCCGCTTGGGCGGAAGCCGGCGCATTTTCCTTGATGTCAATCGCCAGCATGGCAAGCGTTTCCTGGATACCTTCTTTCAGTTTGTCAAAAAACGGCTTACCGCCATCCATCCCCCAGGCCTTGGCAGATTGCTCACTGCCATTACCCAGCGGCGCCGATTGATATTTCATCAAATTTTTATAGACTGGCTGCTGCCCTCCCTTTATCCATAGGGCGGAGGATGTGACAAGATTGAGGGAACGCAAATCTGTTGACAGATAATAATCGGTGGAAATGAATAACTGCGCTTCACCATCGCCCAGATTCTGAACGACCTGAAGTACTTCTTTGGCTGGCATTGCACGCGCCGTGGTCACGACATTTGTTACCTTTAGAGGAAATTGCTCATGCAACTGTCGAGTCAACTCCGGCCAGTAAAGAGCGCGAAAATCGTAGTCTTCAAGCGATTCGTACATGCTATCCATCGCTACCTGCAAACGCGCTTGCCGTGAATTTGTAATGGAGGCATCGATCAGCGCCGGAATCAATCCACCGCCGAGAGCGGCAGAAACCGTCGATGGATCGGCCTTGGCAATGACTTCGTCCTGGACTACCAGGCTGCGGGCGCTGACGGTTTGGATTTTTTTGGCATTCTCCTGACTGAGCGGAATGTACTGCGGCGCGGCGCATCCTGCCAAGCCGATGGCGACCGTCGCCATGGCTACTATGCTTCTGAACATTTTTCCCCCTGATTTGAGATGATTATTTTTTTAGCATGTAAATATAACGTAATTTATATTGTTTTTGGGAAATTAATTATCCATGCCTGTAGCCCCCGTACTTTGACAGCGACAAACTGCTGCACGCAACTTCAAGGCTGGCGAGAACAATGCGTAACCATGCGCATTCAACGAACGATTAGGGTAGTTAACATCGGACCAGCAAGTACCTAGGCGCATATCGCGCACAATTTCAAGTCAGATATTCCTATGAGCCTTATTCGCTGGCGCCTCCCCTGCACCCAAGCGCAGCCGCTATGCTGCGCGCACGCCTGATTCAAGCGCCAACAACCATCAATAGTCTTCAAGGGAAATACTTCATGCTGGGCATTGCTCTACTCTTCATCGGCGCAGTGCTGGTAGTCAACGGCGTCGGCCTGACCGGTCGCATCGAAGCGCGTGAAAACGCCGTCTTCAATTTCCTTGTCGGTTCCCTGGCGCTGACGATCAGTTTCATTGGCCTGGTCCGCAGCACCGACAACGCCGGTTATCTGAGTGTTGCCGCAGGCTTGCTGTTTGCCTTCACCTACCTGTACCTGGCTGTGGTGCAGTGGAAGAACATGAGCGGGAAAGGATTGGGCTGGTACTGCCTGTTCGTTGCCATCAACACGTTGCCGATGGCCTGGCTGGCGGTAGCCCAGGATATGCGTTCAACCGTGATGTGGCTGACCTGGGGCGCCCTGTGGTTCTTGTTTTTCCTGGCGCTGGCGCTGCAGAAGACCATCCGCTCCCTGGGTTGGATTACGGCGCTGATCGGCATCTGTTCTTGCTGGATTCCAGGCTTTCTGATGCTGGCCGGCCGCTGGTAGCTTTCAGTCGAAAAACTGCATACCCGCGTAAGGCTGGTCACGGCAAGCGCTTAAGCGGCTTGCCAGATCGCCGACATGCGCTTCCAGCTTGTGGCCGTCGGGATCAAGAAAATAGAACGACGCGCCTTCGCTGCGATTGTCCTTCCATTCATCGACACCGGCTGCGCGCATCGTGCTGACAAAATCCGCAAAGGAACTCGCCTCCGCCGTGAATGCATAGTGGGTATAGTCTGCGCCGGGCGCGTTGGTCCGATTCGGATCGAGGGATAGGCATAGCCAGAGTCCGCCTGTGGAAAGATAAGCGCCGCTATCCCAGCGCGCATGCAGGCGCATGCCCAGCGTTATCTGATAGAAATTCACGCTGCGGAAAAGATCGCTTACCGCTAGCGTGAGATGGTTTAGTCCGTTCAGCATGCTCGCCCGGTGCTACGAAAGGATGTTCATCCTGATTTCGCCAGGCGCAAAGGACGCTTTCTGAATCAGACCATGCGCCACCTCATACACACACAACATCTCCATGGTACCGACACCATCAGGAAAATTGCGGGTAATCAGCTCGTAGTCAATCACCAGATTTGCCATGACCGTACGGTTGAGCAAGCGCGCATGGAGATCTGGTTCGGCGAACCGGGTCAGGAAGCGCGGCCGCATTTGGGCGTGCCCACGCGCCAGAAGCTCGCCATGCAGTGCGTACTGCTCTGCATCGGGCGCATAAGTCAGCAACAAGGCGTCAATATCTTTAGCATTATAGGCATCGAGTTGTGCCTGGACGATATCCTGCGGGGTGTTTGAATAGCTGGTCATTTTTGCGATGAAAGTGAAGAAATGGGAACGCGTTCCTGTCGCCAGGAACCTCACTATACATTTCAATTCAATCGCCGTTAGTCTCAATCAATAATTGGCCACAGCCATCCGCCGATCCTACTGCAAACTTCCCCACCGCTCCACCGCAGGCTCTGCCACCGCCCAGCGCCAGATATCGTTGCTGCGGCAGGCGCTGCCGGTATACCAGGCGCGCTTCAGCTTATCACCCTCGCCGCTGTCAACCGACAGCAGCACTTCCTTGCACAACGCCAGCGGCGTGTCGATCAGGCGAACCACGCGCACTTCACCGTGTTCGTTGGCGTAAGGGATTTGATGGACGATAGCCCAGCGGCTAGCGTGGCCGACTTCCAGGTTGCCAACCACCGCGGCGATCTCGTCCTGCTCGCCCTTTTGCCAGTTGCGAAAGATATATTTGGTGGTGGCGTCGGTGGCAGCCTGGACGCCGATGCCGACGGCATAGCCGACCGCCGGATTGGAGGTGACTGCGCCGCTGGCAACGCCGGCAGCAGCGCCCGCAAAACCCCCGATGCTATTGCAACCGGCAAGCGCCACGGCGGCCAGCAATACTGCCGCGCTGGCCATCGCTTGACGCGAGGACGACAATGCCAAGCTCCTCCGCAGCGTCATTGCAACGCTCCCCAGCGCTCGGTGGCGGGTTCCGCTGACGCCCATTTCCAGCCCTGGCCGGCACGGCAGATGGTGGCCACATAAAATTCGCTGTCCGGATTGTTAATCTTGCCTACCAGGCCATCGACGGAAAACACGATTTCCTTGCAGCTCATGCCTTCACTGCTAATGATGCGGCTGACCGTGACCCGGCCGCGCTCGTTGTCTTCGATCGGCAGTGAATGTTCGATCTGCCATTTGGCGACGGCGCCAACCGCCAATTCTCCGCCCGCCTTGGCGATGGCGTCCTGTTCTTCACCGTGTATCTTGCGCTGCTCATATTGCACGCCGGCGCGAGCCGCAGCCTGAACGCCGAGACCGATACCGGTCGCCACCGCCGCGTTATTGGTCACCTTTCCCGCCAGCGCGGTACCGGCGACGCCAGCAGCGGCGGAACTACCCTCGGTCAAGACCGAACTACAGCCGCTCAATCCGACCACCACGCATAACGCCAGCAAACTACCTATCCGTTTTAACCGCATTCCACCATCCACTAGTAAGCCATCGATCTGATCGACGATGCATTGACAGACATCCGCCGGAGCGGTTGCAAACATTCTAGAGGAGAAAAACCGCTTCCAAGCCGATCAAGGTATGGCAATTTGCAAATTTTTGTTAAATCTTGGCGAGAAAAAAGACCATCGCAACAATGACATCAGACGATGTCCGCATGAGATTACGAGCCGCCTCCCATAGGCGAACCGCCGCCACCCATGCCGCCCATGCCTTTGCCTCGTCCCTTGCCGGAAGATTTGTCCTTCGGCACCACCGAGCTGCGTTCGCAAGAGGCCGAATCGACGCGTTGCAAACGGTCGGCCAGGAAGGCCCGCGCCGTCTGCCGCTGCGAATCGTCAAGCGCGTCGTTCATGGTCAGCCACAACTCGCGCAACTGGCGGCCATCCTGAAGCGACTGAGCCGCTTCCGCATCGATTGCGGCAGACAGCTGGCGCAGGTCGATCGCCGGATTACTCAAGCCGCTAGCCATATTCGCCTGGATATCATGCTGCCGTTTTTCCTTATCGTTGATGATGGTTTTCGATTTACCCTCCAACTGCCGCCACAAGGTTTGCTGGTTCGGGTTCAGGTGCAGATCATCCTTCACGCCATCGGCCACCGACAGCAGATCCTCGCTGCGAAAATCCATCACCGGCGAAGCCATCGCCGGCGAGACCATATTCAAGGTCAAGCCGGCCATGACAGCCAATGAACCCATCTTTAACGCTGATACGTACTGCTTTCCGTGCATTGCAATCTCCTCTAGCTGAATAGATCATTCGAATCGGGTATTTGTCGGACATTTGTCGGGTATTTAATCGGAGTTGCCGCGCCGGCGAGACAGGTGAATCATTTGGTAACAGCTGGCCGGTTATTGATACAGCACGTTGCCGGGCGCAATTTACCGCTTTCGATGCGGATTGCTTTATTATTGGCAACTTACATTGCTATCATGTCCACATTGTCTCTATAAGATCGACTCCCATGATAAAAATCTCTGGTCTTACCTTCGATTATCCCGGCCATCGCGCCCTGCACCAGGTCAGCCTGGAAGTCGCCGCCGGCAGCGTGACAGCGCTGGTCGGCTCCAACGGCGCCGGAAAAACCACTTTGATGCGCTGTATCGCCGGCCTGGAAACCCCGCTCGCCGGTTCGATCAACGTCGCCGGCATGGATGTGCTGGAGCAGCCGCGCGAAGTACATCGGATCATGGGTTATCTTTCCGATTTCTACGGCCTGTACCAGGCGCTGACTGTGGCCCAGTGTTTTGAATATGCGGCAGCGGCCCAAGGTTTGCCTGCACCGGCCATCCCGCAGGCGATACAAACCACCGCGCAGCAACTGGGTCTGACAGATCGGTTGCAGCAAACCTGCGACAAGCTGTCACGCGGCTTGCGCCAGCGGGTCGCCATCGGCCAGGCCATCATTCACGCACCGAAGATCCTGCTGCTGGACGAACCGGCATCAGGGCTCGACCCGGAAGCCCGCGCCAGCCTGGCCGGCCTGTTCCGCCAGTTGCAGGCGAATGGCATGACGTTGCTGGTGTCGTCACATATCCTGGCCGAACTGGATGAATATTCGACGCATATGCTGGCGCTGCGCGAAGGCCGCGTGCTGGAGTACCGCGCCCTGATTCACGACAACAGTCAGCACGCTCCGCAGAAATCACTGCGAGTAACGCTGGCGCAAGCAGATGCGAGATTGTCAGCGCAACTGGCGACCGAACCGGCGCTGCAAGTCACCGCAAGCAACGAACATAGCGCTGATTTCAATTTCAGCGGCGACGAACATGCCCTGGCTGCCCTGCTGGCGCGCCTGATTGCATCCGGGCTGCCGGTCTGCGGTTTTAGCGATCAGAAAGAAAACCTGCAGCAGTCTTATCTGCGCTCGGTCGCCACTTATGAAAATGGACAAACCAATCACTTATCCAAGACAGGGAGCGCATCGTGATCAATCCTGAATTCAAGCGTAACCTGTGGCTACAGTTTTCCCTGCACCGGCTGATCGCCATGCCTGCCGTCCTCGGGCTGGTGTTTTTTACACTCAGTATGGCAGGCAGCAATTTCCCAGGCGGGATCCCACTAGACAGCGTAGCGTTGATTTTATTCGGTGGCATCGTCTGCCTGTGGGGCACCCGCAGCGCCAGCAATGCCGTGATTGATGAAATTCGCGACAAGACCTGGGATCAACAACGCATGAGCGCGCTCGATCCGTGGACCATGACCTGGGGTAAATTGTTTGGCGCCACGGCCTTCAACTGGTATGGCGGGATTATCTGCCTGGCGATATTTGCGATCACCGCTGTCACCAACGCGCATAGCATGACCATAAGCGGCGCCCTGACGCTGGTAGCGTTGGGAATCCTGATGCATGCCTCGACCATTGCCCTCAACCTGCATCTGATGCGCAGCGATATACGGGCGGTGCAACGCGGCGGCATCGCCTGGGCGGTGGTCGTCATTACGGTCATGTTCGCGCCGCCATTCCGGTCCCACTTCGACACCAGCGTCACGTGGTGGGGAGCAAGCTATGCCTACGGTCCCTTCCTGCTAAGCAGCATGGTGTTCCTGGCGGCTCTGGGTGTCTTCGCTGCATGGCGCAGCATGAACAGCGCCTTGCAAATCGCCACCATTCCATGGGCCTGGCCGTTGGGGTGCTGCCTGCTGGCGGCATATATTGCCGGCTTTGCCGATGGCGCGAGCTTGCTGTGGGTCGGTTTGCTGCTGGCGATGGCAATGACCTATGCGGCCTTGTTCACCGAAGAAAACGATATCGCGCTCTGGCAGCGGATTGTCGCGCGGCTGAAGACCGGCAACTGGCAGGGATTTCTCCGCAACCTGCCAATCTGGCCAAGCTCGCTGGCTTTGGGGTTTTGCTTTGCCTTGCTTCTGCTATTCAACCACAACCAGATGCCGCCCTTCAATTTGCCGCCGGATTTCAGTTACAGCTCTTTGCTGGCGCTAACGCTGGCCTTGATGTTGCTGCGCGATAGCTGCGTCTACCTGTTTTTTGCGTTTTCCGGAAAAGGAAAACGCGCCGGCGCCACCACTATCTTGTACCTGGCCATCATCGACGGCCTGCTGCCGTTCATGGCGCATTTCATGGGATCGGAAGTATTGGCGAGATTTTTCATGCCGATACAATTCGGCAACGCCTGGCTCATGCTTGGCATCGCCGTGGCACATGCGGTTTTAGCTATCGCATTGCTCGGCTGGCGCTGGCGCCAGCGAGCTTTGAAAGACGATTCAAATTAATCAGCCGCGCGCCGATGCTAGCAAACCCTCGATGATCTTGTCGAGCTTGACGGCATCGGCGGCAAAACCGCGTATCCCCTCCGCCAGCTTTTCAGTCGCCATCGCATCCTCATTCAGTGCGTAGCGAAATTCGGCCTCGTTGTAGCTGACAGCACGCAAATCGGCCTTGGCGGCGGCATCCTTATCCAGCGCCAGCGGCATCTCAGCATCGCTGCCTTGCAGTTGCGCCAGCAGTTCCGGGCTGATGGTGAGCAGATCGCAACCGGCCAGCGCCGCAATCTGGCCGACGTTGCGGAAACTTGCGCCCATTACCTCGGTGTCTATCCCGAAGCGTTTGTAGTAGCTATAGATCTGCGCCACCGACTTGACGCCGGGATCATTGGATAAGGTGTTGGCGGATTCATCCCAGGCAGCGCCGGCAGATTTCTTGTACCAGTCATAGATACGGCCGACGAACGGCGAAATCAGGCGTACCTTGGCGTCGCCGCAGGCCACCGCCTGGCAGAACGCGAACAGCAGCGTCAGGTTGCAGCGGATGCCATCCTGTTCCAGGATGCGCGCGGCCTGAATCCCTTCCCAGGTCGAGGCGATCTTGATCAGCACGCGCTCGCGGCCAATGCCGGCGGCTTCATACAAGGCCATGATGCGGCGCGCGCGCGCCACCGTGGCCGCCGTGTCGAAACTCAGGCGCGCATCGACTTCGGTGGAAACACGGCCCGGCACGACTTTCAAAATCTCCAGCCCGAAGCGCACCAGTACCTGGTCGACGATCTGGTCGAGTTGACTGTCGGCATGGGCGGCAACTGTTTCAGCCAGCAAGGGGGCATAGTCGGCTTGCTGCACGGCTTTCAGGATCAACGATGGATTAGTGGTGGCGTCGCGCGGCTTGAACTGCGCCAGTTGCTTGAAATTACCTGTGTCCGCGACAACGGTCGTGTACTGCTTCAATTGTTCCAGCTGATTCATGGGCTAAACCTTTGCTTTATAAAATGAATAAAATGTCATACATCAATCGTGGAGGGTTTGCGCCGCTGTCAATAATCCACGGAACTGCTGATAGCGCGCCTGCAACATCGGCTGTTGTGCAAGCATAGGAAAGAAGCGTTCCTTGACCGGCATGCCGCTCTGTAGCAAATCACCGCCTCGTCCATACGCCAGGAAACCCAGCTTGGCCGCGCCTATGCACGCGCTCAACTCGCTGCCCGACAAGGTGTAGATTTCCCTGTCGACGATATTGGATAACAATTGCGCCCAATAGTTGCTGCGGGCGCCGCCACCGACCAGCGCGCAAGCACCGACCGTTGCTCCGGCCGCATGCACCGCATGCATCGCGTCCAGCAAACCGAAACCGACGCCTTCCAGCACCGCGTAACCGAGCGTTGCCGCAGTGCTATCGTAACCCAGGTTCATGAAGCCACCACGCAACAAGGGATCATTGTGCGGCGTCCGCTCGCCGGCCAGATAGGGCAGGAACAGCGGCACGGCGGCGGATACCGGCTGCGTCTGCGGCAAACCGGCTTCGACCATTTGCAGCAAGGTTTGCTCGTTTTCCTGCCCTAACAAATTGGTGACCCAGCGCAGACAACTGGCGCCCGCCAGCATGGCGCCCATGGTGTACCAGCGCTGCGGCAGCGCATGACAAAAACTATGGACTGCGCTGGCAGGATTACCCGCTACATGGCCGGTGATGGCGACGATCGCCGCGCTGGTGCCCAGCGTGATGAAGCCGTGACCGGCGTCAATGGCGCCGATGCCGACCGCAGATACCGGATTGTCGCCACCGCCACCCGCCACCAGCAATTGCCGACGCAGTCCGAGCTGTCCCGCTGCCTCGGCATTCAGGCCAGCTGCAGCAGCTGAGCCTTCGACCAAACGGGGCAACTGGCTCAGTTGCAATCCGCACGCTTGCACCATCGGTTCGAACCAGTCGCGCTTGCGCACATCCAGCCACAGCGTGCCGGCGGCGTCGGACATATCGCTGACACGTTCGCCGGTCAAGCGCAGTCGCAGGTAATCCTTGGGCGACAGGACGCAGGAAATGTCGCTAAAAACCTGCGGCTCATATTGTTTGATCCACAACAGCTTGGGCGCCGTCAGTCCGGCCATCGGCAAGCTGCCGGTGATTTCAGAAAATTCGGGATGTTCCTGGTGCAGCCATTGCGCTTGCGCGATGGCGCGCGAATCGTCCCACAGGATCGCCGGGCGCAACACACGGTTAGCCTGATCCAGCAGGACCGCACCGTGCATCTGCCCGGACAGGCCGATGCAGCGCACCCGGCTGTAAGCGTCCGGCTGGGATTGCCTTAACTGCTGCAATGCCGCCAGGCAGGCTTGCCACCAGTTTTCCGGATCCTGCTCTGACCAGCCCGCTTGCGGCCGTGAAATCACCAGTCTGATCCCGGCGTGCGCTACGACGGTACCGCACTCATCCAGCAGCACCGCTTTTAGCTCGGACGTGCCGAGATCAATCCCGAGCGAGATGGGACTACCCATAGATTTTCATTTTCTTTAGAAGGAATCAGATTCAAAGACATCCGCATGAATTACGCACACGCAACGTCGGCGCCAGCCGTACGATCTGCTTCTTGCCGACCGGGTCTTCGATCCGCTTCATCAGCAACTTGACGGCGCGCATGCCAAGCTCCTTGACCGGTTGCGCCATCACCGTCAGGCGCGGCACGAAGAAATCGGCCCAGTCGAAATCATCGAAACCGACCAGCGCAATCTGCTCCGGCACATCGATCCTGGCGTCGCGCAGCGCATGCATGGCGCCGATGGTCATCAGGTTGTTGGCGGCCATGATGGCGGTCGGCGGCTCTGCCAGGGTCAATAACTGGCGAGTTGCAGTGCGCGCCGGTTCGCTGCTGGATTCGCCGCTGACCACCAGCGCCTCGTCAAACGGCAGTTTTGCAGCAGCCAACGCCGCGCGGTAGCCGTCGATCCGCTCATCGGTGGTGGTCAGGCCGGCGCGGCCTGAAATAAGGGCAATGCGGCGATGGCCGTGTTCGATCAGGTGGCTGACCAGCTCTTGCGAAGACTTCTTGTTTTCAACGCCAACCTGGTCGAATCCCTGCGCCATCAGGCGGTCCACCAGCACTGCCGGAATCTCGTTGGCGCGCAGGTATTCCAGCGCCAGGTGCTGCGGATCGGCGGATGGCGCCAGCAAGATACCGTCGACCCGCCGATGGTGCAAGGCTTTGACCGCGCGCAGCTCCTGCTCGGGATCGTCTCGGGTATCGACATACAGCATCATGATGCCGTGCTTGGCGCACTCGGTTTCAATCGCATGCACGGTTTCGCTGAAATAATGGTTGGAGAGAGCGGAAATGGCGACGCCGATGGTGTTGGAGGTAGAACGCGCCAGCGAGCGCGCCAGCGTGTTGGGTATGTAGCCGAGCGCCTGGATCGCCGCCTCCACCGCGCGCACCGTCGCCGGCCTCACCTTGCGCGTGCCATTCAAGACGTGCGAGACCGTCGAGGTCGATACGTTCGCAATTCTTGCGACATCATCCATGGTTGCCACTGTGTTCTATCTCCTCTTTTTACAATGGGCGGTTACCGGGTTTCGGCAGCCGCCTTGCTTGTCTTATCGCTTGCTGGACCAGCCTTTGTAACTGGCGATATTATCCTTAGTAATCAGCACCGGCGCCAGCAATAGGGTTGGCTGAGCCGGACGCTTGCCGTTGAGGATGTCATAGCCGACCGCCACCGCGTCCTGCGCCTGGGCCCAAGGATCCTGGCTGGCAGACGCTTTGATCGCACTATCTGTCTTCAGCACCGCTTCGATATCCGGTGCACCGTCCACCGAAGTGATGATGATGCCGCTGCGTTTCAACTGCTTGGCAGCCAGATCGCTGCCGATCGCTTGCGGATCGTTGATGGCGAACAGACCATCGATTTTAGGGAAGCGCGTCAGGTAGCCTTGCATCGCATTGAGGCCGCCTTCGCGGGATCCCTTGCCATCCTGGTCATCCGACAGCACCTTGATACCCGGCGCGGCAGTCAGCACAGTCTTGCAGCCTTTGACACGATCGATCACCGAAGTCACCTGCGGCCCGTTCTGGATGATCACATTACCCTTGCCGCCCAGTTTCTCGACCAGATATTTGCAAGCCAGCTTGCCAGCCATTTCGTTATCGGTCTGCACCGTCGCATCGACGCCTTTGGCGCCGACGTCCACCGCCACCACCACGATGCCCGCCTTTTGCGCTTTCTTGATGGCCGGCTCAATTGCCACGGGATCGGTGGCGTTCAACAGGATCAGATCGACTCCGGCCGAAATAAAATTATCGATCTGGGTGAATTGTTTGCTCAAGTCATAATCTGCGGATACCGCAGTGACCTTGACGTTGGGATTGATCTGCAGCGCCTTGGCCTTGGCGCCGTTAGCCAGCGTCACGAAATAAGGATTGCCGAGCGAGCCGACCGTAATGCCGACCGATTTCAGTTCACGCGCCTGTGCCGATGCCGAAAATGCCAGTGCTAGCGTAAACGGAAGAATTGCTGCGAGAGCGAGTTTTTTCATGATGGTCCTGTCTCCAGTTACTGGTCATATAAAAATCCGGACGCTGCGACCAGCTTGCCGCGCCCGGTGGTCTCTTAATATAAATGCGCCTCAGGTCCGTGCGCCCGACTGGCGATAACGGTCCAGCCCCACAGCGCCGATAATCACGATGCCCTTGATGATGTATTGCCAGATATCGGATACGCCCAGCAACACCAGGCCGTTGGTCAGCACCGCAATGATCAGCGCGCCGATCAAGGTGCCGCCTATCGAGCCGACGCCGCCGGTAAAGCTGGTGCCACCCAAAATCACCGCGGCGATCGCATCCAGCTCGTAGGATTGCCCAAGCTGCAGACCATTGGCAGCAGACAGGCGCGAGGCTGTCATCACCGCACCCAGGCCAGCCAGCAAACCGGACACTGCATACACGAACAACAGCACTTTCCAGACCTTGATGCCGGACAGCCGCGCCGCCTCGTGATTGCCACCTACCGCATAAATCTGCACGCCGATCACGGTACGGCGCAGGATAAACCAGGACACCGCCACCACCAGCAAGGCGATAATCACCAACCACGGCACGCCAAGCACTGAATCGTTGCCGATAAAGGCAAATGGCAAGTCGGGATTGAAGACGGTTTTGTCGTCGGCCAGTAACCGCGCCAGGCCACGCATGGCAGTCAGAGCGCCCAGCGTGACGATGAATGGCGGTAGACGCATGAAGGCGATCAACACGCCGTTGGTCAAGCCCAGCAGCAAGCCGAAGCCGACGCCTGCCGCAATTCCCAGCATACCGAACTGCGGCGACAGCGACGCCAGCATCGCCACCACCGCCGAAGCCGCCAGGATCGCACCCACCGACAGATCGATGCCGGCGGTCAGGATGACGAAGGTCATGCCGGCTGCCAGAACGATGTTCACCGATGCCTGCTGGGTAACGATCGACAGGTTCTGCACCGTGAAGAAATTTTCGCTCATCAGGGCGAATCCCAATATCAGTAGGAGCAGCACCGGCAGCATGCCGACCGTGCGTAACAGACCGCGCACCTGCTCGCGCTTGCCGACCACCTCGGCCGTGAGGTTGCTGCTTGTACCCATGATTTGTGTCTCCTTGCTATTCTGATTCATGATTATTCTGTCCAGACGTTTGTACGGCTCAGGCCGCCTGCGGCTCTACCTGCTGCGCGCCGGTCGCCAGTTCAATAATGTTTTCCTGCGTGATCTCGCGCCCAGAATGGCCGCCCAGTTCCGCCACCAGCTGGCCTTCGCGCATGACCAGCACGCGGTCCGAGGTACCGACGATTTCCGGCAACTCGCTGGAAATCACCACCACGCCGACGCCAGCCTTAGCCAGCTCATTGATGATGCGGTAGATTTCCGACTTGGAGCCGATGTCGACGCCACGCGTCGGCTCATCGAGGATCAGCACGTGCGGTTTGATTTCGAGCAAACGCGCCAGCAATACCTTTTGCTGGTTGCCACCCGACAGCGCGCCGACATTGACGCCACCCGACGCAACCCGGATCGACAAGGACTTGATTGCTTCCGCCGAGCGTTGTGCGCCGCGACGGCGGTC
Source organism: Collimonas arenae (assembly GCF_000786695.1). Lineage (NCBI taxonomy): Bacteria > Pseudomonadati > Pseudomonadota > Betaproteobacteria > Burkholderiales > Oxalobacteraceae > Collimonas > Collimonas arenae. Next base: position 1,793,074 of record NZ_CP009962.1, on the reverse strand, counting down.
CAGCACGCCGCCGTAGCGCGAATCGGGTACACAGGCGCAGACATTGATGTTGTCGCGCACGCTCATGTCGAGAAACAATCCTTGCGCCTTACGGTCTTCGGTCAGATAGACGACGCCGGCGCGGATCGCATCGGTCGGGCCACGCAAGCTGGCGATTGCCTTGCCCGCCACTTCGAGCGTGCCGGAAATGCGCGGGTTGGCGCCAAAAATCAGACGCGCCAGTTCGGTACGCCCTGCCCCCACCAGGCCAGCGATGCCAAGCACCTCGCCGGCATGCAGATCAAAGCTGCAACCCCGGACCCTGCCACCATCAGCCATGTCGCGGACCCGCATGACCACGTTACCGGGATCGTAAGGCGCATGTTCTTTTTTGTAGAAACCGGAAAGGTCGCGGCCCACCATCATTTTCACCAGCGCCTCAGCCGATAGTTCTTCACGTTCCAGCATGCCGACGTGCTTGCCATCGCGCAGCACGGACACGCGATCGGACAATTCGTAGATCTCGGCCATGCGATGGCTGATATACACAATCGCCAGCCCTTCTTGGCGCAACTGGCGGATCAGTGCGAACAAACGGTCAGTCTCACGGGAGGACAGCGGCGTGGTCGGCTCATCCATGACCAGGATGCGCGCATGGGCATGGATCGCGCGGGCAATTTCCACCAGCTGGCGCTCGGCAATCGACAAGGTGCTGACCTTGGTCTGCGGCTTGAAATCGGCGCCGAGACGGAGCAAGACATCGACGCAACCCGCTTCCATCGCCTTGCGGTCGACGGTCCAGCCGCGCTTCAGCTCACGGCCGAGGTAGATGTTTTCCGCCACACTCAGGTTCGGACACAGGCTCAGCTCTTGATAGATCACGGCGACGCCGAGTTCTTTCGCTGCACGCGGGCCGTAGTTGGCCACCGCCTTGCCATCGATCCGGATCTCGCCGCCGGCATCCGCTGAATGCGCGCCGGACAGGACTTTCATCAGGGTCGACTTGCCTGCGCCGTTTTCGCCCATCAAGGCATGCACTTCGCCGGCGAAGACGGTCAGGTCGACTTCCTTCAATACACGCAAACCGCTGAAGGTCTTGGAGATGCCGCGCATCTCCAGGATGGGTGTTGCATCTGACGCTGATTTCATGAGTGCCCCCTGAAACTGACTGAATACTCAATCTCATACAAACGCGAATAACAGGATGGAAGCATAGGCATGCCGTCAAGCAATCGCCAATAGACGACAGCATCCTGATGTGAGCGAATGCTCAATATAGATATTTTTTGACAATGGATGGCGAGGTCGGATCGCCTCGTGGAAATACGGGATTTTCATTTGTCTCCAAGCGTTTATGCTTTTTTACCTAGGCCACCTCGACCGGGAAATGTAGCCGGCGACCTGATTTGAAACCAATATTAGTGCAAAGCAAGCGCTTGCGCAAGCGCTTGCTTTTTTTGCCGTCGAAGTCAGCCTAATCGAACTTAACGCTTTCTTGACCTCAACCTGGCAAAGCAGTGCTACCCTTTACCTCCGAGCTTCCATGACAGAATTCCGCTCATAAAGCTGCCTCACGCAAAGATTCCATCCGTGTCTAAATAACTCCAACTAAAAAGGGAATTACTGCATGAATAATGTGAAAGCCGGCCAGCCAACGCCAATGATCCCAGATACGAATAGCGCGAAAATCATCAGCAAATTATTTGAGCACGCCGATATCCGCCTTAACGGCGACCGGCCCTGGGACATGCAAATCCACGATCCGGCGTTCTTTCAAAAGATGTTTGCGACCTGGGAGCTTGGCATCGGCGAGTCGTATATGGATGGCGACTGGGATTGCGAGCAGCTGGATGAATTCTTTTTCAGGGTTACCAGCCACGACCTTGAGCAAACGGTGGTCGGTCCGGCAAAAATCGGCTTCTTCCTGGAAATCCTGCGGCAGAAACTCTTCAACCTGCAAAGCCGCAAGCGCGCTTTCCAGGTCGGCGAACAGCACTACGACATCGGCAACGATCTGTTTGAAAAGATGCTGGATTCCAGCATGACATATACCTGCGGCTACTGGCCCAAGGCCGAGAACCTGGAGCAGGCTCAGTTGCATAAACTTGACCTGATCTTCCGCAAGCTCGAACTAAAGCCAGGCGAACGCCTGCTGGATATCGGCTGCGGCTGGGGCGGCCTGGCGCGTCATGCAGCGCAACACTATCAGGCGGAAGTGGTCGGCATTACGGTTTCTAAGGAACAGCAGAAGCTCGCGCAGGCAAGGTGCGCCGGACTGCCGGTCACGATCGAACTGATCGATTACCGCGAGCTCACAGGGCAATTCGACAAGATCGTTTCAGTCGGCATGTTCGAGGCTGTGGGCGCAAAAAATTACGACGAATACTTCGATGGCGTCGACCGACTGCTGAAGGCGGACGGCCTGTTCCTGCTGCATACCATCGGCAACTACGAGACTGAAAAAAAGCGGGATGTCTGGCTCGACAAGTACATTTTCCCGAATGGCCACTTGCCATCAGCCAAGGAAATCACCTATGCGCTGGAAGGAAAATTCCTGATCCAGGACTGGCACAATTTCGGCCAGGACTATGACCGCACACTGATGGCATGGTGGGATAACTTCGACCGCGCCTGGCCGCAGTTGAAGGACAAATACGGCGAGCGCTTCTATCGGATGTGGAAATACTTCATACTTTCTTCGGCGGGATTTTTCCGTTCCGGCCAAGGACAGTTGTGGCAACTTGTACTGAGCAAGCGCGGGCACAATACCACTTACCGCTCAGTACGCTGAACTCGACACGTCAAATCTATATGCACGCCGGACAGCAGGGTTGGCACGCATGCCCACCCTGCTGCGACCGCTCAATTGCCGGCGACAGTCATGCTTTCAATCAAAACCGAACCAGTCTGCTTGGTGCCGCGAATCAGCGTGTCGGCGCCGATGGCGACGATTTGCGCCAGCATGTCTTTCATGTTGCCGGCAATCGTGATTTCTTCGACCGGGTATTGGATAACGCCCTTTTCCACCCAATAACCGGATGCGCCGCGCGAATAGTCGCCGGTGACATAATTGGTGCCCTGCCCCATCAGTTCGGTGACCAACAAACCGGTATCCAGCTTCTTCAGCATCGCCTTGAAGTTATCGGTAGATTTTGTCAGCGACGAAGTCATGCTGAGGTTATGCGAGCCGCCGGAATTGCCGGTGGTTTTCATGCCCAGCTTGCGCGCCGAGTAGGTCGACAGGAAGTAGCCCTGCACCACGCCGTCCTTGACCACGTCGCGACGCTGGGTCTTGACGCCCTCTTCATCGAAAGGGGCCGAACCGACCGCGCCGATGACATGCGGATCTTCGACGATCTGGATATGCGGCGCAAATACCGACTTGCCCAGGGTATCGAGCAAAAATGTGGATTTGCGATACAGCGCACCGCCCGACACCGCCTGTACGAATGCACCCAGCAAACCGGCCGCCAACGGCGCCTCGAACAGCACCGCGCATTTGCGGGTATCCAGCTGCCGCGCATTCAGGCGCGCCAGCGCGCGCTCTGCGGCGTAGCGGCCGATTGCTTCCGGCTTGGCAAGTTGCTTGGGATCGCGCATCGACGAATACCAGTCGTCGCGCTGCATGTTGCTGCCTTTTCCTGCGATAGGCGCTACTGAAATGGTATGCCGCGAGAAAGGATACCCCCCCATGAAACCGCGCGAATTGGCGCTGACAAAGTGCGATTGCTGGGCGTAGACGCCGGCGCCTTCACTGTTGGTGATGCGCTTGTCGACGGCAAATGCTGCTGCTTCGCAACGTTTTGCCAGTTCCACCGCCTCTTCGGCCGAGATCAGCCAAGGCGAACACAGCTGCAAATCCAGCGGATTCATTTCCAAAGTATCAACATCCGGCAACCCGGCGCAGTCGTCTTCTGCCGTGAAGCGGGCGATGTTGTAGGCCGCCTCGACCGTATCCTGCAAGGCTTTGGCTGAAAAATCGGAGGTGCTGGCATTGCCGCGACGGGTATGGCCTTCCTCACCCAGGTAGACGGTGACGCCCATGCCCTTGTCCTTGTTTTGCTCGATGGTTTCGACGCTGCCCTTGCGCACGCCCACCGATAAACCACTGCCTTCGCTGATTTCAACCGCTGCGCCGGAAGCGCCTTTTTCCCGCGCATAACGCAACACATCCTGCGCCAGCTGTTGTAATTGGTCTTGACTATGGATAAATACGGAGTCGCTCATGGGTCGGTTTTCTTCGAATAAGGTATAAAAAGGGTATCATAGCAGTCGTTTACAGTAAGGAAGCACCCTTAACATCATGCCAAATCCGAATCGGGGCTCCTGCGGCTTTCAGTCCAGCGAGTTCGAACAAGAATACGACCGTCCCTCCAAGTCACAACTCAAACGCGAGATGACTGCATTGCAGAAGCTCGGCGAAGAACTGATCGCCGAATCGCGCGACCGCGTCAAGCGCGTGCCGATGCCGGAAGATGTGCGCGACGCCATTCTCGAATGCCAGCAAATCAAGGACCACGAAGGACGCCGCCGCCAGACGCAATACGTCGGCAAGAAAATGCGTACGTTGGAACCGCACGAAATCGCAGAAATCCAGAAAACCCTGGATAGCTGGAGAGGCCTGTCGAAAGCCGACACCGCCGCCATGCACGCGCTGGAGCGCCATCGCGACCGCCTGTTGAAGGACGACGGCGCGCTGACCGAGTTGCTGGCGCAGCATCCGGAACTGGATGTGCAACACGTGCGCACCATGATCCGCAATGCCCGCAAGGAACAAGCCGAGAACAAACCGCCGAAAGCCTATCGCGAAATTTTCCAGTTGCTGAAGCAGTTGCAAAAACCGTCGGCTGACGACGGCGACCTGGCTGACCTGGATCTGGATGACGACGACGATCACTACGATGCCCGCCACGAATCTTGAACCAGTGCAGGCAGCAAGCTTGAAAATCGGCCTGGTGTCGATTTCGGACCGCGCCAGCACCGGCGTCTACCAGGACCAAGGCATTCCAGCCTTGCAAGACTGGCTGGCGGCTGCGCTGACCAGTCCATGGCATGTCGAAACCCGATTGATTGCCGATGAGCAGCCGCTCATCGAGCAAACCTTGATCGAACTCGCAGACCGGCACCATTGCGACCTGATCCTGACCACCGGCGGCACCGGCCCTGCACGGCGCGATGTGACGCCGGAAGCGACGCTGGCGGTGGCGACCAAGGAAATGCCCGGTTTTGGTGAACAGATGCGGCAAATCAGCCTGCAGTTCGTACCGACCGCGATCCTGTCGCGGCAGGTCGCCGTGATTCGCGAAACTGCCGATCATGCCGCACTGATCCTGAATTTGCCGGGGCAACCGAAAGCCATCAAGGAAACACTGGAAGGCCTGAAAGATGCCGACGGCAAGCAGAAGGTGTCCGGTATTTTTGCTGCGATACCTTATTGCATCGACCTGATCGGCGGTCCGTATATCGAAACCAATGAAGCGGTGTGCAAGGCGTTCCGGCCCAAATCGGCGATCAAACCTGCATAAGCGCAGCTTCTTCACCTCCACTCTTTTCAGCGGACAGCATCCATGTTGCCAGCGGCTCTCGTCAAACTTAGCAAACCCGGTCTTAGACAAACCTTGCAAACCTTGATCCTGCCAGTCCTGACGCTGGGCTTGCTATCGCCGCTGGCGGCGCAAACACTGCATCTGATCAACGAATATCCGGCGACTTCCGTCACCGCCGCCGCCGATTTGCAGTTTGCGGAAAACGTCAAACAATTGGCCGCGGCGCTGCCGTCCGGCTCTCTTACCGTCGTCACAGAGCAGGAAGCGCAAAACCCGTTCAAAGGCAGCGCCCAGGTTAGTGCGCTAAGCGAAGGTAAAGTCGAGATGGCGACGCTGTTTGCCGGCATCGCCGGCGCGGCCGATCCCTTCTTCCTGTTGTCGTCGCTACCGTTTACCGTCAACAGTTTTGACGAAGCCAAAGCGCTCGCAAATTGCGCGCAGCCGGCGGTCGAACAACATTTACGCAAGTTGAACGCTCATCTGCTCTACGTCACGCCCTGGCCGCCGTCCGGCATCTGGTCGGCGACGCCGGTCACGAACCAGGCGTCGCTACGGGCGCTGCGGATCCGCACCTACGACGACAACAGCCGCGGCGTGTTTGAACAAGTCGGCGCGCACAGCGAGAACCTGCCGTTCTCTGCGGTGCCGGCCAAGCTGGCTGGCGGCGAGCTGAACGCTGTGCTGTCATCGGGCGATGGCGGCGCAGGTAACCGTTTGTGGGACCAGCTGAGCAACTTCAGCGCCATCAGCTACGCCATCCCGCTCAGCTACACTGTGATCAACCAGGACGTCTGGCAACAGTTGAAGCCGGAGCAGCAGGCACAACTGAGCGAGGCCGCCAAACGCACTTCCGACGTATCCTGGGGCCAGGTCAAGGATCGCATCGAAGCCAATTATGCACGCATGCGTGAGCATAAAATGACGCTCAACCTGACGCCGGCGCAAGAGATACAAGACAGCCTGCGCAACGCGGCGCGCAGCCAGGTCGCGGCATGGCAACAGAAAGCCAATGCCGGCGACATCGTCGGACAATGCCTCAAAGGCAGTCCGCAATAAGGCTGCAGTCAGATTTCCGTGGCTTCAATGGATCAGTTTTTACGCATTTAATTCAATCAAACATTTACCTTTCACCCGGACCAAGCCATGTCTAGCACTCTTGAAACCCTGGAAATCTCCACTTCCGACAGACCAACCGCAGCCGTCATCTGGATGCACGGCCTCGGCGCCGATGGCTCCGATTTCGTCCCTATCGTCAAGGAACTCGACCTCAGCGGTTGCCCCGGCATTCGTTTCGTATTCCCGAGCGCGCCAGCGATTCCGGTGACTATCAACAACGGCTACGTGATGCCGGCCTGGTACGACATCCTGACCACCGACCTGATCCGGCGCGAAGATGAAGGCGGCCTGCGCAAATCGCAAACCGAGATCGAAGCCCTGATCGCGCAACAGATCGCCCTCGGCATCGCCGCAGACAAGATCGTCATCGCCGGATTTTCGCAAGGTTGCGCGATGGCGCTGCAAACCGGCTTGCGCTACCCGCAAAAACTGGCCGGCCTGATGTGTTTGTCCGGTTACCTGCCGCTGAGCGACAAAATCGCCGCCGAACGCCACGCCGCCAACCAGCACACGCCGATTTTCCAGGCCCATGGCCGCGCCGACCCGGTGGTGTTGGTCGACCGCGCAGAAAAATCGCGCGACCTGCTGCAGCAACTGGGCTATCAGGTCGAATGGCATGAATACATGATGCAGCATTCAGTCTGCGCGGAAGAAGTCGCAGACATCGGCAATTGGCTACGCCGCGTCCTCGCTTAAACCGGCAAACCGGCTTACCTGCCGGACAAAGGAGCAAAGCCAGCGTGCGTTCGCTCTATTCAAGCTGGCAATCTGTCACTACCCCGCCCAACCTGCAGGGTATTTTTTTGATAATTGCACTTTAGAAACAATAGACATATCATGACGCCATCATTGAAGTAGTTGAATGAGGTGGATATGAATATATTGTCCTGGCCCCGGAATAGGAACAAAAGCGGAATCCTGCTAGGCGTGGCCTTGGCAGCATGCGCATCTTTTACCCACGCAGCCGACGCCGTCAAGCGCGTCGACCAATACCGCCAGCTAGGCTATTCGGTGAAATCAATTACGCCGATTTTCAGCCAGCTGCTAGTACTGCCCTATCCGGCAGGCTTCAAGATCGCATTTGAAAACACCCAAGGCCCGCGCTATATTCGCGAAGCTGTGCTGGACAAAGAGAATGTCGACGAGTGGAGCCAGATGATCACGCTCACCGGCATGAAAGATCTCGCCCTGAAACCGGAGGTCACCCCGAAATCATTCGCAGAAAACATGGCGGCCGGCTTCCAGCGCGCCTGCCCCGCGTCGTTCAGTGCGCAAGGAATCGCCGCCGGAAAGCTCAGCGGCTATGACTCTTTCGTGATGGTGGCCTCATGTGGCACCTCTCCGACCACCGGCGGCAAAACCAGTGAAGCCGCAATAATCGCCGTAATCAAAGGGCAAAGCGACTATTACACGATTCAATGGGCTGAAAGAGCCGCGCCGTCGGCGACGCCGATTGCCGTCGATGTGAATAAATGGACGGAGAAATTCAGGCAGCTGAATCCGATCAAGCTTTGTCCGATTGTGGCTGGCGAGGCTGCGCCGTATCCGAGTTGCGTCAATTAAATTACGGAAATTAGCGGGCCGGGGCAGCGGAATTCGGCCCAATCGTGACGCACGATTTTCCAGAGGTGCTGGCAACTCTCAAGAAATTGGCCGAGCAGCCTTAAAGCAGCACTTCACACTTCCGCATACAATCGTACGGTACATTAGAACGCGATAGCGGCCATTCCCTCTGTATCGTAAGCGGGCGTTCCTGAAAATCAGCGCAGAAATTTCGTTGGCATCATTTACACACTCGCGATATAGCCGAAATTGCATAAATTCTTTTACCCCTGCAATAAAAAGGATTCCATGATCGATACGCCTCAAACCTTTTCCCGTCGCCGCCGCGATGTGCTGCTCACCGCACTGTCCGCTGCCGCCGTCACCGCCCTGCCTGGCCTGGCCCATGCACAGGCCAAAGAAACCAGTCCGACAGACCAGAAATTCAGCGGCATGCTGGCCGATTTTTCGGAAGAAATCCTGCGCCTGTCGCCGACCTCTGCGACCTCACTGGGACTCGATTCGGGCACTCGCTCTGCGCTCAAGTCGCGGCTGCAAGACGGCTCGCCAGCTGGCGATGCCGCATGGGCCAGCCAAGTCAAATCGATGCTGAGCCGGATGGATACGCTGGATCGCGCCAAGCTCGGTCCGGATGCGCAAATCCGCTACGACAGCGTGCATTATGCGGCGACTGAAGGGGTAGACGGTTTGCGGTTTTCCTATGGCGGCGCGGCTAGCGGCTTCTATGGCGGCACCTCTCCATTCCCGGTTACGCAGCAGGATGGCGCGCTGACCGCCGTACCTGAATTTCTCGACTCGCAACACCAGATCGCCAATGCTGCCGACGCCGAAGCCTATCTGGAGCGCGTGGCGGCAATGGCCCGTCTGCTCGATCAGGAAAGTGCGCGTATCGTTGAGCAGGCCGCTAAAGGCATCATGCCGCCGGACTTTATTGTGCACACTGCGCTCAAACAATTGAATGCTTATCGCAAGAAACCGGCAGCGGAGCAGAAACTGGTCACGTCGATCACCCGGCGCACCAGGCAGTTGGATATCGCAGGCGATTGGGAGGCACGCGCGACGGCATTGGTGAACACGAAGGTGTATCCGGCGCTCGAGCGCCAGATCGCCACTTTCGCTAAAGCGACCGGGAAGGCGACCGATGTCGCCGGCGTGTATCGCTTGCCCGATGGCGCGGCGTATTACGAATGGGCGCTGAAACTGGGAACCACCACTACCCGCAGCGCCGATGAAATCCACGCTATCGGCGTCGAACAAAACAAGATGCTGCAGGCGCGTATCGACACCATCCTCAAGGCGCAGGGCATCACGCAGGGTACGGTTGGCGAGCGTTTGCTGGCGCTATCGAGAGATCCCAAACGCTTCTATGCCGATAATGACCAGGGCCGCGAGCAACTGATCGCCTATTGCAATGAGCGGGTTGCGGCCGTGCGCAAGCTGATGCCGCAAATCTCGCATCTGGACCTGAAAGCGCCGCTGGTGATCAAGCGCGTGCCGCCCGATATTGAAGCAGGCGCGCCGCTGGGTTATATGAACTTCGCAGCGCTGGACGGATCGCGGCCGGCGATTTACTACATCAACCTGAAATCGACCACGCTGTGGCCGAAGTCCGAAATCGCCACCCTCACTGCGCATGAAGGCATTCCCGGCCACACCTGGCAAGGAGCGTATCTGGCCGAACACCACGCAGAGATGCCGCTGATTGCTTCGATGATGGGGTTCAACGCCTTTATCGAGGGATGGGCCTTGTATGCCGAACAGCTGGTGGACGAGTTCGGCGTGTACGCGAATGATCCGTTCAGCCAGATCGGTTATCTGCAGGCGCAAATGTTCCGCGCCTGCCGGCTGGTGGTCGATACCGGCTTGCATGCCAAGAAATGGACGCGTCAGCAGGCGATCCAGTTCATGGTTGAAAACAGCGGGCGCGGCGTCGCCGCCATGACCAGCGAAGTCGACCGCTACTGTGTGTCGCCGGGGCAGGCTTGCGGCTACAAGATGGGCCACAACGAAATCCTGCACCAGCGCGAACGGGCGAAGCTGGCGCTGGGCGGCCACTTCGACCTGGCGGGCTTCAATGACGCACTGGTCAAATGCGGCGGCGTACCGTTGACGGTGCTGCCGACAGTGATCGATCGCTACATCGCCAGCGTCAAAGTGACGACATGAAATTCGGCTACACCATTGTCTACGTAACGTCGGTTCCTGATGCGCTGGCGTTTTACAAAGATGCCTTCGGCTTCGAAACGCGCTTTCTGCATGAGTCCGGAGAGTACGGTGAATTGCAGACAGGAGAAACCACGCTGGCGTTTGCATCGCACGCGATGGGAGAAATGAATCTGGGTGGCCATTATCAAAAAGCCGACCCGGCTACAGCGCCGCTTGGCGTCGAGCTGGCGTTCGTGAGCGACGACGTCGGTGCAGCCTATGCAAAAGCCATCGCGGCAGGCGCGGTCGCCATCAAGGAACCTGTCGAAAAACCTTGGGGTCAGGTGGTTGCCTATGTACGCGCTAAAGACGGATCGCTGATCGAACTTTGTTCTCCTGTCAGCGGCTGAGCAATGCATGCAGCGGCGTCTGGCGACGCCGCTGCATCAATTCAGACTACGACAGCAATTGCGGTGTGTAGCCTGCATCCTTGATGGCCTCGGCCAGTTCATCGGCGCTAGCGTTGCTTTGGATCGACACGCTGTGGCCGTCGATCTTGATTTCCACCTTGGCGCTCGCATCGACATCGCTGATGGCTTTGGTGATACGGCCGGCACAGTGGCCGCAAGTCATGTCTTGCACGTTGAATTCAATCATGTATTGCTCCGTGGGTTGGTTCTGCATCTATCTGCAGCCACTATAAACCTTCCCACGGCAGGAAGGTCAAGCCTGAATTCAAGGCACACGAATTGCGCAGCGATTGCCGGTCAGTTGAGGCCGTTCTTGCCCTCGATTTCATTGGCTTTCAAGCCCCCCAGGCGCGCATGCAGGCGGCCGCGGGTAGCTACCGCAAACGCCACCACGACTTCGTCGGCGTTGGGCGCATCGAAGAACTGGCTGGTGACAGTATCGTAGTGCGATGGCACGTACAGGGCATTCTTGTGGGCCAGCGGAATATCCAGTTCCGTGCCGGGTACGCCGCGCTTTCCGGCCGACGGGATCCATGCCTTGCCGCCGCCAATCGCTTCGCGGATCGGCATGACCATGGCGGGCGTCAGGAAGGCATTGCCGTGCTCGTATTCGCCGGCGATGCCGACGATACATGCCTTGCCATAGCTTTCCAGCTGGTCTTGCCCCAGGGCGGCGGCGATGCGACGGCCGAATTCATGTCCCAGAGCGGGAGAATTGGCCAGGATCAGATCCAGGTTTTCGCTGAAACGACCAGCGTAGGGATTATGGATGGCAGCAGCGATGACGATCTTGCGCAACGGCTTGCCATCGGCCAGCACGCCGTTTTCATTGGCCAGCGTATCGTCGATCTGGGTGTACCACTTGCGAATATGATAATTTTCGAAATTTGCTGGTTTGGACATGGTGTGTTCCTGGCAAGTTATCTGGTGAATGGCGCTTTGGACAGGAATCGTAACTTGCCCGGCCCCTCTCCTATATAGCCTGTTGCGTATAAGCGGTAGAGCTTTTGACAGCAAAAAACAGTTAAAAACGCGTACTGCTAAAATGATGCTTGACCTTCCCATCATGGGAAGCATCATCATTAAGACGTCCCCACTCCTGAGTTGAGCCCATCATGAGCAGCAGCATCCCGGCATTGACCGAATTCCAGTTAGCGATAGATGGCATGAGCTGCGCCTCCTGCGTTTCCCATGTCGAAAAGGCCTTGCGCAAAGTCGCCGGCGTACAGGATGTCAGCGTCAACCTGGCGACTGAATTGGCCACCGTGAAGGGCGACAGCGCTACGGCCATCGGCCCGCTAGTGGCGGCAGTGGAAAAAGCCGGCTATCTGGTCAGGCAGCAGGAAGTGACGCTGGATATCGCCGGCATGAGTTGCGCTTCCTGCGTCAGCCGGGTTGAGAAGGCCTTGTTCAAAGTCCCCGGCGTGCAAAACGTAGCGGTCAATCTGGCCAGCGAAAAGGCGACCGTGAATACCGCCGGCACGGTAGCAATCGAACTCCTGATCGCTGCCGTTAAAGCGGCGGGCTATGACGCGTCAATTCCCGCAAGCGAGCCGAAGACAGGCACAGCCGCAAAAACAACATTGCCAAGCTGGTGGCCGGTAGCCGCTGCCGCCGTACTGACGCTGCCGTTGATCCTGCCAATGCTGCTGATGCCGTTTGGCGGCGACCACGCCTTGCCCGGCTGGTGGCAACTGATGCTGGCGACGCCGGTGCAGTTCTGGCTTGGCGCCCGCTTCTATCGGGCCGGCTGGCGCGCGTTGAAGGCTGGCAGCGGCAACATGGATTTGCTGGTCGCGCTCGGCACCAGCGCGGCTTATGGTTTGTCGCTGTATCTGTTGTTAGCCGCTCCCCATGGCGCGATGGCGCATCTGTATTTCGAAGCATCGGCGGCGGTGATCACGCTGGTGCTGCTGGGAAAATGGCTGGAAACCCGCGCCAAGCGCCAGACCGCCGACGCCATCCGGGCCTTGAATGCCTTGCGCCCGGAACGGGCGACGGTGCGGCGCGACGGCGTCGACCATGAGATCGCCATCGCCGCATTGCAGCTAAGCGATGTGGTGGTGGTCCGCGCCGGCGAACGTATCGCGGTGGACGGTGTGGTGCTGGAGGGCCAAAGCCAGGTCGACGAATCCTTGCTGACCGGCGAGAGCCTGCCGGTAGAAAAACAAAATGGCGACAGGGTTACCGCAGGCGCCATCAATGGCAGCGGCCTGTTGCTCGTTACCACCACCGCCATCGGCGCCGAGACCACGCTGGCGCGCATCATCCGCATGGTGGAGCATGCGCAGGCGGCCAAGGCGCCGATCCAGCGCCTGGTCGACCAGGTCAGCGCAGTGTTCGTGCCGGTGGTATTGCTGATTGCCTTGCTGACCTTGCTCGGTTGGGGTTTCAGCACAGGCGACTGGCAACAGGCGTTACTCAATGCAGTGGCGGTGCTGGTGATCGCCTGCCCTTGCGCCTTGGGGCTGGCCACGCCTACCGCGATCATGGCCGGCACCGGCATCGCGGCACGCTACGGCATCCTGATCAAGGATGCTGAAGCGCTGGAAATCGCCCATCGCATCAGCGTCGTCGCTTTCGACAAGACCGGCACCCTGACCATCGGCCGGCCAACGCTGCACAACTATCTTCCGGTGGCCGCGAATGCAGCCGAGGATGCTGCCGATAACGCATCCAACGATCTGCTGGCGCTGGCCGCTGCCGTGCAACGCAATAGCGAACATCCTTTGGCGCGCGCCGTGGTCGCCGCCGCCGACCGGGCAGGTATCAAGCAAACAGCTGACGCGTCCGGCGTGCAGACGGTCGCAGGACGTGGCGTGCAAGCCAGCGTCGGCGACAAGCAATGTTATCTGGGCAGTAGCCGCTGGATGCAGGAACTGGGCGTAGACACTTGCGCTCTGGCGAACGAAGCTAAAAACATGGAGGCCGATGGCCGCACCATTTCCTGGCTGGCTACCGAGCAAGACGGCAAGCGCAGCGTGGCCGGTTTACTGGCCTTCGGCGACGACATCAAACCCACCGCCAAGGCCGCCATCCGGCAATTACAGCAACGCGACATCCGGGTTGCGATGCTGAGCGGCGATAACTGGGGCAGCGCCAATGCGGTCGGCCGCCAGCTCGGCATCAGCGAGATCCATGCAGAGATCCTGCCTGCCGACAAAGCCAAGACAGTGGTCGATCTGAAGGCCAGCGCAACCGTAGTGGCGATGGTTGGCGATGGCATCAACGACGCCCCGGCGCTGGCCGCTGCCGATGTCGGCATCGCCATGTCGACCGGCACCGACGTCGCCATGCAGGCCGCCGGGATAACACTGATGCGTGGCGATCCGGGGCTGGTGGCAGACGCCATTGACATCTCGCGCCGCACCTATAGCAAGATCCGCCAGAACCTGTTCTGGGCCTTTATTTATAACCTGATCGGCATTCCGCTGGCAGCGCTGGGCTATCTGAATCCGGTGCTGGCCGGCGCCGCCATGGCGTTCAGCAGCGTCAGCGTGGTGAGCAACGCCCTGCTGCTGCGCCGCTGGCGGCCAGCTACGCTTTTATCTGCCAAGGAGAATCCAGATGTCCAATAAAGCCATGAATATCGGCGACGCCGCCAGCGCTTCGGGCGTCTCGGCCAAGATGATCCGGCACTACGAAGAAATCGGCCTGATTCCAGCCGCCAGCCGCAGCGATTCCGGTTACCGCACCTATGCCGAGCGCGATATCCATTTGCTGCGCTTTATCCGCCAGGGCCGTTTGCTGGGCTTCTCGATGAAGCAGATCGCCGAGCTGATCGGCCTGTGGCTGGACCAGTCGCGTCCCAGCAGCAAGGTCAAGCAGCTGGCGCTCTCGCACATCGCCGAACTGGACGACAAGATCAAGGAACTGCAGGCGATGAAAGGCACGCTGGAACAACTGGCTTGCCATTGCCATGGCGATGCACGGCCTGAATGCCCGATTCTCGACGGACTTGCCAAGTTGTAGATCAATGCTAGAATCGCATCCATGTTTTCCATCACCCGCCTGAAGAACCTGTTGATCTTGCTGCTGGCGCTAGTACTCCCGTTACAGGGATATGCGGCGGCGGCGATGGTTTTTTGCGGCTCGGAAAATGTAGTTGCATCAAATGTGGTTGCATCGCCAGTTACCGCGAACCATGTCAGCCATGCCGGCATGGCGCATCATCAAGCTGATGCGCAAACTGCCGACCAGCCTGCCCATGACGACCACGATCATGCTTCGCATGACAAGTCTTCAAGCTCCTGCAGTTCTTGCGCAGCGTGCTGCGTTGGCGCGCCGCCGATGCATTCACCCGTAGCGACGGCTCGGCCGCTGCCAATCACCCATCCGCTTCCTTTCCCGCTGTCGGGTTTTGTCGGCTACACGCCGGAAAATCCGGAACGCCCCCCTTCTCTGTTCGCATAACGTCATCATTCAAACGCCTTGCCCCCGCTACAGGGAGGCGAGTTTTGACCGATCGCCGATGCATTAGCTGCGCTCTAAACAACGCTGGCGCATTGCGCTGTCATTGATCCGTTATCGAGGATTTCATGTTCATTTTTTTACGCGGGCGCCTGTTGCCTGCAGCGCTGCTGGCCGCCCTCGCCGGTTGCGCCAGCCTGAGCCAAGACCAGGGCTTTAGCGACGTCGCGGCGCTCGCAAAACCTGGCCTGGGGCTGACGCCGCAAAGAGCCAACTCTGAAACGGAACGCACGGCCAGCCAGAAATTGGTGCGAAAGTTGCTGCAAAAACCCCTGTCGGTTGACGATGCGGTACAGATCGCCTTGCTCAACAATCGCGGCCTGCAGGCCGATTACGAAGAACTGGGGATCGCCGAAGCAAGCTGGGTGCAAGCCGGCCGTTTGCCGAATCCCGGCTTCAGTTTCGGTCGCACCCGCAACGGCGACGACATCAAGATAGATCGCAGCTTTTCCATGGCGGTAATGGGCTTGCTGACCTTGCCTGTGACTTCCCGCATCGAAGCGCAGCAGTTCCAGGTTCGCAAGCTGACGACCGCCAACCGTATCCTGCAAGTCGCTGCCGCTTGCCGCGACGCCTACTACCAGAGCGTGGCGGCGAACCAAAGCGTGCGCTATCAGGAGCAAGTCGAAAGCGCCGCTGCGGCAGGCAGTGAATTGGCGGCGAAGATGGCGCAGGCTGGAAATTTCAACCAGTTGGAACTGGCGCGAGAACAGGCGTTTCATGCCGATGCTGTGGTACAACTGGCGCGCTCGCGGCAATTGGCGGTGGCAGCCAGGGAACAGCTTATCCGCTTGCTGGGCCTCAGCGCAGAACAAGCCGGATTCAAGCTGCCGCAGCAGTTGCCCGAGCTCCCCAGGCAGCGTCCGTCATTGCAGGATAGCGAACAACTGGCAATGACCCAGCGCCTGGATATTGCGGCGTCGAAGCTGGAAGTGGACGGTCTGCAAAAAACGCTGGGATTGAATCGCGCCACACGCTTTATCAACGTGCTGGAACTGGCCTATCTGCACAATTCCGAACCTGGTGCGTCGCGCGAAACCGGCTATCAGGTCAGCCTTGAAATCCCTTTGTTCGACTGGGGCGGCGCCCGTGTAGCCAGGTCGGAATCGATCTATATGCAAGCTGCGCACCGGCTTGCCGAAACCGCCCTGGATGCGCAATCGCAAGTGCGCGTCTCTTACGCCAACTATCAGACCGCTTACGACCTGGCGCGCCATTATCGCGATCAGGTGCTGCCGCTGCGCAAACGCGTCTCGGATGAATATCTGCTGCGCTACAACGGCATGCTGTCGAGCGTGTTCGAACTGCTGGCCGACTCCCGCGAACAAGCCAATGCGGTCAACGCCGCCATCGACGCCAGCCGCGATTTCTGGATGGCGGAGAGCGCCATGCAACTGGCGTTGGGCGGCCCCGTGAGCCCGCCATCAGTCGCCGCCAAACCATCCGTGCAAGGAAAACAGCCATGAGTCATTTATCGAGACGCGCTTTTTTACAAGGTTCCGCCTTGGCAGTCAGCGCAGGCGCGGTCAGCCGCATCGCCGCCGCCAGCCTGCCGGAAGCCGTATTGCAAACCCAGGCCGGTACCCAGCCGCCGCTCGCCCCAGCCAATGGCCGGCCTTATCAGCCGGTAGTCACCCTGAACGGCTGGACGCTGCCATGGCGCATGAACAACGGTGTCAAGGAATTCCATCTGGTGGCGGAGCCGGTGGTGCGCGAGATAGCCCCCGGCATGAAAGCCAATCTGTGGGGCTATAACGGCCAGAGCCCGGGGCCGACGATTGAGGTGGTGGAAGGCGACCGGGTGCGGATTTTCGTTACCAACAAATTGCCCGAACATACCTCGGTCCACTGGCACGGCCAGCGCCTGCCGAACGGCATGGACGGCGTGACGGGCCTGACCCAGCCAGGCATCAAACCCGGCAAGACCTTCGTCTACGAGTTTGTGGCGAGACGCGCCGGCACTTTCATGTATCACCCGCATGCGGATGAAATGGTGCAGATGGCGATGGGCATGATGGGCTTCTGGATCACCCATCCGAAGGATCCGGCGCTGATGCGGGTCGACCGCGATTTCGTGTTCCTGCTGAATGCCTACGACATCGAACCCGGCGCCGCCACGCCGCGCGTCAACGAGATGACCGACTTCAACCTGTGGACCTGGAACAGCCGCGCTTTTCCAGGCATCGATCCGCTGGTGGTGCGGCAGCATGACCGGGTACGGATCCGGGTCGGCAACCTGACCATGACCAACCACCCTATCCATCTTCACGGCCATGAGTTTGTAGTGACCGGCACCGATGGCGGCTGGGTCCCGCCAGCCGCACGCTGGCCGGAGGTGACCACAGATATTGCCGTGGGCCAGATGCGCGCCATCGAATTCGACGCCAACGAGCCGGGCGACTGGGCGTTTCATTGCCATAAATCGCATCACACCATGAATGCGATGGGCCACAGCGTGCCGACCATGATCGGCGTTGACCAGAAGTCGGTACTCAAGAAAATCAACCAGCTGATTCCGGACTATATGGTAATGGGCGACAAAGGCGGCTCTATGGGCGACATGGAAATGCCTATCCCGGACAACACGCTGCCGATGATGGGCGGCCAAGGGCCTTATGGTTCCGTCGAGATGGGCGGCATGTTCAGCACGGTCAAGGTGAGGGCCGGACTGGCGCGCAACGATTACCGCGATCCCGGCTGGTACAAGGCGCCTGCCGGGACTGTCGCCTATGAATGGCAAGGCCCTGCCGCCAGCCTGCCCGATACCGGCCAGCCCCCCGCTTCGGTCGCCAACGCCGGTACGGGCAAGGAGCCCGTCGTCAATGTAGTCAAGCCAGGTATGACAGGCATGTCTGGCATGCATCAGCAGTAACAAGATTCAAATCATTCAATATTCAAGGAGCATCAAATGAAAACTTCCCTCGTTATTTCCTCCCTCCTGTCTGCCCTGCTGGTGGTCGGCAACGCAGCCTACGCCGATGCCGGACATCGCCACAGCGAGGCAGGCCCGGCTCAATTCGGCGAGCCCGGCAAGACAGCCGAAGCGACGCGCACCGTCAAGGTCGACATGAACGACAGCATGCGATTCACACCAGCCAATATCACCGTCAGGGAAGGCGAAACCATCAGGTTCGAGGTCACCAACAGCGGCGGGTTGAAACACGAGATGGTGATGGGAAGCGCAGCGGAACTGGCTGAACACGCTGCCTTGATGCGCAAGATGCCGGAAATGGAACATGCCGACGAAAACCAGGTAACCGTCGCCCCCGGGAAAAGCGCTGAACTGATCTGGAAGTTCAACAGCGCCGGCAAGATCGATTTCGCCTGCCTGGAACCCGGGCATTACGAAGCCGGAATGAAAGAACAGATTGTGGTGACGCCTGCCAAAACCGGTGCGTAATGAACCGAAACGACAAACAACGACGCATCCGGAAAGCCTGTCATTAGATGATGGCAAGCAAAATATTCCGAAATGGTGTCATTTTTGCATTTCGTAACGAGCTGTAAAAAGCCGGTACTTTTTGCTCGCAGTCCCCGAGTATCAATACTTCAGAGCGGCGCTTGATATGCATCCGAGCGCCCGCATATCTAAGTAATCATCTGGGAACAACCCTATGCAATCCCCGTAAAGCGATACTGAATCGCCAGTTTGAAAGGACTCTCACCATGCAATACCTGCAGATAATCGTCATCTTCGCCACACTCCTCATTGGCCTGCCCCTGAGCAGCATGGCGGCCAGCGCCAGCGATCCCACTGATGTGCAAACAACACCGGCTGGCCAGGGCAACTTGCCGATGGTGGCCGGTGAAATCCGTAAAGTCGATCCGGCTACCGGCAAGATCACCATCAAGCACGATGAAATCCCCAATTTCGGCATGCCAGCCATGACCATGCTGTTCAAGGCAGGCGATCCGGCCATGCTGGAACAGTTCAAGGCGGGCGACAAGATCAAGTTTGCGGTCGACAAAGTGGATGGTGCATTGACCATCGTCAGCCTGGAACTCGCTGAAGAATAAGTCCTACGCCGTCACTGATGACGGCTGACTACCCTGACATCCGGCGTCTCGTTAGCCGGATCGACCAATTCCAGCGTGACTACCGGTCCTTTGCGCTGATCATGCAAAAACGTGATCCGGACTTTTTGCGCGGTCTCTATCCCTGCAAAATCCTTGGTCAAGATCCTTGTCACTGTGGGCAACTCTTCCGAACCGAGCGCAAAGGCGTCGCTTTCGTTCTGCTGCTCGGAAGGAATATGACCATTTTTATAAACGCAGGCGATGGCTTGCTCGGTGGCTATACCATTGCTCATCAAGAATGAATCGTTGACCAGAAACAGGGCTGGCGGGATTCTTGAGAGCTCCAGCTGGCTGACATCCGGCCAGTCGTTCTTGGTGATCACTTTGCCGCCGGCATAATATTTGGCGACAAACTGGTCACCCATGCAAGGCAGATGTTCGGTCGCCGCCTCGGCGTGTTGCAAAAGCTGTTGCACGTCGGCCGGTTCAAATTCCACTGAAATCGTATTTATCATGGGCGAATTATCGCATTGCGGGGCGCTACACGGGCCTGCACGTTAAGGTAAAGCTGTAATTTCGTGGCTACCCGAAAGCCCCCAACCAGCTGTAATATCCGTTAGCTTGTCGCCCCATAGCTACGCCTGCGATAAAACCACCCGCAAATCGCTGATTCCCTGCAGCCAATACGGCGTCCTGTATATAATCCTAAATTCGGCAGTTGACCGCTCACTTAGTTTTGGAAAGCCGCATGAGCACTGATTTTCTTTCATTCGATAATATTTACCGCTTAGGTAAGAGCGCTACAGACGCGATTGCACCTGTCCAACTCCCGAATCTAGGATAATGTCCGGCATGGAAAACCCCAATGAATTCGTAGAATGGCTGCGCTCTGTCGCGCCGTATATCCATGCCTTTCGCGGCAAGACCTTTGTGGTCGCCTTTCCGGGCGAACTGGTGACAGCCGGCGCGTTGCCGGTGCTGGCCCAGGATCTGTCGCTATTGCATGCGCTTGGCATCAAAGTGGTCATTGTGCACGGCTCGCGACCGCAGGTGGAAGAACAGCTGACGCTGCGTAATGTAGAAGCGCGCTTCCACAATGGTTTGCGGATTACCGATATCACCGCGCTGGAGTGCGCCAAGGAAGCCGCCGGCGAACTGCGGCTCGATATCGAAGCCGCTTTCAGCCAGGGCTTGCCCAACACGCCGATGGCGCATGCGGCGATTCGTATCATTTCCGGCAACTTCGTCACCGCCCGCCCTCTCGGCGTGATCGACGGCGCCGACCTGCAACTGACCGGCTTAGTGCGCAAGATCGACTACGACACCATCCATCCGATCCTGAATGCCGGCGGCCTGGTGCTGCTATCGCCGCTGGGTTTCTCGCCCACCGGGGAAGCATTCAACCTGACCATGGAAGACGTCGCAGTCTCGGCGGCGATCTCGCTGCGCGCCGAAAAACTGATCTTCATCAGCGAAACGCCGTTGATGAAGGATGCCGGCGAGACTGAAATCCGCGAACTGTCTTCGCACCAGGCGCAAGCCGTGCTGGATAGCGGCTGCCTGCCGGCCGACTCTGCCTTCTATCTGCAACACGCCATCAAGGCCTGTAACGCCGGCGTGCCACGGGCCCACGTGGTGCCGTTCGCCACCGACGGCTCGGTCTTGCTGGAACTGTTCACCCACGATGGCGTGGGCACCATGATTTCCTATGAAAACCTGGAAAGCCTGCGCGAAGCCACGATTGAAGACGTCGGCGGCATCCTCAAACTGATCGAGCCGCTGGAAGCGGACGGCACGCTGGTCAAGCGCGGCCGCGAACTGATCGAGCGCGAGATCCATTACTTCTCGGTGATCGAGCATGACGGCGTGATCTTCGGCTGCGCCGCGCTGTATCCTTTCCCTTCGGAAAAAATGGCGGAAATGGCTTGCCTCACCGTCAATCCGGAAGTCCAGGCGCAAGGCGACGGCGAACGTATCCTCAAACATATGGAAAGCCGCGCACGCGCCGCCGGCTTCAGCAAACTGTTCGTGCTGACCACCCGTACTTCGCACTGGTTCCTGCGGCGCGGCTTCGTCCACGCTACCGTGGACGATTTGCCGAAAGATCGCCAGCACATGTATAACTGGCAACGAAAATCGCTGGTATTGATCAAGAACCTATAAAATCACGCCTGACCCCGGTCGGACTACCTCCGTACCCTTATTTATAAGCGCCCCGACAAGACGGGGCGCGCAACACTGACAAGGAAAAACCATGGCACGCACCATTCATTGCATCAAACTGGACAAAGAAGCCGAAGGCCTCGACTTCCCTCCGTACCCGGGCGAACTGGGCAAGCGCATCTATGAAAGCGTTTCCAAAGAAGCCTGGGCCGGCTGGCTCAAACACCAGACCATGCTGGTCAACGAAAACCGCCTGAACCTGGCTGACGTTCGCGCCCGTAAATACCTGGCGGCGCAAATGGAAAAGCATTTCTTCGGCGACGGCGCCGACGCTGCGACCGGCTACGTGCCCCCAACCGAATAAACCGGCAGCGCAGGACAACCTCCCTTCCCTCTCATCTGCTACAAACAGGCACAGCTTGTTTGTAGCAGAGGCAGCATCTCCCGCCTTCCCTCATTCAGATTTCAGATTCAAGCCTCCTGCTTTGCTTCGGTTCCGCTCACACTGGAACAATGCTGCTCACCACGCCATTCACACTGACCTTCACCGCAGACTTATTCGGCGCCATGTCGGCGATGACGCTGTACGACGTTACCGTGCCGTTGCTCCAGGCGCAGCTGACCTTGTAGCCGCCCCTAGCGCGCAAGCCTGTAAACGAACCCGAAGGCTGCCAGGCTGCGGGACATGCGGGCAGCAATACAATGACGCCCTCATGGCTTTGCAGCAGCATCTCGGTCATCGCCCCCGGCATGCCGAGGTCGCCGTCGATCTGGAAGGTTTCCGGCATCATGGCGGTGAACAGATTGGGCATAGTGCTGTCCTTCAGGCTGCCCCGGATCATGGTCAGTGCATTCTCTGCATCTGCCAGGCGTGCGAACAAGGCGCAACGCCAGGTCCAGGTCCACGACTCGACGCTGTCGCCGCTGATGTTTGCCAGCGATACATTACCGGACGCAGTGCCCAGCGGTAGGCCGCAACGCGCCAGCAGCGCGACCTTGGCGGCTTGCGCAAATGACGGCGTGGCGGCAGGCGTAATCTGGCGGCCCGGATACACGGCGATCAGATGCGAGGTGTGCCGGTGCGTCAGGCTGAGCCCTTTGCTTTGCATCAGGGCGGGGCTGGATTCATAGTCTTCCTGGAACTCCTGCAACTGTCCTTTGGCGCCGATCAGGTTGGGTGCGAGCTTGGCCTGCATCGATTTCACCGTAGCCAACAAGCCGCTGTCGCCAGAGGGAGCCAAGCCTGCGGCGGTCAAAGCTGCTGTAGCGCTTTGGTAGTTCTGGAACACATCCCACACCAGTTCCTGGCCGAACATCACGCCATCCTCCGCCGGCCCCTGTTCAGGCGAGCCGGCGTTTGTGCTGGGAACCACATACAGATTGCTGGCGTTCAGCTTGAGCTGCCCGGTCCAGAATTGCGCCACCTCTTTCAGCATTGGGTAAGCCGTCGTCTGCAGGTAGTTCATGTCCTGGCTGAAGGCATAGTGTTCCCACATGTGTTGCATGTACCAGGCATTGACGGGGGTATAGTAATTCCAGCTGCTGCCGCCGAAGATGCTTTGGCTGGTGCGCGCGGTCCAGCCTGTGCTGCCAGGGAAATTCGCCTGCGTTGCGACGCGCATGGCCGGTGCTTGCGCCACGATGAAATCGGACATGGGCAGATGGCAGTCCGGCAAGGCGGTCGACTCCGCCGACCAGTAACACATCTGGATGTTGATATCGTTGTGGTAATCGCTGGCCCATGGCGGGCTGTTGGAGTTGTTCCACAAGCCTTGCAGGTTGGCCGGCAAGCCACCCTTTCTTGAACAGCTGGCGAGCAGATAACGGCCGAGATGGAAGCGCGACTGCTCCAGTGTAGGATCGGTGCTGCCGGCGGCGCTCTGGTAAGCGCTCAGGCGCACATCGGTCGGCAAGCTGGTCAATGCGGCCGTGCTGCTGCCCCAGTTGGCATCCACCGCTGTCATCAACGGCTGGAAATCCGAATAGTGCGAGGCATACATCGTGGCGAACGATTGGGCCGCAGCTGCGCTCAGCGTCGTGTTCACTACGCTAAGCGGATCGCTGCTGCTGCGCCAGCCGGCGCTATAGCTTGGTGCGTAATTGGTGCGCGCGTCCAGCAACAGCAGAATACTGTCGCAGCCGCTGAATTTGATATTTGTACCACTTTGCGTAGCGCTGCCATTGGTGCGGATCAAACGCGCCTTGGCCGCGTACTTGAGGCCGTTGTTAGCCAGGCTGCTGCTGAACGAGAGACTTTCTTCGTTAGCGGAAACCAGTGCGGTGACGGCATCGCCGGCTTGTGCGGACGTTAGTTGCAGCAGGCCGGACAAACCGCCCGGTGTTTCCGATCGCAGCTGCATGACGATCACATTGTCTACCTTGCTGGCAAAAGTTTCACGGATGAAGTAATTGCCGCCGTACAGGTAGCTGGTGGTCTGCAAGCCGTTTTGCAGATTCAGACGGCGTTGGTATTCGCAAGTGACAGCCTTGCCCGCCGTGGTGAATCCAGAGCCGTTCAGCACAATTTCTGCAACCTGGAAATGTCCCGTCCTGGGATCGCCGGATCCTGCATCGGCCGGGCACTTGGAAGTATCAAAGCTGAAGCGCCAGTAGCGATAGCCGGTGGAGCCGCTTAGCGCAAAGGTTTGCTGCAAGCCGCGCGAGGCGAATGGCGCGACCGATTTGCTATCCAGCTGGGTCCAGTTCAAGGCGTCGTTGGAACCCGCCAGCGTCCAGATCTGCGGGTCCCGTGCGGGAACGTCGTTGGCGCTGGTCAGGGCATAGCTCGACATAACCTGCGCCGCGCCCAGATCCATCTGCCATTGCACAATCTCGCCCGGATTCACGAAGACGCACCATTTGGTATTCGCCTTGCCGTCGACCGAACTGTCGATGCGCTGGCTGCTGGAGCTGCTCAACGCCCCCATTCCGTGGCCGGATGGCGAGAAGGCATAGAGCATTTGGGCCGACGGATTTTGCAGCAGGCTGACGCCGTTTAATCCTATTTCAGCAATCTGGAAATGGCCGTCGCTGAGCGCTGCTGCCGAGACGCTGAAATCGATCTTGTAATAGCTGTAGGCTGTGGCGTTTGAAAACGTGTAGCTATTGGTTTGACCCCGGCTGGCAAACGGCGTCGCGGTGAAATTCTGGCTATCGAGCACAGTCCAGCTGCTGCCGTTATTGGAACCGGACACCACCCATTTCAGCGGATCTCGCGCGGGAACATCGTTGGCAGAGGTCAGCGTATAAGTGGCAACCACGGCCGCGCCGGAGAGCGCTGCCTGCCAAGTGACCAGGTTCGGCGGACTGACGATGCACCACTTGGTACTGAGATTGCCGTCAACCGTCGACAAGATCCCTTCGCCTGAACTGGAAGCGCCGACGCTGACGTTCGGTGAAGTGATCGCAGGTGGCGCGCTGGCGCCCATGTTCAGCGACAGGCTGCCGAAGTTCTGGTAGGCGCCGAAGCCGGATATATCGTAGGCCATGCCATCGAAATTATTGACCCCCGCCCATAAGCTTTGTTCATTGAATTCCATCTGTTCCAGCAATACGCCGCCCGCCAGCATGGCGCCTTCGCGACCATTGCCGATCGGCAGCCAGGTCCTGGCCCAGTCGTCGCCGGCAGTCTGGTAAAACAGGTTCTGGCTGGTGATGCCCGCCACTGGCGCGGTTCTGGCGATACCGGGCAAGTCGGCTTTACTACTGGCTCTGGGAGCGGCAGATGCCACTGCCGCGGTCGGACTGTCAGTGCTGCCGCCACCACAGGCGGCCACCAGCGGCGATGCCGCCAAAGCGGTCATCTGGCCCAGTAACTTGCGCCGCGCAGGGCTGGCCGGTACGCCTCTTTCCGCCTTGATTGTTCCGGCGACAGCAGGAAGAAATTCCGTATCTTTGCTTTTCGTCATGACGCTCGTCTCCAATGTTGTAGTAGCCCCGAGATGAAGTGATTTGAACACCTGCTCGTCCATGCCCGGGCTTGAGGCTGGACGCCATAAAAAAGAGGCAACCGCGACATGGCTGCGGCGACTGCCTCAAGCTCGGAGATCCGGCAAGATCGGCGAGACGAACAAGATCTTGTTTAGAACGTATGGCTGATCCCGGCATACCCGCCGTTTTGCGCATGACCAGGCAAAGGATTGTCGAACTCGGTGCCGAAATTGGCGTTGCCCTTGTTGCGCACCGTGCCAACCGCTGCGTACAGCAAGGTCCGTTTTGACAGGTTGTAGTTGGCGCCGGCCATGAACAGGCTGGCGCTGCCGGCATCATGGTTGAGCTTGGCGTGGAAGGCGCCGCCGATCAGGGTCAGGGCTGGCGTCAACATGTAGTTGACGCCGATCCAGTAGTGATTCAGCTTGTCCGGATCGGTAGGCGCAGCGGTGTCGGGCGCAGAAATATTTTCGTAGCCCGCATACAGTTTCAGCTTGTCGATCGTATAGGTGCCGCCGACAATCAAATCCTTGGACGCCGTGTAGACGTTGGTATAGCGGCCATTGACGTCTCGAATCACGTCATAAATGCCGCGCAGCTCAAGACCGCCATTGGTATATACCAGGGAGATGCCATCGCTGCGGCCATTCTTGGTGGAACCGGCCTGCTCGCCCAGGCTGGTCTGGGCAGTGGCGTTGAAACCACTCCAGGTCGGCGTCTGGTATTCGATGACATTGTTGGCGCCGGGCCAGTTGCGGCCCTTGACCAGGCTGGCGGTGCCCATGAATTGCTGGCCGGTCGGATCAAGGTACCAGACATCGTTGACGATGAACAAATTCTTGCCAAACTTGATCGAACCGG
The DNA here is from genome assembly GCF_000786695.1 of Collimonas arenae. Lineage (NCBI taxonomy): Bacteria > Pseudomonadati > Pseudomonadota > Betaproteobacteria > Burkholderiales > Oxalobacteraceae > Collimonas > Collimonas arenae. The sequence goes on along the minus strand of NZ_CP009962.1, from coordinate 1,766,814 downwards.
CGCCGCCATTCAAGCCGACATAAGAACGGCGATTGAACAAGGCGCTGCCGTTGGTGACGCCCTTGGTCGCATCGAACCCGGATTCCAGCAGGAAGAAGGCACTCAGTCCGCCGCCCAGGTCTTCAGTGCCTTTGAAGCCGATCATGCTGGTGCCCCACTGGTTGCCGGACGCCGCCAGCTTGCTTCCGGTCTGCCCGGTCAGATTGCCGTTGACGTCTTTCAAGGCAACGCTGCTTTGGTAATCGACGCCGGCATCGACCCGGCCGTAGATAGTGACGCTGGTCTGCGCCTGCGCCTGGCTGCAGGCGGCGCCGATCAGTACGGTCGCGGCTGCCGCCTGCAGGCAGTGCAATGTTGTTGTTTTCATGTTGAGTCCCCTTTATGGTTAAATTTTGTCCGACCGCCCTCCTCTCAGCACCGGAGATAGATTCGAACCTTCGCTAGAAGCCTTTTGTACGTAATACGCGCGCAGCAGGTCGCAACCGGTAGCGGCGCTGTCGACGCCGACTACCGGCAGCACCCGTGACGGGAGTCTGCTGTGTCTGTTATTGCACTGGATTGCCGGGCCATCGCCTGTCGGCAGCGGCCCGTGATGAAGTTAGTGCCGCGTCAAGATCAGTCGTAAAGCACGGCAGCGATCTTGGGGTCGCTGATGTTGCTCTTGTCGTACCAGTAGAAGCCGGTATCGATCACCTTGGGCAGCTTCTCGCCCTTAAGCGCCTTGACCGCCGCTTCCACCGTCTTGTAGCCGATGCCGACCGGATTCTGGGTGATGGCGCCAGCCATGCTGCCGTCGCGGATTGCGTCTTTTTGCTGCTTGCCTGAGTCGTAACCGATGATCACCAGTTTGCGCTTCATTTCCTTGACGCCGTTCAGCACGCCGATCGCCGAACCCTCATTGGTGCCGAAGGCGCCCTTCAGATGCGGATAGGCTTGCAGGATAGACTTGGTGATCTCGGTCGATTTCAGCTGGTCGCCGGCGCCGTACTGGACGGTAACGATCTTGATCTTGGGATAAGCCTTCATGCGCTCGACGAAACCGTCGCGGCGGTCGATGCCTGTGCGGCTGGTCTGGTCATGAGCCACGACCGCCACTTCGCCTTCCTTGCCGATCAGCTCCGCCATCTTGTCAGCCGCCAGCGCTGCCGCCGCTTTGTTGTCGGTGGCGGCAGTGGTCACAGGAATGTCGCTGTCGACACCCGAGTCAAAGGCGACGACAGGAATGTGTGCGGCCTGCGCCTTCTTCAACAGCGGCAAGGCGGCCTTGCTATCCAGCGCGGCGAAGCCGATGGCCTTGGGTTTCTTGGCCAGCGCGGCAGACAACATATCGATCTGCTTGTCGACCATCGCTTCGGTTTCCGGACCCTCGAACGACACCTTCACATTGAAATCCTTGGCGGCCTGCTCGGCGCCAGCCTTCACTGCTTGCCAGAATTGATGCTGGAAACCTTTCGAAATCAGGGGGATATAGACTTCGTCCGCCACTGCGGTGGCGCTGAACCCGAGTGCAAGCGCCAGGCCGATGGCAATGTTCACTGCTCTTCTCTTTATCATTTCAAGTCTCCTCTATGGTTATAAACAACGGGCGCGCTGCGCTTGCCCGGAACTTCTTGTGCACGTACAAAATCTTTGCTTTTCCACTTTCCTCACTGACGCCGGCGGCGCAGGATATCCATGTAGACCGCCAGGATGATGATGACTCCGGTCACCACGGTTTGCCATTCCTGCGCCACCGACATCATGCGCAAGCCGTTGATCAGCACGCTCATGATGAACGCGCCGATGATGGTGCCGAGGATAGTGCCGGTGCCGCCTGACAGCGACGTACCGCCGATCACCACCGCGGCGATTGCGTCCAGTTCATAGCCCTGGCCCAGCGCCGGCTGCGCAGAGTTCAAGCGCGATGCGATCAACAGCCCGGCAATGCCGCAGATGGCGCCGCTGAAGGTATAGATTGCCACTTTCCAGAAATCGACATTGACGCCCGACAGCCGCAGCGCTTCTTCATTGCTGCCGAGCGCAAAGGTATAGCGACCGAAGATGGTCTTGTTGAGGATCACGCCTGCGGCGATCGCCACCAGGAACAGGATCAATACGGCGTTTGGAATCGGCAGCGCAGGAATCAGGTTGCCGATCAGGGAATCCTGCGAAATGGCCGAGAAGCCCGGCGTATCGTTGAAGTAGATCGGCTTGGTACCGGAAATCACCAGCGACAAGCCTTTGAGCAGCATCATCATGCCCAGCGTGGCGATGAAGGGAGGAATCTTGAGCTTAGCCACCAGCACGCCGGAAACCCAGCCGCACAGCGCGCCGAAGAAGATGGCAGCGGCGATGCCAATATAGATTGGTAATCCCATATAGGTCAGGAAGACGCCAGCCATGACCGCGCAGAAAGTCATCAGCGTGCCGACCGACAGATCGATGCCGGCGGTGATGATGACAAAAGTGCAGGCAATCGCCAGCACGCCGTTGACCGCAGTCGACTGCAAGATACTGACCAGATTGTCGATTTCGAGGAAATTGGAAGATGCAAAACTGAAAAACACCATCAGCGTCAGCAGGCTGGCGAAGGCCAGCAATTTCTGTCGCGTGGCGGGGTGGAAGATTCGGGCCTTGATCGCCGCGAACGCGCCTTGGCCCGGCTGCTGTGCTTGCGACGCGGGATTCTGAATATTTGCCATGCTGGTTCTCATTGTATGTAAGTGATTCGGGGTCATGCGGCTTGCACCACGCGTGTGTCGTCGCGCTGGGTCGCCAGCTGCATGATTTTTTCCTGCGAGGCTTCGGCGGCCGACAGTTCGCCGGTGATGCGGCCCTCGCACATAACCAGGATGCGATGGCTCATGCGCAGCACTTCCGGCAGTTCCGAAGAAATCATGACGATCGCCTTGCCTTGCTCCGCCAGTGTGTTCAGCAGCTTGTAGATTTCGCTCTTGGCGCCGATGTCGATGCCACGTGTTGGCTCATCGAAGAACAGGATGTCGCAGTCGCGCAGCAGCCATTTAGCGATCACAATCTTTTGCTGGTTGCCGCCGGATAGCAGGCGCACCGGCTGGTCGACCGAGGGCGTCTTGATGCTGAGCTGGCGCACGTAGCCTTGGGCGGTATCACGAATGGCGGCCTGGTCCAGGAACAATCCCTGCGTCAGGAACCGGTTCATGCTGGACATGGCGACATTCGTCTTGACGTCCAGTCCGGTGGCCAGGCCAAAGTGCTTGCGGTCTTCCGACAGATAGCCGATCCCGTGCGCAACAGCGTCCTTGGGCGACCTGATCGATACCTTGGCGCCATGCACCAGTATCTCGCCGGCGTCGATGCGGTCGGCGCCGAAGACGGCGCGCGCAACCTCAGTGCGACCCGCGCCCATCAAGCCGGCAAAGCCCAGGATCTCGCCCTTGCGCAGGCTGAAGCTGACATCTTTGATAAACGCGCCCCGCTGCAGGCCTTTGACTTGCAGCACGATCTCATTACCGGACGTATCCGGCGCTTGCGCTCCGCTGTTGTCGAGCTGACGGCCGACCATCATGCCGATGACGGTTTCCATGGAGGTAGTCGCGGTGGGCACGGTGGCGATGTACTGGCCGTCGCGCATGACCGTGACGCGATTGGAAATTTGCCGCAGCTCGTCCATCTTGTGCGAGATGTAGATGATGCCGACGCCGTGCGACTGCAACTGCCGGATGATGCGGAACAGGTCTTCGATTTCAGCGTTGTTGAGCGCCGCGGTCGGTTCGTCCATGATCAGCACGCGCGAATCGAAGGACAAGGCCTTGGCGATTTCCACCATCTGCTGCTTGGCCACGGTCAATTCGCTGACCAGCGTGGCAGGATCGAGATCAAGACGCATGCGCTCGAAGATGTCGCGGGTTTTACGATTCAGGGCGTCTTCATCAAGGAACATGCCGAAGCGGCCGCGCGGTTCGCGGCCGATGAAAATATTTTGCGCCGCGGTCAGGTGGTTCATCAGGTTCAGTTCCTGATGGATGATGCCGATGCCCAGCGCCTGCGCCGCGCGCGGCGTGGGAATCTCCACCAGTTGCCCGGCGATGCGGATCTCTCCGCTATCCTTCGGATACACGCCCGCCAGCACCTTCATCAGCGTTGACTTGCCGGCCCCGTTCTCACCCATCAGGGCGTGCACTTCGCCGGGATACAGGTCGAAGCGGCAGTTATCCAGCGCGAGCACGCCGGGGAAGCGTTTGGTGACGTTTTCCAGGGACATGATGTAGTCCGGAGGACTTGCCTCGGACTGCCGATCTTCACCTGGATTTTTTGATTGCTGCATATCTGCTCTCATGATGCACGAACGGCTGCAAAGCCGGTCACGTTAAATCAATCTGCCGGACGGCGAACCAAACCACCCGCTGCGCCTTGTCAATCCACTTCAGCTCACTTCAGGTCAGGGCCCGGTCCAGGTGGCTATAACCGCCATCCACATACACCCACTGCCCGGTTGTGTGCGAAGCGCGCGGCGAAAGCAGGAACACGGCCGTATCGGCAATCTCCTCGGCCGTGGTCAGACGTTTTCCGAGCGGGATCTTGCTGGTGATGGCGGCCAGCTTTTCCTCCGGATGATCAAAGCTGGCGATCCAGCTGCGGTACAGCGGCGTCATCACTTCCGCCGGGATCAATGCATTCACGCGCACGCCGTCATTCGCCAACGCGGCTGCCCACTCGCGTGTCAGGGAAAGCTGGCCGCCCTTGGCGGCGCAATAGCCGCTGGTATTGCCCTGGCCTGTGACTGCTGTTTTTGAAGATATGTTAACGATGGCGCCGCGGCTGGCTTTCAGGTGCGGTACGCAGTAGTGCGCCATGGTGTAGTAGTGGATCAGGTTTTTTTCCAGCGATTCGACGAAGGCAACCCGACCGGCATCGAGGCCGATGTTGTCGTTGATGCCGGCGTTGTTCACCAGGCCGTCGAGACGGCCGAATTCTGCGACCGTTTGTTCGACCGCCAGCCGGCATTTATCCTCGTCCGTCAAGTCGAGCTGGATGATGCGCGCCTGGCCTTGCAGCGCCAGCAGCGCAGTCTTGAATTCCGGTGTCGGCTGGCTTTTTCCCAAGATGACCGGAATCGCGCCTTCGGCTGCCAGCTGCAACGATATCGCGCCGCCGATACCCGCGCCGCCGCCGGTAACGATCACCACTTTTCCTGCTAGATATAGATCCACCTTGCCATCTCCATTCTTATAATTATTTTTTCACTTATTCTTTATTCACTTAGAGGCTGTTGCAAACACAGCTGGCTAGGCGCGCCGACGAAGACAGTACGAGTAGTACGGCTAGGAGGTGCAACAACGCCAGATGTGTTTGCAACAGCCTCTTACTCTTTATAGTCCAAGCGCCGGCAAATTCCCACCGGCGCTCTTGCTCAGCCACGGAACTGGTATTTATCCAGCGATTCCGGCTTCATCGTAATCGAAAATCCCGGCGCTGCAGGCGGCATGTAGTTGGCGTCGCGGATAACGCAGGGATCGACAAAATGCTCATGCAGATGGTCGACGTATTCGGTCACCCGCCCTTCCTTGCTACCCGAAATACAGACATAGTCGATCATCGACAGATGTTGCACATACTCGCACAAGCCAACGCCGCCGGCATGCGGGCATACCGGCAATTTATATTTGGCCGCCATCAGCAGCACGGCAAGAATTTCATTGACGCCGCCCAGGCGGCAGGAATCGATTTGCACCACGTCGATGGCCCCGCGCATGATGAACTGCTTGAAGATGATGCGGTTCTGGCACATTTCGCCGGTGGCGATCTTGACTGCGCCGATGCCTTCACGGATCTTGCGGTGCCCTTCGACGTCGTCGGGACTGGTCGGTTCTTCAATGAACCAGGGCTTGGCGAACGCCAGCTGCTTGACCCACGCGATCGCTTGATCGACCTCCCACACCTGGTTGGCGTCGATCATCAACTGTCTGTCCGGGCCGATCACTTCGCGGGCGATGGTAACCCGACGAATATCATCGGCCAGATCACGGCCGACCTTGAGCTTGATATGGTTGAAACCACTATCGACGGCTTCCTGGCACAAGCGCCGCAGCTTGGCATCTTCATAACCCAGCCAGCCGGCAGAAGTGGTGTAGCAAGGATAGCCATCCTGCTGCAGCGAGCGGATGCGTTCCGCCTTTCCCGGCGCCTGGGCACGCAGCAATGCCAACGCTTCTTCGGGCGTAATGCAATCGGTCAGGTAACGGAAATCAATAGCCCGCACCAGTTCCTCTGGCGACATGTCGGTCACCAGCTGCCACAAAGGCTTGGCTTCGGCCTTGGCCCACAGGTCCCAGACCGCATTCACCACGGCGCCGGTGGCCAGGTGGATGGCGCCCTTGTCGGGGCCGATCCAGCGCAATTGGCTGTCGGAGGTAATGTGACGCCAGAAGCGACCCATGTCTTCGCTGATCCAGGCCAGATCCAGGCCGACCACCAGATGCTCCATGGCCTTGATCGCGGCGCAGCAAATCTCGTTGCCGCGGCCGATGGTGAAGGTCAACCCGTGGCCTTCCAGGCCCGGCCGATCGGTTTCCAGAACCACGTAGGCCGCGGAATAATCGGGATCCGGATTCATGGCGTCCGACCCGTCCAGCATCTGCGAGGTAGGGAAACGTACATCCAGTACGCGTATCGAGCGAATTGTCGTCATCGTGGTTCTCTTTTTATCCTGGTCAAATTGAGATGGTGCGTTGGCGCTGCTCTCCCAGACCGTCGATGCCGAGCCGCATCACTTGACCAGCGTGCAGATAGACTGGCGGCTTCTGGCCGAGGCCAACGCCCGGCGGCGTACCTGTGGAAATCACATCGCCCGGCTGCAGGCTCATGAAGCGACTCAGGTAGCTGACCAGCGCCGGCACCCGGAACACCATGGTGGAGGTATTGCCGTTCTGATAGCGGTGTCCATCCACTTCCAGCCACAGGTTGAGGGCATGCGGGTCAGCTATCTCGTCTGCGGTCACCAGCCATGGACCGAGCGGGCCGAAGGTATCGCAGCCCTTGCCCTTGTCCCAGGTGCCGCCCAGCTCCAGCTGGTACTGGCGTTCAGAGACATCGTTGATCACGCAATAACCTGCCACATGCTTAAGTGCGTCCGCTTCTTCTATGTAGCGGCCGCCGGTGCCGATCACCACGCCCAGCTCCACTTCCCAGTCTGTCTTCAGCGAGCCGCGCGGAATTTCGACGTCATCATCCGGTCCGCAAATAGCGCTGGTCCATTTATTGAACACCACCGGCTCCGCCGGTACTTCCATGCCCGATTCAGCCGCGTGGTCGGAATAATTCAAGCCTATGCATATGAATTTGCCTACCGCGCCCACACACGGTCCGAGGCGCAAGCTTTGCTGCGGCGTACCGCTTACCAGCGGCAAGCTGTTCAGATCAAGCCCCCGCAATTTATCCAGTTCCTGCGTCGTCAGGTAATGCCCGGCGATGTCCGTCACCACACCCGACAAATCGCGCACGCGCCCCTGCGGGTCCAGCACGCCCGGCTTTTCCTGGCCCTTCGGGCCGTATCTCAACAACTTCATGGCATCGCTTTCATATTCAACAATCGGGATTAAACAATCGGAATTAATTGGACCAGCCGCCATCGATGAGATGGATGGCGCCAGTGGTAAAAGATGACTCATCGGATGCCAGGTACACCGCCAGGGCCGCGATTTCTTCGGCCTTGCCCACTCGCCCCATTGGCTGGCGGGCGACAAAGGCGGCCTGGATTTCTGCGATCGGCTTGCCCTGTAACTGGGATTGTTCCTTGATGCGTGCTTCCAGCGAGGGAGATTCCACCGTGCCCGGACAGATAGCATTGCAACGAATGCCTTGGGCGACGAAATCGGCGGCGACGGCCTTGGTCATGCCGATGACAGCGGCTTTCGTTACGCCATAAGCGAAGCGGTTCGGCACGCCTTTGACGCTGGAGGCGGCGGACGCCATGTTGATGATGGAGCCGCCGCCTTGCGCCAGCATGGTTGGCAACAGCGCCTGGATCAGGCGGTACATGGCGGTCACATTCAGATCCCAGGAAAATTGCCAGTCCCGTTCGCTGCAATCGAGAATGCTGCCGTGATGGACGTAACCCGCACAATTGAACAGCACATTAAAAGGCGCCTCCGACTGCGCCAGTGCGGCCACAGCCTTGGCGTCGGTGACATCGAGATGCTGCGTGGCGAGATCCCCGCCGTCTGCGCGCGCCAGCGCCGCAGTTTCTGCCAGGACGACAGGATTGACATCCGTCGCCAGCACCTGCGCACCTTCCCGGGCAAACATCAGGGCGCTGGCGCGTCCTATGCCCTGGCCTGCGGCGGTCACCAGAATGCGCTTTCCATGTAATCTCATTGAAACTGCCTCCTTGTTATTGTTCTCCCCAATCCAGATGTTTTCCGTTTGAAGATGGTTTATTGGTCCATTGGTTGGACCAATAATAGAACTTAAATTTTAGCTTTGCAATCAAAAAATGAAGACAGAAGCCGGAACAGCAACGAGTTATCAGGTCCGTGCCGCACAAAAAATCTCGCACAGGAAGATGCTACGCCCCGCGTTTTTTACGCAAATCAGCAAATAGATCTTTTTCCATTGGCTGCTGTGGCAAAATAAACAAGGCTTATCTTGTCTGGGGGCATCCCCCTCCGCTGGCGCATCTGCCACAAACCGGATTCCGATTCACACTTCAGTCTTTAACGTATATTTGTCTACCTACTTCTCCACAGATCGGATATTTCATGCATCTATTCCGTAAGCGTCCCTGGTCAAACCGTTTGTTGTCGTACTTGCTGGCGGCGGCCTGCGGCATCGGCTTTATCGGCATTACAGAAGCGGCAACCGCCGCGTTGCCCTTGCCTGCCGGCGTGACCCAAGGTCCGTCCGCTGAAGGCATTACCGAATACGCGTTCGCCAACGGCTTCAAAGTCTTGCTGTTTCCCGATTCGTCCAAGCCAACCGTGACCGTCAACATGACCTATCTGGTCGGTTCGCGTTTCGAGAATTACGGCGAAACCGGCATGGCGCATTTGCTGGAACACCTGATGTTCAAAGGCACGCCGGACCATCCTTCGATTCCCAAGGATTTCAGCCAGCGCGGCATGTCGTTCAACGGCACCACCAATGTCGACCGCACCAATTACTATGAAATCTTCCAGGCCGGCGACGACAACCTGAAGTGGGCGATCAACATGGAAGCCGATCGCATGCTGCATTCCTTCATTGCCCGCAAAGACCTGGACAGTGAAATGACCGTGGTCCGCAACGAATACGAACAGGGTGAAAACTCACCGTTCGGCGTGCTGATCAAGCGCCTGCAAGGGGTTGCCTACGATTGGCACAACTACGGCAAGCCGACCATCGGCAATCGCAGCGATATCGAAAACGTCAAGATCGAAAACCTGCAAGCCTTTTATCGCACCTACTACCAGCCGGACAACGCCGTGCTGCTGATCGCAGGTAAATTCGACCCGGCCACCACGCTGGCATGGGTCAATCAGGCTTTCGGCAAGCTGCCTAAACCAACCCGCAAGATGCGTGAATTCTGGACCGTGGAACCGACCCAGGATGGCGAACGCAGCGTCACCGTGCGACGTCAGGGCGACGTCCAGATTGTGGCGGTGGCCTATAAGATTCCGAGCGAACTGCATCCGGACAGCGATGCGCTGTCGTATGCCGGCACGATCCTGGCGGATACGCCTAACGGCCGCCTGCACAAATCGCTGGTGGAAACCGGCAAAGCCACGGCCGTGTTCAACTATGAAATGACCGGCTATGCGCCGGGCCTGGAAATCATCGCCGCCGTGGTCAAGAAGGGCGAACCGATTGAACCGGTGCGGCAAGCGCTGATCGACGGCGTCGAACAGTTCGCCAAGACGCCGCCTACTCCCGAAGAAATGGAAAGGGTGCGTCTGGCCAATGCCAATGCCTTCGAAAAACTGCTGAACGATCACCAGCGCGTGGGCGTTGCCATGTCGGGCACGATTGCGCTGGGCGACTGGCGTTTGCTGTTCCTCGGCCGCGACCGTTCCAACAAGGTTACCTCGGCGCAGGTTGCGGCCGTTGCGGCGCATTACTTCACCCGCGACAACCGCACCGTCGGCATGTTCCTGCCGGAAGACCAGCCGCTGCGCGCCGATGTTCCTGCCGCACCCGCCCTTGCCGACGTACTGAAGGAATACAAGCCAGCACAGGCGATTGCCGACGGCGAAGCTTTCGATCCGTCGCAAGCCAATATCGACGCCCGCACCCAGCGCTCGCAGATCGGCGGACTGAAAGTGGCGCTGCTGCCGAAAAAGACCCGTGGTGAAACCGTCTCGGTCAAAATCGACTTGAAGTGGGGCGATGAAAAGAGCCTGTTCGGCAAGAAGACGGCATCCGAGCTGATGGACGCCATGCTGATGCGCGGCACCACCGCATTGACCCGCGAACAACTGGCCGATGAATTTTCCAAGCTGAAGATCAGCGGCGGCTTGACGCAATTCCAGACCACCCGCGCTAATCTGCCGGCCGCATTGAAACTGGTCGCCAGCGTACTCAAGCAACCGCGTCTCGATCCGGCCGAATTTGAACGGATGCGCAAAGAATCGCTGGTTGACCTGGAAGCTTCGCGCAACGAGCCAAACACGCTGGCGGCGGAAGCCATCGCCCAGCATTTTAATAAGTACCCGCAAGGCCATTGGCTGGCGGCGCAAACCACCGACCAGCAAATCGCCAGCATCAAGGCCGAATCGCTGGCTGACGTCAGCGCTTTCCATCACGACTTTTACGGTGCGTCGCAAGGCGAGCTGGCGATCGTCGGCGATTTCGACGTTGCGGCGGTGACCAAGGTAGTGCAGGACGAATTCGGCAGCTGGAAAAGCGCAGCGCCCTACCAGCGTCTGATCCGCCAGAACTTCGACGTGGCGCCTTTCCAGCAGGTGATCAATTCACCGGACAAGGAAAACGGCTTTTATGTCGCCCGGGAGAATCTGGACATGCGCGATGACGACGCCGATTATCCAGCCATGATGGTCGCCAACTACCTGTTCGGCGGCGGCAGCCTGAAATCACGCCTGGTGGATCGGGTGCGCCAGAAAGAAGGCCTGTCCTATGGCATCGGCTCCTCAGTCGACATCAGCGCCATCAGCCGCGCCGCCAGGTTCTCGGTACAAGCCATCTCCGCCCCGCAAAATCTTGAAAAAGTCGACCTGGCAGTCAAGGAAGAACTGGCGCGCGCATTGAAAGAAGGTTTCAGCGCCGATGAACTGGCCCGTGCCAAATCCGGCATCCTACAAGAGAACCAGCGCGCCCGTTCCCAAGACAACGCACTCAGCGCCGGCTGGGCCAGGTACCTGGATCTGGACCGCACCTTCGCCTGGAGCAAACAGATCGAAGACAAGATCAGCGCCCTGACCGTCGAGCAAGTCAACGAAGCATTCCGCAAACACATCGACCCAAGCAAGCTCAGCGTAGTGATTGCACGCGACGAAGCAAAAGCAAACACCGCCGTAGCCGCAAAACCCTAAGAAACAGCCACCAGGCAAAAGCCGCTGCCGCGTTCGCAATGAAACAAGCGAACACGGCAGCGGCTTTTTTCTTTTGTTGTTGACGTTGTATTAGCTTTTGCGGTTGCAGTTGCTTTTGAAGTTACAGTTACAGTTTCAGTTGCTTTTGCTTTTGCTTTTGCTTTTGCTTTTGCTTTTGCTTTTGCTTTTGCTTTTGCTTTTGCTTTTGCTTTTGCTTTTGCTTTTGCTTTTGCTTTTGCTTTTGCTTTTGCTTTTGCTTTTGCTTTTGCTTTTGCTTTTGCTTTTGCTTTTGCTTTTGCTTTTGCTTTTGAAGTTGTCGTTGCTTTTGAACTACCCCGCATTGAGAACTTGCCAAAAGAGGTGCGTGCCGGTCGGGAATTGTGGGGCACATGTCTGAGCGCAGCGAGTTTGTGCCCCACCCGACTGGCACGCGCTTCTTTTGGGGACCTGACCGAAGGGAAGGCAAGGGCTTTGCGGTCGCCTTTTCTTTGCTTACTTTCTTTTGGCGAAGCAAAAGAAAGTGAGTAGCTGCCGGGCTATCCCCGGCTTGCATCCACGGAGTAGCAACCGTTTCAAGTAACGACGACCGAACATCCAAATGCCAACGCACGTACTCCGTGGCCCGTTAAAAGGGGTCAGAGTAATTTTCGCAAAAAACCGCGAAAAAAAACTCTAGCCGAGCGCCTCTGACCCCATTTAACTACTACTTCGGATGTAGCAGCGAGCGGCGACGCGCGTAGCCAAAATACACCAAGAACCCAATCGCCAACCAGCAAAGGAAAGCAATCCAAGTCACAGCCTGCAAATGAAACATCAAAAACACACAAAACCCAATCGCCGCCAGCGGCACAAACGGCACCCCCGGGCAACGAAACGCCCGCGGCAAATCCGGCCGCGTCTTACGCAACACCAGCACCGCCACGGCAATCAGCGAAAACGCCATCAAGGTCCCGATATTGATCAGCTCAGCCAGGATATTCAAGGGAATCAACGCCGCGATAAACGCAAACATCACGCCTACCAGCCAAGTGGTAAAGAACGGCGTAGCAAAGCGCGGATGAATGCTGGACAGCTTCTTCGGCAGCAAACCATCGCGTGACATCGCAAACAAGATCCGCGTCTGGCCATAAGTCATCACCAGGATCACCGTAGTCATGCCGATGATCGCCCCAAGATCGACAAAGCCGGCAACCCAATTCTCACCCGCATATTGCAACGCCAGCGACACCGGATGATCAACCCCAGCAAATTTCTGGAACGGCACGATACCGGTCATGATCGCAGCCACCACCACATACAGCAGCGCACAAATCCCCAGTGAAGCGATAATCCCGATCGGCAGGTTGCGCGCCGGATTCTTCACCTCTTCGGCAGCCGAGGTCACCGCATCGAAACCGATAAAGGCAAAGAACACGATCGCCGCAGCGTTGAACACGCCGTTGTAGCCGAACGGCAGGTACGGCTGCCAGTTGGTCGGCTGCACATGGCCGAAGCCGACCGCGATGAACAGCACCACCACGGCGATCTTGATGAATACCATGATGTTGTTGGCGCGCGCAGATTCGCGGATCCCGATCGATAGCAAGGCGGTAATCACCAGCAGGATGCAGAATGCCGGCAAATTGAACCAGGTGGTCACACCCGGCACTGCGCCCGGCGCTGCCGTTAGTACCGCAGGCAAACCGATACCGAAGCCGGATAGCAACGATTGCATGTAGCCCGACCAGCCGACCGACACCGCCGAGGTCGCGAGGCCGTATTCCAGCATCAGGTCCCAGCCGATGATCCAGGCCACCAGTTCGCCCATCGTGGCGTAGCTATAGGTATAGATCGAGCCGGACACCGGCACGGTGGAAGAAAATTCTGCGTAGCACAGCGCGGCGAAACCGCAAGCGATGGCAGCCAATATGAACGACAGCGAAAGCCCCGGCCCCGCCAGCAAGGCGCCGCTGCCGGTCAGGACGAAAATGCCGGTGCCGACAATGGCGCCGACACCCAGCAAGGTCAGGTCCATGGCGCCGAGCGTGCGTTGCAAACCGGTATCGCTGCGGCTGGAATGGATCATCTGATCCAGATCTTTGGTACGAAATAAACTCATGCAACAACTTCCTTTGAAAAAACAATGGCGCGGCCTCAAGCCAGCGCTTGGACAACCGGCAATAGCAGCGCTTCTCCCGCAGCAAACAGGGGGAATAATGAAAAAGGCAAGAATTATACTTGCTGCCGCGATCCGCCTCGAAAAACCATCCGCTGCTGCTGCTGCGTCGTTACGCTGCAAACGCACATTTTCACTTCGGACTGCAAAACCGCAACCAGTCCACTTATCAAAAGAACAGCCTGAACAATTTCCATTAAAGCCAATGTAATCAATACATTGAAGAAATATTTAACAAACCAGAATGAGACCACCAATTTATTAAAGCAATACCAGTTAGATACATATTGACATCCACTTTTCCTGCTTCTACAGTGCCCTTAATTCAGTATTTCCATATGGAAATACTGAAGATGATGGATGAGATGTTGTCTGCCTTCGGCAATCTGGCGCAGCGGCATTTGCAACGGCTTCGATTCTTGGTTCGCAACGCGTAACAGTCTCGATATGCCTTCCGGCAGCCAAGGCTGCTGACCAACCTTCTCAGGAGAGAACATTGAAACTGAAACTCATACAGGGCCTTATGCTCGCCCTGGCCTGCGGCGCCGTAACGACTGGCAGCGCTGACGCCAGTCCATTGATTGCGAGCGCACAGGCTGCGACGACGGTAACCTGCTACACCGCGTGGAGCGCCAGCGTAGCCTATACCGGCGGCGCCACCGTCAGCTACAACGGCGTCAATTACAAAGCGAACTGGTGGACCCAGGGGAATAATCCTTCGACCAGCAACGGCGGCTCGGGCACCGGCCAGCCATGGACCATCGTCGCCAACTGCGGCGGCACAGTTACTCCTCCTCCGCCTCCTCCGCCACCTCCTCCTCCTCCTCCAGGTGGCGGCACCACGCCGGCCGGCTTCGTTTTCAGTCCATACAAAGACGGCAGCATCAACCTGAACTGGAATACCTATGCTATGAGTACCGCCGTCAACGGCAGTGCCCAGACGGTACTGAGCGCCATGCCAGCCAAACTCACCACCCTGACCTGGGCCTTTGCGACCGGCGCCTGCGGTAGTGAAAACTGGGGCGGCGTATCGGCATCGGCCTTCGCTGCAGCCAATGTGCAAGCGTTCGTCAACGCCGGCAAGAAATACATTGTCTCCACCGGCGGCGCATCGGGCTCGTTCACTTGCACCAACGATGCCGACTTCACGAAATTTATCCAGACCTATTATTCGGCAAACCTGGTGGGCATAGACTTCGATATAGAAGCCGGTCAGACTGCTGCGGATATCAACAACCTCGTGCTGCGGGTGAAAAACGCACAGGCGGCTTATCCGAACCTGCGCTTTAGCTTCACGATAGCGACGCTGGGCGGTAATGTCTCGCCAAGCCTCGGTTACTACGGCGTGCAGGTGATGCAGTCGATCCAGGCCTATGGCCTGACCAACTACACCATCAACCTGATGGCGATGGATTACGGCAGCCCGGCCGGCGGCAATTGCATCACCAACAGCAGCGGCGCTTGCGACATGGGCGCTTCGGCGGTGCAATCGGCGGTCAACCTGCATAACCAGAACGGCGTGCCGTACAAGCAGATTGAAGTCACTCCGATGATCGGCGGCAACGACTCGGCTAATGAAACTTTCTCGATCGCCGATGTGGCGACGCTGGTGAATTTCGCCCAGGCCAACGGCCTGGCCGGGATCCATTTCTGGTCCTTCGATCGCGACAATGACTGCGCACCGGGTTCTGCTTCGCCAACCTGCAACACTTACGGTTCGGCCGGCACCTTGGGTTTCACCAATACTTTCATCTCAAGACTGGGGCTGTAAGCGAAAGCACGCAGCCTGAAGTAAAAGCCAGCCGGCTCTTCGGAGCCGGCTTTTTTTTGAGCGACGCAAATCGAATGTTACTATTTGCTCAATACACACCATTTTCGCATTGCGTCAAAACGAATCACGATGAACATTCTGCACACAGGAATCGCCTTTCTTGCCGCCGTCATGCTGTCCGGCTGCGCCTCCACATGGGTCCATCCAAACAAGCCGTCAACCGAACTTTACCCGGACGAGTTCGCCTGCAAACAGGAAGCCATGCGGATTTATCCGATCGTTGTGGCGAGCCAGTTCAACCCGGGCATGCAAACGCCGGGAAATACCTATTGCAGGAAAAATGATAATGGCGATACCAGGTGCACGACCTATCCTGGCATGTATGTGCCGCCGAGCTATTCGCAATACGATATCAACAACAGCGAGAGAGACGCCATGGTCAAATCCTGCCTGTATTCGCGCGGCTGGCATCTGGAGTAACCGGCAGGCGAAAAATTATCTTGGCGGCAGCAAGTCCGCCGCCACCTTGTCCAGCAAGGCCGCATTGCGGTCTGCAGACAGTTGCCAGAACATCGCTCCGCCCAGCCCCTTCTGTTTCAAATACCTGATTTTATAATCCAGCGATTCGGGATCGTCGTAGCTGACAAATTCACCTGTATCCGGGTTGAACAAATAAGGCACTTTGGCGGCGTCGTTCCAGTAACGGGTGAAGCCGTTACGGTTGACCAGCGTGCTGTCGATATCGGTATAGTCCAGCTCGCCATCCTCTATACTGCCCCGCCCTTTGCCATCGCAGTCCTGATGCTGGCCATGCAGCGTTGCGCCGCATTTCTTCCAGCTATAGCCGTAGAAAGGCATGCCCAGAACCAGTTTTCCGGCGGGAATCCCTTCTTGCAAAGCCATCTCCACGGTGCTGCTGACATTGAATTTCGGATTGGCTTCGGGCCGCGCCAGCGCCGGATCGTTATATAGCGGCGCAACGTGACCGGCAAATTTGTTCCATGTACCGCTGAAGTCATAGGTCATGATATTGACCCAATCCACGATCGTTGCGACCTTGGGCATCTCCGTGTTCTGGAAAAAAGCCCGGTTGTTACCTATCGCAGCAGTCAACAGATAACTGCGGTGCTCCTGCTTGCCGGCATTGTCGAGCTGATCGCGCAAGGCTTGCAGCAAGAGCGTGTAGTTCTGCCTGTCCTCCGGCCGCATGGCGTTGCCGGCATCGCCGCCGGCGACCGGAAATTCCCAGTCGATGTCGACGCCGTCAAAACCATTCTTGCGAATAAAATCCAGCGCGCTGGCGGCGAATTTCTTGCGTGCTTGCGGCGTCAGGGCGACATTGGAAAAGTCCTTTGAACCGGCCCATCCGCCAACGGAAATCAAGGTCTTGAACGCAGGGTTTCTCTGCTTCAGGGCACGCAGCACGACAAAATCGCGCGGCCCTTGCTCGGCGCTGATTGCCTGGTCGGCAGCCACTTCACCATCCTTGATGACCGCGAAGGCGTAGTTCAGGTGGGTGATTTTAGCTGGATCGATATCTGCTGCGGAATACTGGCGCTGTGACGGCAGATAGTAGGCGACAACCTTATATCCCGGCTTGGCGCTTGCGCCCTCCGCATTGGCCAACAACGGCAGCAGCGCCGCCATCAACATCGTCAATCGAATCAGTTTCATCGTGCGTCCACCTGCTCAGGTAATGTTAAAAATCGCAATTCGACGCCAATGCAGGCGTCATCGCAGGTACGGTATCGACCTGATGCGTGCCGGCCTTGCGATAAGCGCTGACTGCCGCATCGACCTGCACCGGCGACAGCAGCTGGTCCTTGGCGTGCAGCACCCAGGCCACATCCTGCTGATAGCGGCGCAGCGCCTTGGTATCGGGCAGCACGCCACTCGGCGAAAACCACAGGTTGAAATTGATCGACATCGGCTGCGCCGGATAATTGCGGCCGCCGTGCTCGTCGAGTTGCACGCCATCCAGGAAATAGCGGATTTTCCCGGCGGCGACTTGCATCTGCACGGTGTGCCAACCGCCCAAGGCGCGCTGTTCTTCATGTACCTGGTTGAAGGCGTTCCAGGGTTCCATCTGCACGGTTTGCCAGGACACGCTATACAAACGGCTATGCGGATTACCCCAGCCGCCGTTGGGCAGATACTCCCAGTCAAGTTCGCTATATTGCGGATCAAAATCATGCTTCAGCGGGCTGGAGGCATAGAAAGCCTCGACCACCAGATCACCGCCGGGGCCTTCCACGGGAACATCGCTGAAACGAATGCGGGCAGCGTAGGTGCCCTCGAAATATTTACGCTGATGGCAGAGCTGCGCCTGGAACGTACCTTGCGCCGTACCGTCAGTACGTGCGTTCAAGCGCAGCAGGCGTTCGCCACTGGTTTCCGGATCATCCACGATGCTGATCGTGTCCGGTCCCCACTGGCCATGTTCTATGCCTGGATGGCCTTGCTGGTCGCGGATTTTCCAGCCGCCGGCCAGCAGCGCCTTGGCGTCTGCGTAATGGAAATCATCAAAGAAGATCCCTGTGCCAGCGGCCTTGGCGCTGCCCGCAGCCGACATGGCGGCGAGCGCCAGCAGGCTATGCTGAAGACGCTTCATCGTCAGCTCGCGACCGCTTGCGCGGCGTCTGCGGCGGCTTTTTCATGACGCCCGATCGGCACGATGCGCGACAGCAGCAACACCGGTATCGCCGATATCAGCACCCACAGGAAAAAGTGCTGGTAGCCAAGCGCCGCCTGGACCGAACCGCTGACGATCTTGAACAGCACATAACCCAGCTGCATGATGCCGGTGCCGAGTGCATAGTGCGCCATCTGGTACTTGCCGACCGCGACTTCCTGCATGATGAACAGGATCAGGCCGACGAAGCCGAAGCCGTAGCCGAACATCTCCAGGCTCAGCGCAGCGCCGATTACGCCCAGGTTGGTGGGCATGGCGGTGCTCAGGAAAAAATAGGCGAGATTGGGCAGGTTCATGGCCAGGATCAGGAAGAACATGCTGCGCTTCAAACCACGCCAGGCAGTGAAGTAACCACCCAACAGGCTGCCACCGATGAAGGCCACGGTAGCCAGCGTGCCATACACGGCGCCGACTTCCGCCGTCGCCAGTCCCAGGCCGCCTTCCGCCCGCGCAGCGCGCAGAAACAGAGGGCCGATAGTGGTAATCTGCCCTTCCCCGGCGCGAAACAGGATGATGAACAGGATCGCCAGCCAGATGCCTGGTTTCTGGAAGAAATCGATAATCACCTCACGCAAGGTCAGCCAGACGTCCCTCATCACACCCTTGCCACCGGCCGGACGCTCCGGATTCCGGCCAACCGGAAGGGCCCAGAGATGATAGGCAGCGAGCAGCAGCATGCTCAGCGCCAGCATGCCGAATATCAGGCTCCAGGCTTGCGCCACCGGCATATGTTTTTCAAAATAACCGGCCAGCACCACCAGCCCGCCCAACGAAAAGAAGCGCGCGACATTGTAGAAGCCGCCCTGCCAGCCGGCATAGGTAGCCTGCTCGGTCGAACTGAGACTGGCGATGTACAAGCCGTCGGCGGCGATATCATGCGTTGCAGAAGAGATCGCCACCAGCGCCAGCAAGGCGATGCTGACTGCGAAATAATTCGGCCAATGCAAGGCCAGCGCTACCAGCCCGAGACTGGCCCCGCCGAAAAACTGGAACAGCAGGACGATTGCTTTCTTGCTGCGCGCAGCTTCCAGGAACGGACTCCAGAGCGGCTTGAAGACCCAGACAAAACCCAGCATCCCGGTCCACAGGGCAATCTGGTCGTTGGCCATGCCCATGCTTTTGTACATCAGGCCGGCGATGGTCGCCACCACGAAATACGGCAGGCCCTCGGCGAAATACAGGGACGGCACCCAGAGTGCGGGATGATGCTCGGGCTTTTCTTCAATGCGCATGTCAACAGCCGCCTTGTATAAGATGATCGGTTCTGCGTTGCCGAGGTCGTAAGCCATTCTGGTCTCTGGTGGATACTTGGTGATTATTGCGAGGATTGCGAGGATTGCAAATCGCTGCTGACCATCGCCGCCAGCGGGATCTTGCCATGCGCTTCCAATGTCCCCGCCAGCCAGTCGCCGACCGCATCCAGGGCAGCTACGGAAAAACCGTAGGTAATCAGCGCCGGAGCTGCGATATCCAGCGTCTGGAACGGATTCCACAACGCCAGATGGAGGTCGGGACGCCAGCTTTGCCGCGCCCTCGCGCCATAGCGCAAGCGGGTGGTCGACGCCAGGATTACAGTGCGACCGTCATCCGGCAAAGCGGCCCAGTCAAACGCCTCTGCATCGTCGAAAGTAACGAGGTCGACATCGTAGCGTCGCGCCAGCAAGTCGGCGACTGCGCTGGCAGGCAGGCCCGCTTCGGCGACGCCGTCGCCCGACGCATCGGCGCAAGCCACCAGGCGCACCTTTGCGCCATCGGCCAGGCGTTGTGGATTACCGGTAACGGTCAAGCCGCGCCGCCAGGCATCGACCATCAGCCGCTGGTCGGCAGGCTCGGTCAGATAGCCGAAAGCAGCGCAAGGATAAGTGACAGCGAGACTGTCGAGGCGCACCAGGCGGGCTTCTATATTGCTGCTGTCAAGATTGCTGCCCTGCTCCGCCGTACTCAATGCCGCCGTCAGCGCCGTCAAGGTTTCTTCCTGTGTGCTGCGGTTACCCAGCGCCATCACCATGTCAGCGCCGGCAGCCAGTGCTTGCACGGCGGCTTTGCCGACGCCGTAGCGGCCGGCAATGGCATGCATGTCCATGCCATCGGTGATGATGACGCCACGGTAATCCCATTCTGTACGCAACAGATCGGTCAGGATCTTGCGCGACAAGGTGGCTGGATGTTCCGCATCCAGCGCCGGATAGACGATGTGCGCACTCATCATGGCCGGCGCCCGCCGCGCCGCCTTGAACGGCGCCAGCTCCAGCGCATCCAGCGCGCTGCGCGGCTTATCGACGGTAGGCAGGTCGCGATGGGAATCGACATGGGTATCGCCGTGACCGGGAAAATGCTTGACGCAGCAGGCCACGCCTTCCGACAAGCTGCCTTCCATCCATGCCAGCGCCAGCTCGGTAGCGCGTTGCGGATCGGAACCGAAGGAGCGCTCGCCGATCACCGGATTGGCCGGATTGTTGTTCAAGTCCAGCACCGGTGCAAAATTCCAGTTAAAACCGAGCGACCTGATGCCACGCGCCACTGCCGCGCCGACCGTGTGCGCCAACGCCACGTCATTGCTTGCCCCCAGAGACATTGCCGCCGGCGGTGACGGCAGCCAGGTTGCGCGCACTACCGCGCCACCTTCCTGGTCGATGCCGATCAGCGCGTGCGGTCCCATCACCGCACGCAAATCGGCAGTCAGCTTGCTCAGCTGTTCGGCATTGACCATGTTCTGACGGAACAGGCACACTGCGCGGATATGGTTATCGCGTAGAAACTGCGCAGTCTCCGCATCCAGCACCGTGCCCGGCATGCGAATCATGATCAACTGCCCGGCGATCTGGCGCGTGGTGGTGTGCTCTAGCTTGCTACTCATCTTGCTGCTCCATCTATCCGGCGCAATAGCCCGCGCCGGCATCAATCAGTTAGTCTTGGTCACTTTGCTGAGGTGACGCGGCTTGTCGGGATCCAGTCCACGCGCAATCGACAGGTTGGCGGCCATCACATAGAAGGCTTGAATGGCGACAATCGGATCCAGATCCGGCGTCGACCCAACCGGCAATGTCAGGTCGCGCTCGCTCACATCGGCCGGCGCCGCCAGCAACACGCGTGCGCCACGGCCGCGCATTTCTTCCGCCAGCTTGAGCAGGCTGGCCTGGGTCGGTCCGCGGGTTGCAAAAATCAACAAGGGATAACCTTCGTCAATCAACGCCATCGGGCCATGCTTGATCTCGGCGCCGCTAAACGCTTCTGCTTGCAGCACCGAAGTTTCCTTGAACTTGAGGGCCGCTTCCAGCGCCACCGGAAAGCTGGCGCCGCGTCCTACCACCATGATTCTGGAGGCTGGCGCCAATACTTCAATCGCTGCTGACCAATCCACTTCGGTGGCCGCGCGCAGTGCCGCCGGCAAGGCTTCGATCTGCGCCAGAAATTCGGCGTCGTCCTGCCAATGCGCCACCAGTCGTGCTGCGGCCACCAGGCTGGTGATGAAACTCTTGGTCGCCGCCACGCTCAATTCTGGCCCTGCGTGCAGCGGCAATGTCCATTCGGCGCTGCCGGCCAGCGGCGAAGCAGCATCGTTCACCAGCGCCACCGTCGTTGCGCCGCCTTCGCGGAAATAACGAATCGGTTCGATCACGTCCGGGCTTTGGCCGGATTGGGAAATGGCAATCGCCAGCGCATCGCGGGTCACCAGCGGCGACCGGTACAGCGTCACCAGCGACATCGGCAGCGAGGCCACGATGCGGCCAAGACGCGCCATGATCAGGTAGGCGCAATAACTGGCGGCATGATCGGAACTGCCGCGTGCGACAGTCAGCACGTTGCCCGGTTGCGCTGCGCGCAGGCGAGCGCCGAGTGCTGCATAGCTGTCGCCGTCTCGTGTCAGTTGTAAAGCTACATGCTCGGCAGCCGAACACGCTTCCTGCAACATCAGCGAACTAAACTTCTCTGTGACCAATCTGTTCTCCCTCTACATATACCGCGGTTAAATTAAGTTGCCGGTCCAGCACCACCAGGTCGGCGTGACAGCCATGCACCAGACGGCCTCGCTCCGGCAAGCCAAGATGATCGGCGGCATACGTCGAGACGCGGTGCGACGCATCCGCCAGATCAAGGCCGAGGCCGACCAGGTTGCGCAAGGCCTGGTCCATGGTCAGCGTGCTGCCGGCCAAGGTACCGTCGGCCAGCCTGACGCCGCCCATGCATTTGTGCACATGCTGACGGCCCAGCATGTAGTCGCCGTCCGGCATGCCGGTGGCGGCGGTTGAGTCGGTCACGCAGTACAACCTGGGAATAGCGCGCAATGCTGCCTTGATCGCCCCCGAATGCACATGCAGCAAATCGGGAATCAGTTCCGAGTAGCGCGCATGCGCCAGCGCCGCGCCAACCATGCCGGGCGCGCGCGCCTGGAAGCCGGTCATGGCGTTGAACAAATGGGTGAAGCCGGAAGCGCCGTGCTGCAACGCCTGGACGCCGTCTTCATAACTGCCCAGGGTATGGCCGATCTGCACCCGCATGCCGGATTCACTCAGCATGCGCACCACTTCCAGATGGCCTTCCATCTCGGGCGCTACCGTAATCAGTTTGATCGGCGCCAGCACACTCAGGCGCGCCACTTCCTGCAAGGTGGCGGCATGTGCAAAATCGGGCTGCGCGCCAAGCTTGCCGGGATTGATGTACGGACCTTCCAGATGCACGCCAAGCACCCGCGCAGTACCTGCGCGACGCGTGCGGCAGGCGTGGCCGCAGGCTTCCAGCGCCTGTTCCAGATCGCTCAGCGGCGAAGTCATGGTCGTCGCCAGCATGCTGGTGGTGCCATGCTGCGCATGAATCGCAGCGATGACATCGACAGCGTCGCCGCCATCCATGATGTCTTTGCCGCCGCCGCCATGCACGTGCAAATCGATGAAACCCGGCAAGATGTAAGGATCGCTGTTATCTTCGGGATCGACCGGCATGCCGTCAATCGCATTGATGCGACCATCGAAATGCAGGATGCC
Source organism: Collimonas arenae (assembly GCF_000786695.1). Classification (NCBI taxonomy): domain Bacteria; kingdom Pseudomonadati; phylum Pseudomonadota; class Betaproteobacteria; order Burkholderiales; family Oxalobacteraceae; genus Collimonas; species Collimonas arenae. Next base: position 1,743,731 of record NZ_CP009962.1, on the reverse strand, counting down.
GCTGATCCAGCCCTGCGGCGTCAGGATATTGCCTCTGAGTGTAGCGCTGCGTTGTTCGCTGCCCGGCTGACTGCTTCCGGTCATCGCCGCAACTCCGCAACGAAGTCATAGTAGTCGCTGCGGCAATAGGAATGCGAGAGCTCGATCGCCGCGCCGCTTTCCAGATAGCCGACGCGCGTGATGTGCAGCATCGCTGCGCCGGTCTTGATGTCCGCCAGCTTGGCCTGGTCGGCGCTGGCGTTGATGGCGCGGATATGCTGCAAGGCCCGCACCGGCGCTACGCCGAGCGTCTCCAGATGCACATACAAGGAATCGGTCACCGCTTTCGGATCCGGCAGATACAAGGCCGGGATGGTGGTGGTTTCGATCGCCATCACCACGTCATCTGCAGTCCGCAAGCGCTTCAGCCGCGACACTACGGTATTGGGTGACAAACCCAGCGCCAGGATTTCTTCCGCCACCGCGATGCCGGTTTCGCGCAGCAGCCATTGCGATCCCGGGCGAAAGCCGCGTTGCCGCAACTCTTCGCTGAAGTTGGTCAGGCGCGACAGCGGCTGTTCCAACTTAGGCGTGATGTAGGTGCCGGAACCGCGCTTTCTAATGAGCATGCCGCGGTCGCACAAAACGTCGATGGCTTTGCGTGCGGTCACCCGGGATATCTCAAGCGATTCCGCCAAGATGCGCTCGGAAGGCAGCGCTTCGTCAGGTTGCCAGACGCCGCCATTGATTTGCTCGGACAGCCGGTTGACCAGTTGCAGATATAAAGGCGTGTCGCTGGCGGCATCCGGTTTGAGTTTTTCTATTTGAGCTAGCATGTTTGATATCCTTTTAAGCGCTGATCGATCAGGCGTAAAGCACCCGCTGCCGCATCGGCATGCGGTTTGACTACCAGCGCCAGCAACGGCTCCGGCAGGTACGGCTGTATGTGCGCAGCGATGCCGCCACACAGTGCTATCGGGAGCTCTCCGCCCGGATCAAGCGCGGCGGCGATCTTGGCTACTTCCCGGCCGCCGTCGAGCATCAACTGGCGTGCCGCAGGATCGCTTTCGGCATGCTGGATGACCAACGGCGCTACTTGCGCGTAAGCGGTCTGGCTGGCGCTTGCCAGCCAGGCGAACATGCTATCGCGATGGCTGTCGAAATGAACGTTGCGCGCCTGGTTGCTACGATCGCAGAAATACATCAGTGCGCGTGAAAAATCGCTGCCTGGCGCACGACCGTCCAGCACTTGCTGAGCGTGGGTAATGGCGCGCATGCCGAGCCAGGCGCCGCCGGCTTCGTCGCTGGCTGGAAAACCCCAACCGCCCACTTCACGCCGTTGGCCATCAGTCGTCAATACTTCGCCGACGCTACCGGTGCCGATGGCGATGATGACGCCTGGCTGGCCCTGGTGCGCGCCGACCAATGTGGTAAAGGCGTCGGTCTCGATCACAGCATCTCCGAAGCCAGGATTCCTGGCGGAAAAATCAGCTGCCCATTGCCTGTTGTTCACTCCCGCCAGGCCAAGTCCAATCGCCATTTTATCGAGTGCCGGACGTACCAGCCCCGCCGTCGAAAATGCGCCATGCAGCGCATCCAGCACCGCGGACCAGGCTTGTTCAACGCCGTGCATCAGTCCCGAAGGACCGCCGCTTCCGGTCGCCAGCAATACACCATCGTTGCGCGCAAGGCGTACGCGGGTGCCGGTGCCACCGCCATCGACGCCAATCAGGTATTCAATCATGTTGTTGCATCCATCGCTTTCATCTGCCACTGGCATTGTTTTTATTAGCGGAAACAAACTGGATTCACTGTATGAGGACAGAAAGCGGCTGTCAACCGCATTCAAATTACTTGCGGGACAGAGGCGGCCAGCCCGGCTTTAAGAGCCAGCGCACGGCGAATTACGCTATCCGGGCGACTCTGTCCCCAACTAATCAGAAGGGCAGATAAATCATAACTTACCTTGTTAACAACTAACTATTCCATGAACTGCTCGTTACCGACGACGCCGATCTTGGTGACACCCAGGCGTTGTGCCGATGCCATCACGGCAGCGACCGACTTGTACTCCACCAGTTTGTTCGGACGCAGGTGCACTTCATCGATATTGCCGCCAGCGACGACTTGCTTCAGCTTGCCTTCCAGCTCGGCCCGGCTCGCCATCGGCGTGCCGTTCCACATCACCGTGCCGGTTGGATCGATATCCACCGTATCGACCACTGGCAAGGCCAGTGGCGGCGGCGGATTACCGGTCGGCATGTTCAGCTTGATCGCGTGATTCTGGATCGGAATCGTGATGATCAGCATGATGATCAGCACCAGCATGACGTCAATCAGCGGCGTCATGTTCATTTCCATCATCGGTTCCGGATCATTGGCGTTGCCGCCGGATGAGCCTACATTCATACCCATTTGATGCTCCTCATGTTTGAGACTTCCTGAATGTTCAGTTGAGGGACAGTGCATTCACCGCTCTTCAGCGCTTCATAAACTGTCCCGCAATTGATCAGTTGCGTGCAGGCGGTTCGGTAATGAACCCGATCTTGGCGATCCCTGCCCGCTGCGCAGTCAGGATCACCTTGCCGATGTATTCATACTTGGTTTGCTGGTCGCCGCGGATATGCAGCTCCGGTTGTGGCACGATAACCGCCACTTCCTTCAGTTTCGCCAGCAACGTCGTGGTGTTCGGCACCAGCTGCTCGTTCCAGAACATGTCGCCTTGCTTATTGACCGCCAGATTGATGTTCTCCGGCTTGGTCTTGTAAGGTTCGTCGAATTCGTTCGGCAACTTCACTGGAATCGTATGGGTCACCACCGGGATCGTAATCAGGAAGATGATCAGCAAGACCAGCATGACGTCGACCAGCGGCGTCGTGTTGATCGTGCCGATCACTTCGTCTTCGTCCCCATCAGAGCCGAGTGACATCGCCATGATTAGCCAACCTTTTTATTGATATGCGAAACCTGGACCGCCGAGCTCGAGGACATCACGCCGCTCAACAGCACCGAGTGCAGGTCGGCGCTGAACGAACGGATTTCTTCCATTGCGCTCTTGTTGCGGCGAACCAGCCAGTTGTAACCCAACACCGCAGGCACAGCCACTGCCAGACCGATTGCGGTCATGATCAGCGCTTCACCCACTGGACCGGCAACTTTGTCGATCGATGCCTGGCCGGCGATACCGATCGCTGTCAGCGCGTGGTAAATACCCCAGACGGTACCGAACAGACCGACGAACGGTGCAGTTGAACCGACGGTTGCCAGGAAGGCCAGGCCGTCTTGCAGGCGGCTTTGTACTTTCTCAACCGAGCGCTGGATCGACATGGTGACCCAGGTGTTCAGGTCGATTTGTTCCAGCAGGGCGCCGTCGTGGTGTTCGGTCGAATTCAAACCGTTTTGCGCGATGAAGCGGTAAGCGCTGTTTGGCTTGAGGCCGTCAACACCGGCAGCAACCGTAGCGGCTTTCCAGAATGTCTTTTTAGCGTTGCTGGCTTGACCCATCAACTTCACTTGCTCGAGCAGCTTGGTGATGATGATGTACCAGCTACCCATCGACATCAGCACCAGGATGATCAGGGTGCCGCGGGCAACGAAGTCGCCGCCTTTCCACAGGGCGTCCAGGCCGTATGGGTTATTGACTGTTTCGTGATCGGCAGGAGCCGGTGGCGGAACGGGGGTATCTACCAGCGATGCTGCTGCAGCGTCTGCAGCTTTAGGTGCATCGGCGGCCGGCGCGGAGGTAGCGGCAGCAGGTGCAGATGCTGCGGCAGGAGTTTGGGCGATTGCTGCCAGCGGCGAGATCGTCATTGCAGAGATCATCAGGGCTGCAGCCAGGGCGGAAGGCAAGGAAAATAAGCGGTTACGGGTGATAGACATGCTTGTGCTCCAAAATTAGAAAGTAGATTGCCGCAATCGCGACGTGGTAAATGGTTCGTCTATATCTGCGCTGACGTGAACCTACTCAAGTTTCCAGACATATTGCATTTTGGTGGTGGACTGCACCGCTTTGCCGTCCGACATGGCTGGCGAGAAATGACACAGGCTCCAGGCTTTCACCGTGGCTCTGTCCAACTCCTTGAAGCCGCTGCTCTTTTCAACAGAAGAATCAAGCACATTGCCGTCGGCGCCGATGGTCAGCTTGACCGTGACCATGCCTTCTTCTTCATTACGCAATGAAGTGCGCGGGTACTCCGGTTTCTCGCAATTTCCTGCAATCTTGGCGCTGGTATGCGCTGGACCTGCTTCGCCGTTGGTAGCAGGCTGCGCCACCGATGTCGGCAAATCATTGGTCGGCGGCTTGACGTTGGTCACCGCGGCAATCACGTTGTCTGTTGGCGGCGGCGTTACCTTGACCTCGGGTGGAGGTACGAACGGCGGTGGCGGCGCGACCGATTTTGGCGGTGGCGGCACAACCTGTTTCGGTGGTGGCGGCGGTGGCGGCGGTTTGATCTCTTCGATAATCTTGGTTTCAACCGGTTGCTGGATCACTTCCACAACCTTGCGCGCCAATCCAGTAAGAAGTGCGTAAATCAGAAGAACATGCAGAACAACAACCACGCTGATGCCAACTACATTCTTGGAGGGATTTTTCCCATCCTGCGTGAAATCCATACAACGACTCCTGTTTGTTTGCCTGACTACGGGCAATCTCGGTATTGACAACGACACTGGCGCAACATGTCGTCTGTCGGCGTCCTGAACTTATATTGGTTTCCGGCGATTTCAATGGATCGTAGCTGACCTGACCGGTAAAAAAACCGGAGAGCGCTTTCATCAAAGCCAAGCGGGTGCATGCATATCTGGTTGTCCACGCTCTCTCGGCAAATCAACGTCAACTCTTACTTCAACCGCACACAATTTCAGTTTCATCCGGCATGTCGCTTTGGACGGCGGCATGTCGGTATTGCCTTGCTAGAACTTCAGATGGGCATTGAGATAGAACTGACGGCCGTTCTTGTAGAACGCGCGCGGCTGGTCTTCGCTCAATGCGTAGTACTTCAGGGTTGGGTTGTTCAGGTTCTGCGCATCCAGCGTGAAGGCCAGCTGTTCGCTGTACTTGAAGCCGAGAGACATTGCCAGGGTGCCGACGCCGGCTTGATAGAACGCAGTGCTGCGATCCAGGCCGCTGTAGAAGGCGCTACGGTAGTTATACGAGATGCGGGCATTGAAGCGCTCATCTTCGAAATAAGCCGTCAGGTTGGCGGTACGTTTCGATGCGCCAACCAAAGGACCGTTGTTCGCGTCATAGGCATTGATAAAGGTGGCGTTGGTGGCAAAACCGAAGTACTTCCCGAGCGGCATTTCATACGCCAGTTCGACACCGGTTACCGTACCACTGGTGTTGACCGGCACGGTCAGCACATAGTCGGCCATGTAGTTGGCAGGATGATCAGGCGTGCTGGTGACATAGCTTCTGGTGACGCTGCCGAGGCCTACGTAGCTGGTCAGGTTCATGTTGAAAACACTCGCCGAAACCAGGGAACGAGGAGCAAAGTACCACTCGATCGACGTATCGAAGTTGTTCGACGTGATCGGCTTCAGATTCGGATTGCCGCCGCTGCCCGAGCCGATGGAACCGAATTGCGCCGGTGGCGACAACGACACCTGGCCAGCCAGCGCCGAGTAATCCGGACGCGTCATGGTCTTCGACAGTGCGAAACGGGCAATCACGTCTTTGCTCAATTCAAATTTCAGATTGGCGCTAGGCAGTACATCGACGTAGGTGTTGTTGTCTTGCTGGCGGACGAACGGACCGAAAGCCGAAGTCGTGATCGCTCCCGGCGCGGTGGCTGGCGCCGCGACGTTGGAGAGAACGTTCTCTTGCGTCTGCACTACACGCACGCCGACATTACCGCTCCAGTGATTGCCTTCAAGATTGCCTTGCAGGTAACCGGCGGCATTCTTTTCCTTCACCGAAAACTCGGAATTCCAATCTTCACGTGAGACCGGATCGCGGTTGGTGAACGCATTGAAGGCTGCCAGCTGGCCCGGCGTGTAATACCAGACATTGGTCGGGAAACCGCTACCCAGGCCGCTGCCGAAGTTCGACGGGAAATTTTGGTAGCCTTGCGGGAAATTGGCTGGATTGCTTGCGTCAGCTGTCGGTCCCTGGCCGATCACGCCATCGGAACTGCGTTTATGGTCGTTATACCGTGCGCCGAACTGCACCGACGACAATGCACCCCAGCCGGCAGTGTATTCACCATCGATCTGAGCCCAGTTTTCCTTATCCTTGACGTCGACGTTCTGGTCGCCAAAGATCCAGCCGAAGGCGGTTGTGCCGGTGTTAGGGCTGGAGTTATTGGTAGCACCCAGGTTCCAGTTGGCAGCAGTGCCGATACCGTTCAGCTGGTAACCGGCGCCGGCGCCGACGCCGACATTCCATTCCGCGACGTTTTGCGTAGGAGTTTTGCCTTCACCCGTCGACGTACCTAGCTTGGTGGTGAAATTCAGCGAATCACTTGCGCGCCACTTGGTGCCGATCTCGACAAAATTCGAACTTGCGCTCTCATCTGGACGTGAAATCTGGTCATACACGCCGTAGTTGGTGCCGGCGACAGGAGCAAAAGTCGCCGATGTCAGCGTGTTGTTCTTGACTGTATAGCCAGGATTCGGCGACTGGCCGGCACCGGCGTTGATAACTTGCGCGCCCCAGAATTCATAGCTGCGGTTGTAGTTGGCGGCCTTCATTTCCGAAGTGAAGCCATTGATATCGAAAGAGAAATCGTTGCTGACCTTGAACTGGGCATCGATCAAACCGCCGGTACGTTTGCGTTGCTGCTCAAACAGGGCGGAGTTGATCAGGTTAGGTGCATAGACGCCGGCCAGGTCAGGATGCGCAGTGGCGATTTTGCTGCCAGGAGCGATCTGTGTGTAGCCGAGGATTTCCTGGCCCTGGCGTTCCAGATGGCGCTCTTCCGAAAATGCCTGCACCAGGATGCCGAAGGTATTCGCTTCGTTTTTCCAGTTGATCAGCGCACTTATTTGCGGGTCGGTCTTGCCAGGCAAATCTGCATATACCGCGCCGAGGGTTGCTTCAGCCGTGAATTGTTTCTTGAACTCCAGCGGCTTGCGGGTAATGATGTCAACCGAACCGGCGACGCCGCCTTCAACCAGGCTGGCTTCCGAGCTCTTGTGGACCACCACCGAACCGACCAGCTCTGAAGGCAGCATGGTGTAGCTGACGCTACGGCCGACCTGGCCCGACTGGTCCAGCACGAACCAGTCGCCGGATGCCACGTTGTGACCATTGATCAGCGTTTGCGTCAGGCTGGGGCTGGTGCCGCGCATACTGACCCGGTCGGCTTCATCGAAACCGCCTTCTGTTGCGCCGGCATTGCCGATGGTGACGCCAGGTACGCGCGACAGCGAGTCGGCCACGTTCTTGTCCGGCATCTTGCCGATGTCTTCCGCTGTGATGACTTCCACGTGGGAATCGGCATTACGTTTTTGAGTCAGGGATTTTTGCAACGAACCACGGATGCCGCTGATGGTGACCTGTTCAATCTGGCCGCTCTTGTCAGTGCTCTTGCTGTCAGCCTTTGGGGCTGTGTCATCTGCCTGCTGCGCATAAACCGGCATGGCTGCTGCTGCCATCACCAGTAGTGCAACCGCAGATGCTATTGGTGTTAAATTTTTGTTCACTTACTGTTCTCCCCATCGATTGCGGCCTCGCCTATCCCAGACAGGCCATTTTTCATTTACTTCTCCGCGCTGCGGCCTGACGTTGCGTCAAACCAGCAAAGGGAGAACCTTTTTTTCGATACAGTCGCCAATACAACAAGACCTGCCCAACAAGACGCCGCATGTCACTGCAAGTGCTACAACTCACCCGGTCAGTCCTTCTCCAAAGACCTTCCGGGAAAGATGCTGTGCGTACTCTGCCCCGCACATCACCCCAACCTGCCTTGCGTCCAAGCTCCAAAATTTCATGTAGAAACGTTGCGCTGGGGACACTCTATGGATCGAAAAAGTGGCTGTCAATAGGCATCTAACTGGTATTACATAAATAAATTATTGGTATCCAAATGCACAATTCATATATCTATATATACCGTTGTTTACATTCACTATTTCGCAAACTACACGGCTGTTGTTTAGTGGACTGGACTGGTCGCTTTTTTTGAAAACCTGATCTGAAAAAATGCAGATTTCATGAAAAATAAAAATTACTGGATCTTTTATTGAACTTCTTATGAATTGACGCAACGCCGCATGAAAAGGCCTGTATTTGCGCTTAAATTTCATAATTTTTGTCTATGAAAATTGAGTTTTTTAGAGGATAAAACAGAGACTCAAATTTCAATAATAAAAAGGCATTTAATCGAGCGCAGAATTGCGAGTGATGATTTTTTTTAGAAATTTTTTATAAAAAAATTTAAGTCGTCACATGAGTCGAACAAGATCATTCAAATCGCTAAACAACGCTGCATCGCAGCATTATTTAGATTATTGAACAAATGACCAAGACCAGTTTGTATTGGTAGTTTTTTAGTAATACCACTTTGGTGCACAAAGCACGAAAATGGTGAATCGGATTTATCACTGTTACGACTGCGGAACTATCGACCAGACAGTAATTTGACTGGTAAGGAAGGATGGGCGCTATGTCGCCCTGGTGACCGCACGATCACCCCAGATCGCACAACGGCATCTCTGGACGACGACGCTAGCAGATCAGTTTGGTGCGTTGCACGATGCGCATGCCGCCAATAGACGGCAGCGATTATGGGCAATCCGGCGCAAAAGGATGGCTTGCATAACCTGCAAACGACTTCCCCCGGACTATCCCTGCAGAAAAAAGCCCTGGGCGCATAACGCTCCGGGGCTCATTGAACAAGAAGATTTTCTTGTCAGGACTTTGTTCAGAAATCGATCAGGAAACCGGCGCCGATCGACTTTTGTGAATAGTTGTAATCGATCAGGCTCTCACCGTAACCCGAAAACAGCTGCACATAGCCTTTCAGATTGGTCGTGACGGGAAACGCCAGGCTGGCCTGGACCGCGCCATGTCCGGTCTGGAAATTGTGGCGCGCCAGCAGCGAATACTCATAGCCGTCCTGACGGTAGGTGGCGCGCAGGTCGCCGTGCCCCATATAGTCAACGATGTCGATATTGTCGTTATCGGCCTTGGCGTTATCGAGGCGCTTCCAGATCCTGGCTGCCAGCGCCAGCTTGCCGTATTCCGCTCCCAACTCCGCATAGAAACGGTTCCAGCTGCGCGACAAAGTGGATGACTGGCCGTTGGACTGATGCATCAGCGCGAGATTGAGATAGCGGAAATTGAAATCGCCGATCTTTGCCGTCAAGGGCAGCGTCGCAATCAGCTCCGGCTGGTAATTGGTTTCGCGGAACGGACTGGAGTTGGCCCGGTTATAGGCCTGCCAAAAACTCTGCTGCGTGTAGGCCAGCCACAAATCGACCGGACTGCCTGCGATATTTTCCAACATCTTCATCTTGAAACTGAGCTGATAGGTCAGCTCGGTTTTTTGAAGGTTGAGTCCATTCGGCGTGTCCGGGTTGAACGGCGCCTGGTTAGTCGAGGTACTGTAATTGGCCAGCAATACATAGTTATCCAAATAAGACTTGAGGGCAAACACGCCGCGCTTGGCGTTGGGGTCCAGCTCCCAGCTCTGCACTGTGTGTGAAATCTGGTCTGCCCCCTGCTCTGTCGTGGTCTTGCCGGTTGCAACCGTCGGCGCCGGGAAGGCTGGCGCGACAGATACCGTTGCTGCGCCAGCGGGGGTGGCCGGGACTGCCGCATCCGCAGCGGCGCTGGCCAAGGCGTCATAACATCCCAGGCGCGCACTGGCGTCAGCCAGCGCCGAGCAGTGCGCCAGTTGCTGTTCAAGCTCGGCTGCGTGCAACAGCGCCGGCGACATGCAGCAGCAAGAAAGAAGGAAGATTTTTACGTTTCTTTTCATGGAGGAATTATGGAAAAAGCAAAATGAGGCGGGCTGGTCCGGAGCGGCAGGAAAAATCAAAAAGGTTTCCATTATCGCCAACTTCCGATACGCCGCCCAAAGAACATGGCAAGCACCAAGGAAAATCGCCAGTAATTCTTGCATGCTATCTTGATTTGATTGCCTAAAGCACCTATATTAGAGCCTAAGGCAACTTACTGGATTTCCTATGACTATCGAACGACTTGATGATCGCGCCACCAAAGTCCGGTATTTCAACCGCTTCTACACCGACAAGATCGGCGTGCTTCACGAGCATTTACTGGACAGCGCGTTTTCACTCACCGAGCTTCGCATCCTGTATGAGCTGGCACATCGCCCGACATTGACAGCAGCGGACCTGGCCCGCGAGTTGAGCCTCAATCCTGGCTACCTGAGCCGCGTGATATCCGGTTTCGAAAAAAATGGCCTGCTCGAACGCGCACGTTCGGAAACCGATGGCCGCGTTGCCCAGCTACACCTGACCGAGCTCGGACGCGCTACCTACGCACCGCTGGATGAAGCGTCGCAACGAGAAGTCGCGGCAATGCTGGAACGCCTGTCACTGCCTGAGCAGCAGCAGCTGGTGGACGCCATGCGCCAGATAGAGAGCCTGCTGGGCCAGCGCGACTCATCCTATCTGCTGCGCGATCCCCGTCCGGGCGACATGGGTTGGGTAGTGCATCGCCATGGCGTGCTGTACGCGCAGGACTATGGTTGGAATGTGGACTTCGAGGCGCTGGTGGCCGATATCGTCGCCAAGTACATACGCGATTTCGACAGCAGCGCGGAACGTTGCTGGATCGCCGAGAAAGATGGCAAGGTGGTCGGCTCGGTGTTTGTGGTGCGCCACGACGAAACCACCGCCAAACTGCGCTTGCTGTACGTCGAACCAAGCGCGCGCGGAATGGGAATCGGCCGGCGGCTGGTCCAGGAATGCCTGCGCTTCGCGAAGTTCGCCGGCTACCAGCGCATGCTTCTGTGGACCAACAGCGTCCTGACAGGCGCCCGCGATATCTACGCGAAGGAAGGCTTTGAAAAAATCGCGGAGGATGCCCACCACAGCTTCGGCAAGGATCTGATCGGCGAGACCTGGGCCCGCGATTTGCGAATCTTGTCTGCGCCCGCCGGCTAGATCAACAGGACTACGGCCGCGACACAGCGTCGATGCCGAGGACGCTGGCATCCTCGGCACCGTGTCCAGCGGCAATCAGCTGGTCCATTCTGGCGGCGACCGCCGGCAATGCCGCCATCGGCCGCTTGCCGACAGTCTCCAGCATCAGCCGCACATCCTTGCGCGCCATCACCAGTTCGAAGCTTGGATTGAAATTGCCCTTGGCCATATTCACCCCGCGGCCCGCCACCATGCCATTCAAGTCAAGCATGCCAAGCAGCTTGATAGCGTCTTCGCCACTCACATCGCTCGCCTGCGCCAGGGTAAGAACATCCGCCATGACCGCCGACAGGCCGATGATCACGGCATTGCCAAACAGCTTGTTGGCGGCAGCAAGATCGGCGCGTTCGCCCACGTATTCGAGGCGTCCCGTCATCTTGGCGAGATCCGCCTGGACCGCGTCGAAGAGCGCTTTCGGCCCCGCAACCATCATCGAACCCTGGGCATTGCGTGCAGCCGGCGGCCCCATGAAAACGGGGCAATGGAGATACTTCACTCCAGCGGCATGCAGACGCTCGGCACGTGCGGCGGTCAATGCCGGCAATGTCGTGGTGTGATCAATGATGATGGCGTCAGCAGGCAGGACATCGCGTATCGCCGCAATCACCTCCTCGACCACGGCGTCGTCTTTCAGCACGATATGTACTCTTGATGCAGTTCGCACTGCTTCGGCAGGCGTCGCTGCCGACGTCACGCCGAACTGGATGAGGGATTGGACTTTGTCGCTGGAGCGATTCCATGCAGTGACTGTGTCACCGCGTTTTGCGGCAGCTTCCGCGAATGCGCTTCCAAGTAAGCCGGTACCGAGAAAAGCGATATTTGCCATGATCGTATTCCTATTAAATTGAGCCAGAACAACAGAGTGTCGAAATATAACACCGGATCAATTCAGAGGCATGCGACCGCCTGTTTTGCGATGGGCTGGTACTTGAAAAGCGTACGACTTCTTGTCAGACGATCGTTAGTCGTCCAATTCAAACGCGACCAGCGTAGCCGCATACTCGATCGTTTTTTTATAGTCAGGCATGCTGGGATGCGTACTATTGGCTAAGGCCGTCAAACTATTGTGGAACACCTTCTGATTGGTCGCGGGATCTCCCGCCTTGACGTTGACCAGATAATCGCGCGCGTCATGGACTGCAAGAAGCACGGAGAAGCGCACATCCTCGCCGTACAGCGCCAGCGTCGCGCATCTCAGGATTTTATCGATGCTCTGGTTGAGATAGGTATCGTTGATGAGCGTTTCCATTTCAAATCCCCCAAAAAAACACTGCTCATCAAAATCATCCTAGAGATCACACTGCGTTGTCCAATGTTAAACGGGGGATTTGACAATCCTTTTCAAATTTGTTAAATCAAAAGAAATATTTAGTGAGCGGCAGCATCATTCTGTCCCCTTTTCAGCCACTATTCACTGCAAAACTTGCGATAAAACAGCTTGAAACCACGAAGGGGCTTCCCGAATCGGCAGGATCGGGAACTACGGCAGTCGCTTTATTGCTTGGGCGCAGGCACAACAAAGGGCTTGGCTGGTTCCCACACCCAGCTGGCAACAAATCTGGCACCCTGAGGACCAGCCTTGGTTACATGCACCCCGCCAGCCGGGATCTGAAAACTATCCCCTGCCTTAATCGTTTTCGATGCCTGGCCCTCCATCATCAGCACCAGTTCTCCCTCAAGCACATACACCACTTCAGGCCCGGTTTGTATGCGGCGTTCCTTGATGGTATTGGGCGCCATTTCGCCTGTTCCCAAGCCAAGCTGATAAGGAGTTTTCGATAAATTGATCCTTTGCAGGACGCGTGTTGGCTGGTTCGCTGCAGAAGCGGCTTCTGTTGCAATCACAGAGCCGGATGCCGCGGCAGCCGCGATAGGCACAGCAACAAGCATAGCAATAAAATATTCAGTTTTCATGGGCGGAAAGTAGTAGCAAGCAGTAGCAGATCAATGCCTGCGAAGAAATGCTTCGCAGGCATTGATGAAACGGGTAAAGTTAATCGTGGAACAAAGGATGTTACTCAGCTTGCGCCTTGCTTTGAGGCAGCGTCTTACCATCCAGGCGAGTCAATATTTGATACGCAGCCGTCACCCGATCGGAAATCGGATAGTTCTTATTTGCCAGTATCACGATGCCCAGTTTCTTGGCGGGATAAAGGCGACATAGCCTGCAAAACCATTTGTCGAGCCGGTTTTGTTAATCAAGACATTCTCTTGCGGCGGCAGAGGTGGATTCAATCCGGTTGCCGGATTACTCTGGGTAACCATCGTGTCGGCATTACCTGCCAGCAGTCGTTGAGTTCTACCGGATAGGCGTATTGCTCCCATATCAGGTCTTGCGTGATTTCCCCTGACTTGTAATACCCCGTGTGGGTATCCGTTATCGCCTTCTGCAATTTTTGATCAAGCTTGATCGTCTGCATGTTGGCATCGATAAACCGGATCATATCGATCGTGCTGGATTTAATTCCATAAGCTTCGGATCCCAAAATCCCTTTGTTCATCCTGATCGGCGCATCTTTTTTTGTATAACCTTGCGCATAATCCTTCAACCTATCCGTCGGCACATTGATATAGCTATGCTTCATGCCAAGCTCGGGAAACAATTTCTTTTCAATCGCATCGTCAAAAGATACATGCATGCTCTTGGCGGTAATCATGCCGAGCATGCCGATGCTGACATTCGAGTAGGAGCGCTGGGTGCCGGCGGCATAGGCCGGCTTCCACAATTTCAGGTAGTCCAGCAACTGATCCGTGTTGCCAATCTCGTCCGGCACCTGCACAGGAAAGCCGCCTGGCGTATGGGTCCCCAGATTGATCAAACTGACTTTACCAAATTTACTGTCGCGCAAATAAGGGAAGTATTTGGCAGGACTGTCAGATAGCGAAAGATTGCCGTTGAGCTGAGCATAAGTAGCCAGGGTAGCGGTAAATGTCTTGCTCAGCGAGCCGATTTCAAACAGTGTTTCACTGGTTATCGGATGCTGGGTTTCTTTCGATGCCACGCCATAGTTGTAGAAGTAGTTTTTCCCGTCGACAGTCACCGCAACGGCGATGCCGGGGACATTGTTTTTCTCAATCAGCGGCTGAATAGCTGCATCTACGATACCGCGGACCGAAGACGGATCGACCTTGTCTGCCGCATAGGAAGATGCTGCAAGGAAACACATTGAGACTGAAAGTAGTTTGATGATGTTCATGTTTTTTTGACGCATGGTTGGAGAAACCTCAGATCGAAATTGTTGACGACACCAGCCGTTGGTTATTTCTAGGCACGATAGTGATTAGAAAAGTCGCTAGATTGGGAACAGCCACATAAGAAATAGTTTCATCTCATAACCGACGCTGCATACAGAAACGTGCGTAGGATGCCAATATCCGGCCATTCACCTTAGAGATGGCGAGGCTGTAATATCCGCTTTTTCAGAGCTAGCGGCAATCTGGATTTCTTTGGCTTAGACAATAGAAAATCTTATGCACGATGCGATAAAAAGCAAATTGCAAGGTAAAAAGGTACAAACCTAAATGTCAACGGCAAGCCTTGCTACAGTCAAAGGGAATGTCGGGTTATTTTTACCCGGATTTTATTGATCGAATATTTATATCCGGGTATTATTGACTAAGCTGGTCCACTCAACCTCCTCAGAGTGGATATCCTCCTGACAAAAACCGATAGTGGAACAACAAACATGGCTGCAATTGATTTGAACGTCGGCGCTACTGCGCCTGTCACTGATGAAGTAGACCTGGTTGATCTTGCCGTCACCGGCACGGTTCCGCAGGATCTAAATGGCATATTGCTACGCAATGGCCCCAACCCACTGAGTGGTCGTTTCGACGGAAATGATGTGTTGTCCTGGTGGCCGGAAGCCGCAATGTTGCACGCCATCTCATTTCAAGACGGCCGGGCAACGGGTTATTGCAACCGCTGGCTCCGCACCCAGCGATGGGCGCATGCGCACAATCCGGATGCCGTGCCGTCTCTGCTTGATACGAATCCGAACGTCAACGTTCTGTATCACGCCGGCGAAATACTGGCGCTGTCGGAAGGAGGTGCGCCACTTGCCGTTACGGCCAAGCTCGAAACTCTGGGAACGACGCGTCGTCACCTGGGGCAGGCAGACGGCATGACAGCCCACCCAAAAGTCGATCCACGGACAGGCGAACTCATGCTCTTCCGGGCGGATTGGAAAAAGCCCTGGTTACGCTACGGTGTAACAGATGCGAATGGTGTACAAAGCGTCGACATTGAAATCGAACTGGCATCGCCATCAATGATGCACGACATGGCGATTACCGCTACCCGCAGTATCTTGACGTTGCATTTGACTTCTCGATGTTATCCCACGGCTATCGCATGCCCTTACGCTGGCATGACGAGCGCAAGGCGCGGATCGGCGTAACCCCTCGCCATGGCGGCCAGATTCGCTGGTTTGAAGTAATGCCCTGCTTTATCCTGCATGTAGTGAATGCATACGACGCAGATGAATCGACAGTTGTCCTGGATGTCGTTCGGTATCCATGGTATTTGCGCCTCGCGAGCGGCATTGCAGCTTTCGAGGAAAATCCGCCAGGAGTTCTGTGGCGCTACGTCATCGACCTGAAGAGCGGAACCGTAGCCGAAAAGCAGATTGATGATGCAGGTATTGAGCTGCCTCGCATCAACGAAAATCGAACAGGTCGTCCCTATCGCTTTCTCTATGCAGTAGAGCAACCGACAAATATAGAGATGCGAGGCATTGTTCGCTATGATCTCGAATACGGTTCGATGCAGCGATATGCAGTTCCAGCGGGCGACCAGAACAGCGAACCGGTGTTCGTTCCGCGTTCCACTGCCACTGATGAAGATGATGGCTGGCTACTCGTCTGCGTTTATCGCCATGCAACGGACACCACCGATTTGGTGATACTTGACGGCCAGGATATCGAAAAGGACCCGCTCGCGACGGTACGGCTACCCAGACGAATTCCCGCAGGATTTCATGGAGCCTGGCTGCAAAAGACTTCAAGGTCACGACGAAGATGTTCCTGGATTAAGTCCAAGAGGATGAAGTCCAGGTCAAAATGAAAACAGACCGACTGCTAAAGCTAGTAGCTGGTCCGTTTTTTCTGGTTGTGCGGGGACAGGATTTGTACCTTACCTATCTATCCGCCTGAAATAGCGTGTCAAGCAGCAGCAGCTGGTTCGATTGCCGCCGCCTCCACCATTACAAATCACGTCAGACCAGCGCAGATTCCGTAAATACTAGAAATTGCAAAAACCGCAAGGTCTGGCGACGGATGGGAAGGCCTCTCCTTTCACTCAAATTTCACCTATGTTTTACATGGATGATGTCAAAGATATACCTCGCTACGGCATGAGCACGGGCGACACCTGATCTAAAAACTCCCTCCGTTACAACATGGCAGCCAGCTGAGTTTTGCGTTTTACCAATACTCGGTATTAGCGGCGATCGACACGCCAGGCAAGTGTGAGCCAGCGCACTGCTGGCCCCGCTTCAAGCTGGTCAGTGCGGGGGCGTTACACACCGCATTGCCAAGGACCTGCGTCCCAGCCAGACGCAACGCCGGCATGTGCGGGCTGAGGAAACCAACAAGACTACAGCCAAGCGATCGCGCCCGAAAAACGCAGGGCGCACACCCTGAGCGGTGACTGCAAAGTCTCCTAGCTTACAAACACTTACAAATTTTCCCAAGAAAACATGCCCCCTTTTTTCTTCTCGACGGGCATGACTAATAAGAGCACATCAACAGAAGCCAGCTTCATTGGCGTTCTACACACATGAATTTCAGTTATTGGATGCAAGACGCTTTGCATTCGCCGGGGGAAGTCGTTTCCAGTGAACACGACTTCGTTTTACACAAAAATCAGGTGCTGGATTTGCTATCACTGCCATGGCAGTCGTCGCGGTAGTGCAGCCGGAAAGGACAGGTAAGTACAGACGGGCCCATTTGAACTGGATTTCGCTAACGCTCATCGCGGTTGTTTGCCTTCAGCGTCGCCCGCGACACACACATCAAGAACTGTTTGATCAACAATTCCATTTGATAGAGAAAAAAATGCACTCATTTACAAAAAAGAGCACATGTTTTTTTGCGACAGCTTTCGCTATCGCTATTGCGACCAGTCCAGTCACCGCTGTGGCAGCCGAACCCGTCGTTTTGAACAGCGCCGTGCTTTCACCCACGGCAGCCGTCAATGCTAATCCTGAGCTGGTTGCGGAAACACCGGCACTGCAGACCTGGCACGAAAAAATGAAGAAAATTGGTCCGCCTGCAGCGGGTTGTTTTCATGCTTCCTATCCTAGCGCCAACTGGGAGAAAGTAACTTGCGGGCCACGCCCGACCTATCGCTCCAGCAGGCCGGTTCTGCCCTCGCCTGTCCTCCGCTCCTTAAGTAGGGAAGAGGTAAAACCACAGACAGTTGGCAATGGCACCGATTATGCCGCGCAGGCAGCGGGAATCATTCAATCTGCGACGGGCAGCTTTCCGGTGGTAAGCGGCGTGAAATCTGAAAAGGGAGTCAATGTACTGTTCGGTGGCTCAATGTCCAATGGAACCATCGGTGCCAATCAATATACCTTGCAGCTCAATACGGATATAAATGCATCATCGACTGCATGCGCAAAACTTGGCTACGGCTCTTGCAACGTTTGGGAACAGTACCTCTACTCGACGGATGCCTATACGGATGGAACTCATCCCATGGCCTTCATACAAAGCTGGGTGTTCCCTTCGCAGGCTGACTACAACAGCGCCGGCTGCCCAGCCTCCGCTGGCTGGGATGACGCCACGGATAGCAATGGCCCCGCGTGCGTTCATAACAGCAACGGCATCAGCACCCCTCAATTCGCCATCTCTCAGCTAGCCAATATGAAACTGTCCGGCTCCGCGTCGTCGACTGGTAATGACGTGGTGACCCTGACTGTTGGCAAGGATGTCTATGCTGATAGAGTTTCTGACAGCACGGTTTTTGCCGCACTCTGGTGGAAGCAAGCGGAATTCACTCTGGTGGGTAACGGCGGAGGATCCCAGGCATCCTTCAACAAAGGCTCCTCCATCAGCGTGAATCTCGCCATAAACGATGGCGGCACCCATGCACCGACATGTCTTGGCCCAGCCGGACATGGGTCCACTGGAGAGACCAATAATTTGACCTTGGGCAAATGTACCGCCAAAGCCGGAACGGCTGCCAATGGCAGCGTCGCAGCAACGAATCCCTACATTCAATTTACTGCTGCTAACTGAGACAGGCTGAAAAAAGTGGAAACCAACGCCAGTCATTGGGCGTTGGAAGGCCGCTGCTTACAACTTGCAGCGGCAGCTCTACTTGAAGGAGATCAAGGCTAAAACGTTCTGACGAAAGTAGTCCGTCCGGGCTGCTGAAATCATTGATGACTTCGAAATCAGCGGTTACCGCGAAATAACTCCGACTAAACGCAAGACATTCTGGAGATGTAAGCAAAGGCAGAAATGAAAACGGACCAACTACTTAGCAAGTAGCTGGTCCGTTTTTATTGGTTGCGGGGCAGGATTTGTACGTTATATACCTATCCGACTGAAATAGTCGTACCCGCTCTATGGTCACGGCTTCGATTCACGTCAACCGATTAATTAGAATATCAGGGGTCATACATGGATGAGGTTTTTGAAGAGGACGCACATAAGCCACGATCTGCCAAAGATGTGGCTGAAAGACTATTAGCACTAATGGCAATAACAAGCCGCGCATTTGAAGACGTTGCAGAGCAAAGCCTATCCTGGGTTAAGGAAAACAAAATTGATTTGTATTTTTCAAGTGAGGAAAAGAGCTTTTACTTCAGCCAAATCAAGCCGCGCGACAAAGATCGAACTAATTTTAGCTGGCGTCTGGAAGCGGCAATTCCGTTGATATGGGCGCTCGGAGGCATGGAAACACTTCCGCCGTTAACAGAAAGTGCGAAAATTAGCGATTACGAAATTACTAATTTAGCGTACGACAATCCGCAAAAATTTTTAACAAGCGCAGAACTTCGGCCCAATGCCGAAATAGAAGAAGCCGAGTCGGAGCATTACAACCAGCATTGGCGAGTGCGAGATGCCCAGCTTTTTAAGAAACCCATGCCTATGGAGCTTGACCCAAGTATCGTCTATGAGCGTCGTTATGCCTTGAGCTGGCTCGTTGGTTATGGCGATGATTGGGATAACGTACCAACAGACACCTGACGGGTCTCTACAAAAACTGCGTGATCTGGTGATGGCTCAAATTGTCCCCATTTTTGCCCAGGATTACGGCTTGGCGATAAAGCGGCTAGTTTCGGGAAAATTCAAATTGAACTGCGAGGTGACGAAGTCTGAGCCAAAATGAAAACGGACCGGCTACTAAGCTAGTAGCCGGTCCGTCTCTTACATTGGTTGCGGGGGCAGGATTTGAACCTACGACCTTCGGGTTATGAGCCCGACGAGCTGCCAGACTGCTCCACCCCGCGTCTGAATATAAAAAGCCTTAAGCGTTTTGCACTTAAGGCTTGATGCGCAAGAAAACATGCATGCCGGCTTTCTTGCTGTAACTGGTTGCGGGGGCAGGATTTGAACCTACGACCTTCGGGTTATGAGCCCGACGAGCTGCCAGACTGCTCCACCCCGCGTCTGAAGAATGAAAGTATATATCGTATTGCAGTGCAATGCAACCAATACTGACAATTGTATTAAGAAAGCATATCGGGATTAGCCAATGCTAAACTCTTTAGCTACCCTGTTATGCTAGACGTTATTCCCATTCAACACGATCAGGAATGCACTTCCTGGTCATCCAAACTACTTACCGGTGCCTATGAAATTTTGTTCCGAATGTGCGCATCCCGTCAGCCTGCGGATTCCGCCGGACGACAACCGCATGCGTTATGTCTGCAGCAACTGCGGCGCCATTCACTATCAGAATCCTAAAATGGTGATCGGCTCGATTCCGGTCTGGGAAAAGGACGGGGAATTGCGTGTGCTGCTGTGCAAGCGTGCGATCGAGCCGCAATACGGTTTCTGGACCTTGCCGGCCGGCTTCATGGAAAATGGCGAGACCACCAGCGCTGCGGCGCAGCGTGAAACCGAAGAAGAAGCCGGTGCCCGGATTCAATTGCATGAGCTGTTTTCCTTGCTCAACGTACCGCATGTGCATCAGGTCCATCTGTTCTACCGCGCTACCCTGCTGGACATCGATTACGCCGCCGGCGCCGAAAGCCTGGAAGTCGCCATGTTCACGGAAGCGGAAATCCCGTGGGATGAAATTGCTTTCCCGACGGTCGAGATTACTTTGCGTGCATTCTTTGCCGACCTCAAAAAAATTCGCCAGGGAGATGATCACTTCAGCTTGCATACGCAGGACATTTTCAAACCCATGCGCCCTGGCCTGGCGCCCAAATAAAACTGCGCTGGCGCCACAATGATCCCCTGGCTTGAACTGGACAGTCCATTTCCCGACGTCAGCACCGCGCTGACCGAGGAAGACGGCGCAGGCGGTTTATTGGCTGCCGGAGCCGACTTGTCGCCACGGCGGCTGCTGGATGCGTATCGGCATGGCATCTTCCCCTGGTTCTCGGAAAACCAGCCAATCCTGTGGTGGAGCACCGATCCGCGCATGGTGCTGCAAACTGAAAAATTTTCGATCTCGGCCAGCCTCAACAAAACCTTGCGCAAGGTGCATCGCAGCATGCACGCCGCAGACGGCGACCGCCGCTGGCAAGTCCGCTTCGACTTCGCTTTCGAACGCGTCATGCGCGAATGCGCGGCGCCGCGGCGCGATGGCGCCGGCACCTGGATCTCGGAAGATATTGTCGCCGGCTATCGCGCCCTGCATCGGCTCGGCTACGCCCATTCATCGGAGGTCTGGCTGGACGGCAAACTGGTGGGTGGCGCCTACGGCGTCAGCATCGGCCGCATGTTTTATGGCGAATCCATGTTTACCCGGGTCAGCGACGCTTCCAAGATTGCCCTGGCTTACTTGGTGCATTTCTTGCGAAAGCATGGCGTCAGCATGATCGATTGCCAGCAAGAGACCGACCACCTGGCATCGCTGGGCGCACTGCCGATCGCGCGCAGCGAGTTTCTGCAACATCTGCAACAGGCAACCGCGCATCCGCAAATTCATGGCTGGCATCCCTTGCCGCTATTTGCCGATTGATTTCGCGATTTGTCGACAGTAAATCCCGGCGCGCTCGCCTCCCGAAACCAAACGTCGACAAGCCCTTATGCAAACTGAAATTACGGTGTAAATTATCAGTCATATATCTACATCCCCAGATCCGCTGGAATGCACATGACGCACTTAAAAGATCTGCCATTTTCGACCTTGCAGTTTTACGCTACCGCGCCCTATCCGTGCAGCTATCTGGAGCACCGTCAGGCGCGCTCGCAAGTGGCGACGCCGTCGCACCTGATCAATGCCGATGTCTATTCGGAACTGGTGAAGAACGGCTTCCGCCGCAGCGGCATTTTTACCTATCGGCCGTATTGCGACGGTTGCCAGGCATGCACCCCGGTACGCACGCTGGTGGCTTCGTTCCAGCCGAACCGTAGCCAGCGCCGCGCCTGGGACCGGCATAGCCATCTGACCACGCTGGTGACCAACCTGGCGTATGTAAATGAACATTACGATCTGTACCTGCGCTACCAGACTGCACGCCACAGCGGCGGCGGCATGGACCAGGACAGCCGCGACCAATACGCGCAGTTTCTGCTGCAGAGCAAGGTAAATACCCGGCTGGTGGAATTTCGCGATACCGATGGCACATTGCGCATGGTCAGCATTATCGACGTCTTGAATGATGGTTTGTCTTCGGTCTATACCTTTTATGACCCGGATGTGCCAGGCGCGTCCTATGGCACCTACAACGTGTTGTGGCAAATCGGCCAGGCCAAACAGCTCGGCATGCCCTATGTCTACCTTGGCTACTGGATAGAAGAAAGCCCGAAAATGGCTTACAAAGTCAACTTCCAGCCGCTGGAAGCGCTACAGCAAGGGCAATGGAGTGCGTTAGAATAGCCAGCCGCGGATTTATCGGGGTCGCAGCTTCGCTTGCCTGCCCGTTTTTCCGTTTATTTCCTATTATCTTACTCAGCTGCCCTTATCGTGCCCGCCAAACTCCTGTACGCCTTTGCCCGCCCCGCTCTGTTCTCACTCGATCCGGAAACTGCCCACAACCTGACCCTGCCGGCATTGCGCCGCGCCGCCGCACTGGGCCTGACCTCGTTGCTGGGTAAAACACCGGCCGATCCGCGTACCGTGATGGGCATCACCTTCCCCAACCCGGTCGGGCTGGCAGCTGGACTGGACAAGGATGGCGCGTATATCGACGGCCTGGCAGCGCTCGGATTCGGCTCGATTGAAATCGGTACGGTGACAGCGCGCGCGCAACCTGGCAACCCGAAGCCACGCATGTTCCGTCTGCCGGCCGCCAACGCCATCATCAACCGCATGGGCTTTAACAACGGTGGCGTCGATGCCTTCGTCGCCAATGTCCAGGCCTCGCGCTTTTATCAGGAACGCGAAGGCGTACTGGGCCTGAACATCGGCAAGAATGCCGATACGCCGATCGAACGTGCGGCGGAAGACTATCTGCATTGCCTGGAAAAAGTCTATCCCTACGCCAGCTACGTGACGGTGAACATTTCATCGCCCAACACCAAGAATTTGCGGCAATTGCAAGGCGCGTCGGAACTCGACGCCCTGCTCTCGCAGCTCAAGCAAGCGCAGCAACGGCTGGCCGATTTGCATAAGCGCTATGTGCCGGTCGCCCTGAAAATAGCGCCGGATATCGACGCCGAACAAATCAAGACCATCGCCGATGCCTTGCTGCGGCACAAAATCGACGGCGTCATCGCCACCAACACCACCATCAGCCGCGACGCCGTGCGCGGCTTGCAGCACGAGAACGAAGCCGGCGGCTTGTCCGGCGCGCCGGTGCTAACCTTGTCCACCAGAGTGGTGCGGCAATTGCGTGGCGAACTGGGAGATGCTTTGCCGATTATCGGCGTCGGCGGGATCTTCAGCGGCGCCGATGCGCAAGCCAAGATCGCGGCCGGTGCTTCGCTGGTGCAGTTATATAGCGGCCTGATCTATCGCGGTCCGGCGCTGGTGCGTGAATGCGCTGCTGCATTGCGCCAACAATCTTAGGATTTTTCCAGAGTTACCCACAGAAATTGTGGGTAGGCCTGTGGATAACCTCCACAAAATATGGCTAAGCCATTGATCTGCTTGATTTTTTTCGCGCTGGTACGGAAGCATGCAAAGAAAAGCCCGCCAAGCCTTGCGGCGGCGGGCAAAATCCAAATCCCAGGGGATCGGAGGAGACAAACGAATCGTATCGCCGCAATATGACAGCAACGTGACTTATGCGTGGAGAAATCCGGTTTAGAGCAAGTTCTCGACTCAGGCGATTTTCAGGATACGCTGCTCAAAATCCACATTGTGTACGGCACTGCTACCGGCGCTATGCGGCTCCGCATGCAGCGCTTCGATGATATCTTCGCGCTTGAGCTGCGGCGCAAACTGCAAAATGAAGTCATATGTATAAGAACGCAGATAGGCGCCGCGCCTTACCGCCAGCCGCGTCACGTTCGAGGCCAGCAAGTGCGATACCTCGATCGACCGCAAACCGTTCTGGCGGCTATGTTCAGTCGCCATCGACGCCACCAGGCCGATGCCTAGTCCCAGCGCCACATACTGCTGGATCACATCCGAATCCATTGCCGTCAACACAATATCCGGCGCGATGCCGGCCTTACGGAAGGCGTCATCGATATGGCCGCGGCCGGTGAAGCCGATGTCGTAGGTAATCAATGGATAAGCGGCGAGATCAACCAGGCTGATCGGCGCATCGATCGCCAGCAGCGGATGCCCTTCCGGCACGACCAGCACGTGACTCCACTCGTAGCATGGAAAGGAAATCAGCTCCTTGAACTGCGTCAGCCCTTCGGTGGCGATGCCGACATCGGCCTTGCCGGAGATGACCCAGTCGGCGATATGCTCCGGCGAACTCTGTTGCAGAGCGATGCGCACATCCGGAAAACTGGCGCGGAAGCCCTGCACCACACGCGGCAAGGCATAGCGCGCCTGGGTATGCGTAGCAGCGACGGTCAGGGTGCCGCTGGTTTCACCTGAGTATTCCTGGCTGGCCTGGCGCAGGTTTTCTGCTTCCTGCAGCAATCTTTCTACGATCTTCAGGATGCCTTTGCCGGGATCGGTCAGGCCGATCAGGCGCTTGCCGTTGCGGATGAAGATATCGACGCCGAGCTCTTCTTCCAGTTCACGGATCTGGCGGCTGACGCCGGGTTGCGAAGTAAATAACACGTTCGCCACTTCGGTCAGGTTGAAACCGCAACGGGCTGCTTCGCGGATCGAGCGCAATTGCTGAAAATTCATACTGTTCTCCTTAACGTTCTAGAGGTTGATCTACGAATACGTGCAGGCGGCGCGGACGCACCAACAGGGTTTCGCCATCTTTTAAATTGAGCTGCTGGAAGCGTTCGCTGGAAATCACGGCTTCGATCAAGCCAGCATCGGCGTCATCGCTACGCTGCAGTTCCAGCTGCGCCAGCGGGCCGATGGCGTGGGCGCGCTTGAGCTTGACTACGATGCCTTCGGCGCCTGCGCTGTAGCGGTCGATCTCCAGGTCATGCGGCCGCACATAGC
The DNA here is from genome assembly GCF_000786695.1 of Collimonas arenae. NCBI lineage: Bacteria > Pseudomonadati > Pseudomonadota > Betaproteobacteria > Burkholderiales > Oxalobacteraceae > Collimonas > Collimonas arenae. The sequence continues at coordinate 1,718,974 of NZ_CP009962.1, read as the reverse complement.
CGATGCCTTGCGCGTCTTCGGTTTCGGCATAGTTGGGCGCATCGAAGCGCATGCCGGCGCTATCCAGCACGCCTTGATGCACGCGGCCATGGAACAGGTTGACGTTGCCCAGGAAGCCATAGACAAAAGGCGAAGCCGGATTGTCATAGACTTGCTGCGGCACGCCGATCTGTTCGACATTGCCCTTGTTCATCAGCACGATCTGGTCAGCCACTTCCAGCGCTTCTTCTTGATCATGCGTTACAAAAATACTGGTGACATGCAACTCATCGTGCAAGCGACGCAACCAGCGCCGCAATTCCTTGCGCACTTTGGCGTCGAGCGCACCGAACGGTTCATCGAGCAGCAGTACGCGCGGCTCTACCGCCAGCGCCCGCGCCAGTGCGATCCGCTGGCGCTGGCCACCGGACAATTGCGGCGGATAGCGGTCGGCCAGCCAATCCAGCTGCACCAGCTCCAGCAAGCGCATGACTTTTTCACGGATCACGCTTTCGCTCGGACGCTGGGCACGCGGCTTGACGCGCAGGCCGAAGGCGATGTTCTCAAACACGGTCATGTGCTTGAACAAAGCGTAATGCTGGAACACAAAGCCGACCTGGCGTTCGCGCACGTGGCGCGAGGAGGCATCTTCTCCTTCCAGCAAAACTTGGCCGCTGTCCTGCCCTTCGAGGCCGGCGATAATCCGCAGCAAGGTGGTTTTGCCGCAACCGGACGGACCTAGCAACGCGGTGAGTTCGCCAGTGGGAAATTCCAGCGAGACATTATTGAGGGCGACAAAATCGCCGAAACGCTTGTTGATGTTGCTTACCTGGATGCTCATGCTTGTTCCTGACTTGTATAGTGCGGTGCGACGGTTTCACGCAAACGCCATTCGATGAATGATTTCAGCGCCAGCGTCAGCAACGCCAGGAACGCCAGCAACGACGCCACCGCAAACGCGGCCTGGAAGTTATATTCGTTGTACAGAATCTCGACCTGCAAAGGAATGGTGTTGGTCTCGCCGCGGATATGGCCGGACACCACGGACACCGCGCCGAACTCTCCCATGGCGCGCGCATTGCATAAAATCACGCCGTACAGCAAACCCCACTTGATATTCGGCAACGTCACATGGCGGAAAGTCTTCCAACCGGAAGCACCCAGCACAAGGGCCGCTTCTTCCTCTTCGCTGCCTTGCTCCTGCATCAACGGAATCAGTTCGCGGGCGACAAACGGAAAAGTCACGAATATGGTCGCCAGCACAATGCCCGGTACGGCAAACAGGATCTTTATGTCGTGCTCGCGCAGCCACGGACCAAACCAGCCCTGGGCGCCAAACAGCAATACGTAGATCAGGCCGGAAATCACAGGTGAGACCGAGAACGGTAAATCAATCAGGGTCAGCAAGATATTCTTGCCACGGAATTCAAACTTGGCGATGGTCCAGGAAGCGGCGATGCCGAACACCAGGTTGAGCGGAACAGCTATCGCGGCGGTCAGCAACGTCAGCTTGATGGCGCTAATGGCGTCAGGCTCGATGATTGCCGCCAGATAGGCTTCCCAGCCCTTTTTAAATGCCTCGGCAAACACCGACAACAGGGGCACGACCAGGAACAAGGCGAGAAACAGCAGCGCTACCGTCATTAATAAAGTACGCACCCAAAGCGGCTCCAGCGTCGCATTGGGAACGTGGACCGGCTCGCCTCTGAATTGCGGCCTGGAGACCGCAGTTGCCGAAAGGGCCGCAGAGGGAGTGAAATTGCTGATCGTCGCGCTCATATCCGGTTCCTATGCGTTGGCCGACTGACCGCGTTTGCGAGTCCAGGCTTGCAAGACATTAATAGCTAACAGCAGCAGAAAAGATACTGTCAGCATGACAACGGCAATCGCGGTGGCGCCGGCGTAATCGTATTGTTCAAGCTTGGTAATAATGAACAGCGGGGTAATTTCCGACACCATGGGCATATTGCCGGCAATGAAAATCACCGAGCCGTATTCACCGGTGGCACGCGCAAAGGACAGCGCAAAGCCGGTCAGCAATGCCGGGAACACGGTTGGGAAAATAACCCGGATAAAAGTCTGCCAATGATTGGCCCCGAGACTAGCGGCAGCTTCTTCCAGCTCCTTCTCGGCATCTTCCAGCACCGGCTGCACCGTGCGCACCACGAATGGCAAGCCGATAAAGGTCAGCGCTACTAATATACCCAGCGGCGTAAATGCAACTTTGATCCCTAGCGGCTCCAGGTATTGTCCAATCCAGCCGTTGCCGGAATACAGCGCGGTCAAGGCAATGCCAGCCACTGCCGTTGGCAGCGCAAACGGCAGGTCGACCAGGGCATCGATCAGTTTCTTGCCCGGGAATTGATAGCGCACCAGCACCCACGCCACGATGCCGCCAAAAAAGGCATTGATCAGCGCTGCTAATAAAGATGTGCCGAAAGTCAGGCGGTACGAGGCCATGACCCGTGGCGAAGTAACGGCGGCGACGAAACCGTCCCAGCTTAGCGTGAAGGTCTTGAGGAACACCGCCGACAAGGGGATCAATACGATCAAGGCGAGATAGAACAGCGTAAACCCGAGCGACAAGCGAAACCCCGGCATCACACGAAACGGTGCGGCGGGCTTGCTTGCGAGACTGTGAGCGGGAAGTGCTGCAGCTGTCATACATCGTCCTCTTATTACAAATACGGCTAAAGAACGAAGATAATCTCACTGGTTTGTTATAAAGAGAACGAACTTTTTTGCATGTTCATAGAATCAATTTGCATAAGAGAAATACCGAATATCCCTATACTCATCCAAATTTGGTTGCCATTAAATCAATTCAAGATTACTAAAAATTGATGGAAAAACGGCAGTCTGTGGGGCTAGCCAGGCGCAAACCCGGCAAAAGCAAGATAAATCCGCTGCAGCCCAGGCTCGCTTTTTTGTATTCTGTCCCGCATTTCCTGCAACTTGTCGCAAGCAGCTGGCGACTTGCCCTCCCCCTCCCTAAAGTGACGACATGCAACAACGTCAGACACACAAACAAATCACTCAACGGAGAATACAAATGAACACAACAAACAAAGCACTGATCGCCATCCTGTCCATCGCTACCCTGGCTTGCGGCATCACCACAGCACAAGCAGCACCGCAACAAACCGAAGTCTCGACGCTGCCAACCATCACCATCATCGGCAAGCGCCCAGTCCACACCGAATTGCTGGCAACCGTGACGATCGTCGGCAAACGCCTGACAGCGCAAGAAAAGCTGGCCCTGGCGCAGAAAGACGACTACCTGCCGACCATCACCGTCATCGGCAAACGCCTGAACCGCGAACAAAAAGCCATGCTGGCGCAGCAAGAAGGCAACCACAAGAAAGCAGTCATTTAAGCAGTATCTCTGCAACTTAAGCATCGTTTAGTCGCAGATCCATCCCCGGAGAATGCAAATGAACACATTGTCTAAATCACTGGTCGCAGCAACGCTTTTAGCGACCATGAGCATGAGCGCAGTACCCGCCATGGCCGCCGGCGCTGCCAAGCAAGCCGCCGTCAAACCGGCCGCGAATTCAACCGGCATTCCGCTGCTGATGCCACCTATCGTCATCATCGGCAAACGCCTGACTCCAGAAGAAAAAGCCATGTACGCAGCGCAGGACCGCGCGCAAAACATGAAGAAGATAGCACGCAAGAAAAACGCGAACACCGCGACAGCAGCGCTCAGCGCGCTCTAATACCCGCCGTTCATACGGTATGGCAAAACGACCAGACTGCTGCGTCCGTTCCGTTTAAAATGACGACAACTTTATAAAGTTGCCGCACAACCTGGTTCCCCATTCTATGAATCCTGATACGCTCGCCTCGTTGAAAAAAAATACCGCCACTGCTTCAGGCTACCTGTCACAAAGTTTCGACAAAATAGCGAGCTGGGTTACACAACTCTCATGGTGGAAATTTTTCTTGTTTGCGGTGCTGGTCATGATTGGCGCCAGCATTTTGCAAGACACCTTGTTTTCGTCCAGTGAAGTAGTGCTGATCGACCGCGTCAGCCAGCATCCGAGCAAGGGCACCAAAGTAGTGGTGATCGGCCACGACGGCCGGGATTCGAGCAAGGCCAGCAATCCTGGCAAAGGCAACACCGATATCCGTATCGACGACACTGGCGTACATATCAAGGCCTATACCTATGACGATAGCAACGATGCCGGCAGTACGCCTGCTGCTGCTTCTGCTGCTTCTGCTGCTTCAATTGCCAGCGCAGCGTCCGATGACGACAGCGACAGCGATTCCAGCAAGCCCGTAGCGGCGGCAGCACCGCCCGTATCCGGCGTAAAACCGGAATCAAGCGTCTCGCCAAAACCGCCGTTGCCGCCTGTGCCGCCTGTGCCGCCGGTACCCAACGCCGCCAGCCTGGATCTGAAATTACCGCCTGAAGCGACTGCGGACGTCAACCAGGCGATCAACGATGCAGTTGCAGCCATCCATGAAGCTGCCGCTGAAAAAGCCGAGCAGCAGGTTGCCCGCTACCAGAAAAAATCGTCCGAATGGTTTGTTAATTTTGTCCTGCTGCTGATGCTCGGCCTGTTCGGCACCAAGGCTCTGATGGGCGGCAAGAAACGTGCTGAAGCGCGAGCCCAGGCCGCCAACGCCGCTGCCGAACACGCCAACCTGCAACGCGAAGTATCGGAAGCCAAGATGCAGATGATCCAGGCCCAGGTTGAACCGCATTTCCTGTTCAACACCCTGGCCTCGGTCGAGTATCTGATCGAAACCGATCCGCCGCGCGCCTCGGCCATGCAAAAGCGCTTGATCCAGTATCTGCGTGCGGTCTTGCCGCAAATGCGGGAAACCGCCACCGTCACCACGCTGGGTCGCGAAGTCGATATTGTGAAGGCTTACCTGGATCTGTTGAAGATGCGCATGGAAGAGCGCCTGGTTGTCGATCTCCAGATATCGGACGGGCTGCGTAGCGCCGCGTTCCCGCCGATGATGCTGCAATCGCTGGTGGAGAACGCCATCAAGCACGGCCTGGAAAGCAAGACCGATGGCGGCACCCTGCGCATCAACGCAGAAGTGGCTGACAACAAGCTGCGGGTAAGCGTGACTGACGACGGCCTCGGTTTTGGCGCCGTTCCCAGCAACGGCACCGGGCTGGGATTGCAAAGTATCCGCGATCGCCTCAAACTGTTACATGGCGCCGCTGCACAACTGGTGATTGCTCCCAACAGCCCGAGCGGCGTACGTTCCACGATTGAAGTGCCTTACCAGGTTGTCGGCAACGGTAACGGTAAAAAAACCTAAGAGGCTGTTGCACACACAAATGGCTAGGCGGAGCAACAATGCCAGGTGTGTTTGCAGCAGCCTCCGAGACTCGAACTCGCCACAGAAGTAACAGGAAACACGTATATGAAACCGCTCTCACGCTTTGCCTTCGTTTTTACATTAGCTACCGCCGCAATGATTCCTTTGCTCAGCTGCAGCGCCAGCCTGGCTGCCGATGTGGTCAAGGTTGAGCGGCCGGTAGGCGATTTCCAGCAAGTCGAAATCATGGACGCCGTGAATGTATTTCTGACCCAGGGTCCAGCCAAGCCGGCGATCATCGAAGCGGAAAGCAACGCAGGCTCGCGGGTTGAGTTTGAAACCAGCGGCGGCGTCCTCAAAGTGTTTTTGAAAGGCAGTTCTTTTTTCAGCCATCATGACGTCAATGTCTACCTCACCGCGCCGGATGTAAACGGTTTGAGCATCTTCGGTTCCGGCGATCTCAAAGTACTCGGTAAATTGAGCGGAAAAGATACGATCAAGATCTCCATCGCCGGCTCCGGCAACATCAGCGGTGAACTGAATGCGCCTAACGTCAATGCCTCGATCGCCGGCGCCGGCGATATCAAGGTCAAAGGCAAGACCCGCAATCTGCGCGTCTCGATCGCCGGCAGCGGCGATTACAACGGTTTTGACCTGATGGCGGAAAACACCAATGTATCGATAGTCGGCAGCGGCGACGCCCATGTGTATGCCAGCAAGATACTGTCAGTATCCACAGCCGGCTCCGGTGATGTATCCTACTTGGGAGATCCGCAGGTGCACTCCAGCATCATGGGTTCCGGCTCCGTCAAAAAACGTTAAATTCTTGATAAAACCTGCCTATGCCTACTGCAATCATCGCCGATGACGAACGCCTGATGCGCGACCAGATCCGCCTGCGCCTGAGCCAGGCGTGGCCGGAACTGGAGATCCTCGGCGAAGCCAAGAACGGCGATGAAGCCATCGAACTGGTCGACCAGCTGGAGCCGGATTTCACTTTTCTCGACATCCGCATGCCAGGCAAGACCGGTCTGCAGGCGGCGCAAGAAATCGGCAGCAAAAGCCATATCGTTTTCATCACGGCTTACGACGAATACGCGATTGAAGCATTCGAACAAGGCGCCGTCGACTATATCCTGAAGCCTGCTGAAGCCGAACGCTTGAAGCTGACGGTAACCCGCCTCAAGGCGCGCCTGAGCTCACCGCCGACCGACATGGGCTCGATGCTGACGCAGCTGGCCAAGCAAATGGGTATCGCCACCAAACCGGTCTATCTGCAATGGATACAGGCCAGCATCGGCCAGCAGCTGCGGCTGATTCCTGTGCAGGAAATCCTGTTTTTCCGTTCCGATGAAAAATATACCAGCGTCCAGACTGCCACCTACGAAGCCTTGATCCGCAAGCCGGTGCGCGATCTGGCCGAAGAACTGGATCCGGATTTGTTCTGGCAAATCCACCGCGCCACCTTGGTGAACGTGAGCGCCATCGACGGCATCACGCGCGACATGCGTGGCCGTCACCAAGTGCTGGTCAAGGGACATACTGAAAAACTGGAAGTGAGCCGCAGCTTTATCCATCTGTTCAAACAGATGTAGCGCCAACCCGCCGGACCGTTTTCCTCTGTGGCCGGCGTTACCAATCGAGTGGCTGATCAGTTCATGCGCTTCAGCCGTTGGCCGTGAATACCCCAAATGCAATCGACGCCATTCACGGTGCTGCACAAGGCCCAGCCGGTGCCGATCTTGCGCACCGTCGTTTCGCTGTCGATTTCAGCCGCCAGCCGTTTAGCCCAATGCTCGGCTGCGCCCTTGCCTTTGAACAGTTCGTTTCCTTCAAATATGACGGTGGCGTCGAACACTGGAACTGCAAATAAATCCATCATCGTTTTTCTCGATTCGTTCAATGAGGTGAAAAGAAAAAGCGAACGCAAAGCTGGCTCCGCAGACCGCGGAAAGCTCTCGACGCGTTCTATGCCAGCAGCGCCTTGACGAAATCCTTCTTGGCGCCCGGCGGAGGTATTTCGAACTGCAGCGCGGACTCTACATGGTGCAGATGATGCAGCATCAGCTCAACCGCTTTTTCGGCGTCGCCTGTTTTGGCTGCCTGCAGAAATTCGACGTGTTCGTCCGATGAACAGGCCGCATCCCGGGTGGATTGATAGAGCATGGTAATCAGGGAGCTACGCCCGGCCAGCTTGGTCAGGACATCGGTCAGTACCTGGTTGCCAACGGCGCGCGCCAGCAGGATATGGAAATCGCTCAACAGCCGGGAGCGGATTTGCGGATTTTCTTTGGACAGCGCCTCGCGCTCCTGTTGCAAGTGTTGCTCCAGCAATGCATAGTCGGCGGCGGTGGCCTTGGCGACAAACTCGCGCACCAGCGCCGCTTCTAGCACGCGCCGCACAAAAAATATCTGGCGCGCTTCTTCTTCGGTCGGACGGCTTACGAACGCGCCCTTGTCGGGCACAAGGTCGATCAGCTTGTCTTTTGCCAGCATCACCAGCGCCGCGCGGATCTTGGTGCGGCTGACGGAATACAGGCGCGCCAGGGCTTCTTCCCGTAATTTGGTGCCGGGCGGCAGACGCTGCTCGGCGATCGCCGTCGTGATGTCGGCGGCGATATCGTCAGAACTGTCGGCGCCGGTTGGGCTGGAAGACAGGCTCATGTTGTTGCATTCCTTGAGACATGGTTCTAAAGAGCAAAATTGTACTTGTAAATGCGACACCTTATAGAAAAATAAGAAATCGAACCAGCCAGCGGCAAGCGCCGCCAGCCGTATTGCTTACTACTTACGCCGGCCGGCTGTCGCCCGGTATGTGCAGCACATCCGGCAAGTCATCCTCCACCGGCGGCCGTGCGCCGTTCAATACGGCATGGGCGCGAGCGCGGTCGATATCCTTTTCCCACACCGCCACCACCACGGTCGCCACGCAATTGCCAAGCAGATTGCCGAGCGCGCGGGCAATCCCCATGAACCAGTCGATCGACAACACCAGCACCAGACCCACCACCGGGATCGCCGGAATGGCGGACAAGGTAGCCGCCAGGATCACGATGGCCGAACCCGGCACGCCATGCGCTCCCTTGGAGGTAATCAAGGCCACTGCCAGGATCGCCAGCAAGTCGGTAATCGCCAGTGGCGTATTGGTTGCTTGCGCGATGAATACCGCAGCCAGGGTCAGGTAAATGGAGAAGGCATCGAGGTTGAAGGAATAGCCGGTCGGAATCACCAGGCCGACGGTCGAACCCTTGATACCCATGTATTCCAGCTTGCGCATGATTTGCGGCAATACGCTGTCCGACGAGGCAGTCGCCAGCACCACCAACAATTCAGCGCGCAGATATTTGATCAGCTTGAAGATGCTGAAACCGGCGAGGCGCAAAATCGTACCAAGAATCGCAAAGACAAAGATCACCACAGCAAAGAAATACAGCAGCACCAGGAAACCTAGTTGTTGCAGCGAGCTGACGCCGTATTTGCCGACCGTAAAGGCAATCGCACCGAACACGCCCAGCGGCGCCAGACGGATGATGAAGGACATGCATTTGAAAAATGCCTCCGACATGCTGTGCACGATAGTGACGATAGGCGCCGCCTTTTCACCGATCAGCGACAGGGCCGAACCGAAAATAATGGAGAACAGCAGCACTTGCAGCACATCGCCGGAAGTGAAAGCGCTGACCACGGTGTTAGGAATGATTTGCATGACAAAGTCGGCAAAACCGGCGCCCTTGACCTGCTTGGCAGTCTCAACGTAGCTGGACAAGGCCTTGGCGTCCAAGGTGCTGGCGTCGATATTCATGCCGACCCCGGGATGGAACACAAACGCCAGCAACAGGCCCAGCACCAGGGCGATGGTAGTAACCACTTCAAAATAGATCAACGCCTTCAAACCGACCCGCCCGACCTTCTTCAACTCGCCCGCACCGTAGATTCCGTGCACCACCACGCAGAACACGATCATCGGAATGATCATCTTGACCAGCTTGATAAAGCCATCCCCCAACGGCTTCAAGCTCTCTCCAAATTTGGGGAACAACACCCCAACCGCAATACCTATCACAAGTGCCACCAGCACCTGGCCAAACAGTGATTTAAAAAAGCGCCGCACGTCTGTCTCCTAATTGTTTTGTTTGGTTTATACCAATTGTGTGGGTCGCACCTTGATGAAATAAGTGGCATCCCGGATTCAATATAATGCATTCACTTATTGTATGCAATAATTGAATTCAAATGAATTCGAGCGTATGATCGCAAAAAAACCCATAAACAACGGCCAGTTGGCAAGGAGACAATCATGCAGCGAAATAGCGAATTGTGGAACGGAAGCGGGGACCAGATCATGGCCTGGGCGGACGATCTGGCGCAGCACAGCGACGCCCCGGACATGTTCACCCGCACCTACCTGACCGCAGCGCACCATGCGGCGGCGGCGCAACTGGCGGAATGGATGTGTGCTGCCGGCATGAGCGTGCGGCGCGACATGGCCGGCAATGTGATCGGCCGCTATGACGGCCTGACCGCAGACGCGCCTGCCTTGCTGACCGGCTCGCATTTCGATTCGGTGCGCAATGGCGGCAAATACGATGGCAACCTCGGCATCCTGCTGCCGCTGGCCTGCGTCCAGCAATGGCATGCGGCCGGCAAACGCTTTCCGTTCGCGCTTGAAATCATCGGTTTCGCCGAGGAAGAAGGCGTACGCTTCAAAGCTACCCTGCTCGGCAGCCGCGCCGCCGCCGGTACGTTCGACATGAGCGTGCTGGACAACCTGGATGAAGGCGGACAAAGCATGCGCGACGTCATGGCGGCCTCTGGCTTCCATGCAAGCGGACTGGGCAAAGCCGCCTATGCGCCGGAAACCGTGCTGGCGTTTGTTGAAGTGCATATCGAGCAAGGCCCGGTGTTACTGAACGAGGGGCTGCCGCTGGGCGTGGTGACCGCTATCTCGGGCGCATCGCGGTTCATGGTCGAGGTTGAGGGCCTAGCCGGCCATGCCGGCACTGTGCCGATGGAGATGCGGCGCGATGCTGCCATGGCCGCCGCCGAAATCGGCCTGTATATAGAACAGCGCTGCCACGGTACGCGCGGGCTGGTCGGCACGGTCGGCCAGTTCAATGTGCCGAACGGCGCCGCCAATGTGGTGCCAGGCAAGGCCGTCTTCTCGATCGATATCCGCGCTGAACAAGATGAAATCCGCCTGGCCGCAGTCACCGATGTGCTGAAACAGATCGAACAGATTGCCGCACGCCGCCATGTGGCGATCCAAACCCGCAAGACTCATGAGGCGTCTAGCGTGCCGTGCGCGCCCTGGTTGCAGCAGCAACTGGCCAGCGCCATCGAAGAAAGCGCCCTGCCGGTGCGCCACCTGCCCTCTGGTGCCGGCCACGACGCCATGGCGATGGCGGCCATCACCGACGTCGCGATGCTGTTCGTCCGATGCGGCAACGGCGGTATCAGCCACCACCCGGATGAAATCATGACTGCTGCCGACGCCGCGCTCGGCGCCCAGGCATTCAGCCACTTTGTTGAAAATTTTAAAAACTGACCACCATTGGATTTGAACATGACAACTACAAACATCACCATCGACGGTTTCAACCTGACTGCACAGCAAGTAGTCGACGTCGCCCGCGCTCCGCACCTGCCGGTGACGCTAGCCGAGTCGTCGCGCGCCGCCCTGAAAGAAAGCCGCGACTATATTGAATCGACCTGGATGCACGACGAAGCGCCGATGATGTACAGCTTCAACACCGGCGTCGGCCTGCTGAAAGATACCCGCATCAAGGTCGAACATATCGAACTGTTCCAGACCCAGCTGATCAAGGCCCATTGCGCCGGTATCGGCGAGCCGTTCTCGGAAGAAGTCAGCCGCGCCACCATGCTGCTGCGCGCCAACGCCTTCGCCAGCAATTATTCGGCGCCGCGGGTGGAAGTGGTCGACCGTCTACTGGCCTTCCTGAACGCCGGCATCCATCCGATCATGCCGCAAAAGGGGTCGGTCGGCGCCTCCGGCGACCTGGCGCCTTTGTCCTATCTGGCTGCCGCGATTGCCGGTTTCGATGAAGCCGAAGTCATGTACCAAGGCCAACGCATGAGCGCGCCTGAGGCGATCACCAAGGCCGGCGTCGGTCCGGTCAAGTTCGATCTCAAGGCCAAGGATGCATCGGCCCTGATCAATGGCTGTACCGCGTCGCTGGCGGTGGCTGTGCTGGTAGCGCACGATTCGCGCAACCTGCTGAGCGATGCCTGTTTGTCGCTGGGCCTGACGCTGGAAGCGATGCGCGCTGAAATGGCCGCCTTCGACCACCGTATCCAGCAAGCCCGTCCGCATGCCGGCCAGATCAAGACTGCCGCCATCATCCGCAAGCTGCTCTCCGGTTCGACCCGCACCACGCATGAAGCGCGCGCGGTACAGTTTCCGGAAGAATCGCGCCGTACCGATATCCCGTACAGCTCGCGCATCCAGGACGTGTATTCGCTGCGCTGCTCGCCGCAAGTCTACGGCCCGGTGTTCGATGCGCTTGATTACATCGACAACATCGTCGACAAGGAAATCAACTCGGCCACCGACAATCCGCTGATCTTTGACAAAGAAGGCGGCGGCTTTGAAATCATCTCCGGCGGTAACTTCCACGGCCAGTACCTGGCGCAGGCAATGGATCTGCTGGCGATGGCGATCACCGACCTCGGCAGCATTTGCGAACGGCGCATCGCCCGCCTGATCGACCCGACCTTGTCATGGGGCTTGCCACGCAACCTGATGAGCGGCGTGCGCGGCGTCAACACCGGTTATCCGGTGGTGCAATGTTCGATGAGTTCGCTGGTGATGGAAAACCGCACCCTATGCATGCCGGGCAGCGTCGACAGCATTCCGGCCAAGGGCAACAGCGAAGACCACGTCTCCAACTCGACCTGGTGCGCACGCAAGGCGGCCACTGTGGTGGCCAACACGCAATACATCATCGGCGTGGAAATGCTGCTGGCGGCGCAGGCGCTGACCATGACGGAAGATCTGCTGCCAGGCTTCGTGCTGGGCGAAGGCACGCAGGCGGCCTATCAGGAAATCCGCAGCCAGATTCCAGCTTGCCTGGATGGCGACCGCTGGTTCCACAACGATATCGCGGTGGCGCAATCGTTCGTGGTCAGCGGTTCGGTGCGTGCAGCCGTGGTCAAGAAGATCGGCGAATTTGCCTGATCGTCCAGGCGCCGGCTAACGCGTGGCGATAGGAAGCGCGCGGCCGGCATCGCGCCTGGGTTCGGCAGACAAAGCCACCAGGCGTTGCAATAAAGACTGGCCGTAAAGCCAGTCGCCCAGATTGGATTCGGCGTTGATGTGGCCAAGGGCTCCGGCATCAATGAATTCGGCGCCCCAGATTTTTGCCCAATGACGGGAACGACCGCTTTCCATCCACGGGTCGTTGAGGCTGCCGACCACGATCGCCGGCACAGGCAGGCGCCCGTGGACCGCTGCGCTGACGTCGAACTTATCCGGATCGGCCGGCGCCACCAGCAATGCGCCTGCCAGGTTCGGCGCATCGTTCAAAGCGCTGTGTATGGTCGTCAGGCAGCCGAAACTGTGCGCTATCGCCAGGACCGGTTGCTCCGAGCGCCGCAACTGTTCTTGCAGACGCCCGGACCAGACGTCCAGCACCGGCGCATCCCAGCGTTCCTGCTCGACCCGTTCAAAGTTCGGATACAGACGCTGCCACCGCGATTGCCAATGCTGCGGGCTGCTGTTATACAGCCCCGGCACCACCAGGACACGAAACGATGACAGTGTCGCCATGATCAGCTCCTTTCCGTATCCAGCGTTGCGGCTGGCAATCCGTCGTCCGGCACTTCAGATGTGGTAAAGGCGTGCAACGCTGCCTGCGGCAAATCCCACAGAAAGCCCTGCGCATGCAGGGGCAACACTGCGATTCTTGCCAGTTGCTGCAAAGTTTCCAGGTCGCGCGCTTTTTCAAGACGCTTGAAAATCACCTGTATGCCGCGTGCCGTGCAAACTTCCAGAAAGCGCGTTGTCTGCTCATCATGGGTGACGCCGCGCGCATCGATCTTGATCACGTCCGGCCTTACCCTTTCCAGCAGACTTGCGGCTTGAGTCACATCGTCGGCATTCACCGCCAGCCGGAAATTGTTGCGCCGGTAATTGTCCAGCACATAATTCAGCAGCCAGCCCTGGTTTTCGGTGATGGTCGGCAGTTGCAGCACAATTTTTTCATGCGGCAGCTCCAGCAGATTCAGGATACGCCGAAACGCCATGCCATGGTTGCTGTCGACCGCCGCCAGCAAACGCGCATGCACGCTCAGATACAAGTCGCCAGCCTGCGCCTGTTCCTGCCGATAGAAATTGATCGAGTGCAGCATCCGGCATAGCCGGTCCAGTTCGATCGACTCGTCATCGCTGGCGGCATGATCCAGCAATTTCCATAAATACAGGCCGTTGTCGCTGGATGAGTAACTGTGCGCAAACCCTTCATAGCCGATGATCGCGCCCTTGCGGGCCAGCGCATCTATCTGTCGCACGGGCTGGAACACGCTCGTCAGCGTGGTATTGAAATAACGCCCCTGGGCTCGGCCGTCGGCATCCAGCCAGACCCGGCAATCGCTGCGGACCGCATCGTGAGTGGTGCCGTGGCTGGCATTGTGCAGACGGGCGAGATATTGCTCCAGAGCAGGAAAGGTCATGGCTTCTCCGTGATCGAGACAGGAACGGACGGTGATCAGATCTTGGCGATCGACACTTCGGTGGCCTTCACCAACGCAACCACTTCCGTACCGATCACCAGCCCCAGATCCTTGACGGAACGGGTGGTGATCACAGAGGTTACGATACCGGCCGGCGTCTCGACGTCGACTTCCGACACCACTATGCCTTCGATGATGGCCTTGATCTTGCCCTTGAACTGGTTACGTACATTGATGGCTTGGATAGTCATGATGTTTTCCTGAAAAGATGCAGTGAATAAATAAATGTTGTAAAAATTAAAGCTTGGCGATCGACACTTCGGTGGCTTTTACCAACGCAATCACCTCGGACCCGACCACCAGCCCCAGATCCCGCACCGAGCGCGTGGTAATCACCGACGACACGATGCCGGACGGAGTTTCGATATCTAGCGCGGATAACACGTCATCCTCGGTAATGCTGTGTATCTTGCCGCGGAACTGGTTGCGGACATTAATTGCCTGGATGCTCATGGTTTCTCCTTTGATAATGCGGTTACGGATTTACATCAACGGGACTTACGCAAAATCGTCCTGACAAGGCGCACCGACGAAGACAGTACGAATGGTCGGCTAGGTGATGCAACGCGGTCAGGGCGATTTTGTGTAAGTCCTGATCAAAATTTAAATAGCCCAGCCGACCTGGTTCACCGTGCGCTGCAGCGAAATATCGCCCAGTGCGGAATCCAGCCCTGGCGCCGGATGTTTCAATACGCGCGCCAGTATTCTTTCTTCCAGCTGCGCAAAAGCCAGGTTGCCGCGCGCCCGGGGACGCGGCAGGCTGATCCGTTCATCCAACGTGATTTCGCCGTCTTCGATCAGCAACACCCGATCTGCCAAGGCAATCGCCTCTTGCACGTCATGCGTCACCAGCACCGCGGTAAAGCCACGCGCCTTCCACAACGATTCGATCAGTTGCTGCATCTCTATACGCGTCAAGGCGTCCAGCGCGCCCAGCGGCTCGTCCAGCAATAACAATTCCGGCTCATGCACCAACGCCCGCGCCAGCGCCACCCGCTGCCGCTGGCCGCCGGAAAGCACCGCCGGCCATTCATGAGCGCGGTCTTCCAGCCCGACCTGCGCCAAGGCCTTGACTGAAGCCTGCGAAGCGCGCGGCAGACCGAGGCCGACGTTGCTCAATACCCGCTTCCACGGCAGCAAACGCGAATCCTGGAATATGATGCGAATCTCTGGCTCTTCCGCGCCGAAACCGATGCTGCCGTTGCTGGTTTGCTCCAAACCGGCGATCAGGCGCAACAAGGTGCTTTTGCCGCAACCGCTGCGTCCCACGATGGCGACGAATTCGCCAGCGGCGATATCGACATTCAAGGTCTTCAATACTTCCCTGCCGCCATACGCTTTAGAGACGGATTGCACTCTGACGCCTATGCCGCACGCGCCTGGCGCACCAAGTTGCGCGGCAGCTTCCAGCTCGGCATTTTCAACAGGATCAATTTGCATGTTCAGGTCCACCCTTGTTAAAGCTCGTTCGTAATACATGGCATTCACTGATATCCCGGATGCCAGCGCAACCAATAACGTTCAAGGCCACGCGCCAGCATGTCGGCCAGCTTGCCCAGCAAGGCGTACAGTAATATCCCGACCAGCACCACATCGGTCTGCAAGAACTCTCGCGCATTCATCGTCATGTAGCCGATGCCGGCTTGCGCCGAAATAGTTTCCGCGACGATCAGCAACACCCATACCAGCCCCAGCGCGAAACGCACGCCCACCAGGATCGACGGCAAGGCGCCCGGCAAGATTACGTCACGGTACAAAGGCCAGCCGGACAGGCCGTAGCTCCTGGCCATTTCGATCAATCCTTTGTCGACGGAACGGATGCCGTGAAAAGTATTCAGGTACACCGGAAAGAACACGCCTATCGATACCAAAAAAAGCTTCGACGACTCATCGATGCCGAACCACAGGATCACCAGCGGAATCAACGCCAGCGCAGGAATGTTGCGGATCATCTGGATACTGGTATCGAGCAGGGTTTCCGCCTGCTTGAACGTTCCCGTCAACAGGCCCAATAGCAAACCGAGACCGCCGCCCACCGCAAAGCCCGAAATTGCACGCCAGGCGCTGATGCGGACATGGGTCCACAGTTCGCCGGAGACGGTCAGCGACCAGGCGGCGCGCGCCACCGCCCAAGGCTCCGGCAAGATCCGGCTCGACAGCCAGCCAACCCTGGCAGCGAATTCCCATGCCAGGATCAACGCCACCGGCAACAGCCATGGCAGCAGACGCTCTTTCCAGACCTCCGCGCCGCGGCCTTTCCGCGTCGCAGCGGCCTTCGGCTTATGCGTCGACGCCGTCGCAGCATTGTTTGTAATGATTGCGCTCATACCGCCTCCTTCAGCTTTGCGATACTTTCGGCAGCAAGCCGTTGGCGATGACTTCGCCAAACGGTCCGGTCAACGCCTGTTCGCTGGTCGACGCACGGCCTTTGCCCAACAACGGAAATACCAGTTCGGCGAAGCGATAGGATTCTTCCAGATGCGGATAGCCGGACAGGATGAAAGTATCGATCCCCAGATCGGCATATTCCTGCATCCGCGCCGCGACGGTTTCCGCATCGCCCACCAATGCGGTGCCGGCGCCGCCGCGCACCAGGCCGACACCGGCCCACAGGTTGGGCGAGACTTCCAGCTTGTCGCGCCGGCCGCCATGCAATGCCGCCATGCGCCGCTGGCCCTCCGAATCCATCTTGGAAAAAGCTGCCTGCGCCCGGGCGATGACATCGTCGTCGACATGGCTGATCAGCTCCTCAGCCGCAGCCCAGGCGGCCTGGCTGGTCTCCCGCACAATCACGTGCAGGCGAATTCCGAAGCGTACTGTGCGGCCATGCTTGGCGGCGCGGGCGCGGATATCTGCAATCTTTTCAGCGACCGCCGCCGGAGGTTCTCCCCAGGTCAGATACACATCCACCTGTTCCGCCGCCAACTCATGCGCCGGTTCCGATGAGCCGCCGAAATACAAAGGCGGATACGGTTTCTGTATCGGCGGATAAAGCGTCTTCGCTCCCTTGACCTTGATATGCTTGCCGATGAAATTGTAACCACCCTCGCCGCCTTCACCGGACAAGGCGCCACGCCAGACCTTGAGAAATTCCGAGGAAATCTCATAACGCTCGGCATGTTCCGCAAACAAGCCGTCAGCTTCCAGCTCCGCCTGGTCGCCGCCGGTGACGACATTGATCAGCAGACGGCCGTTGGACAGGCGGTCGAAAGTCGAGGCCATGCGAATGGCCAGCCCTGGGGCGCTCAGGCCGGGGCGGATCGCCACCAGGAACTTCAGGCGCTGGGTGAAGCCAAGCAAGCTCGATGCGACTACCCAGGCGTCTTCGCAGGATCGCCCCGTCGGCAGCAACACGCCGTCATAGCCGAGCGTGTCGGCGGCGACCGCAATCTGCTTCATGTAGTCGAAATTGACCGGACGTGCGCCCTGCGAAGTACCGAGGTAGCGACTGTCGCCGTGGGTCGGGATAAACCAGAAAACGTTCATGGCTGCTTCCATAATGATTGATGATGCTGCTGACTGATTGCGCCTGTTATTGTTTGGCGATGGCTGCGTTCTTCGGATACCAGACGATGTCGGCCACCTTGACGGCACGCGGAATCAGGCCGATCTCCTTGAAATTGTCGGCAACCCGTTGTTGGTCTGCCACCATGGCAGGATCGATCACGGTGGTCGGCGAAGGGTTGGAACGACGGCTCAGGAATAGCTGCACGGTAGTCAGGTTCAAGCCGCTGACATCGGCGATCAGTTGCGCCACTTCCTTGCGGTTCTGTTGCACGTAGCGGTCGGCTTTGGTCAACTCGTCCAGCAAATTCAACACTGTGCCAGGATAGCTTTCGGCAAAATTGCGCGACGCCAGATAGAAAGAATTGTTATTCGACAAACCACGGCCAGTGCTGAGCACACGCGGCTTGAAGCTCAGTTCGGCGGCGCCGTAGTAAGGATCCCAGATAGCCCATGCATCGACGCTGCCACGCTCAAACGCTGCACGTGCATCAGCCGGCGCCAGGTAAATCGGCTGCATATCGGTCCATGCGAGACCGGCTTTTTTCACTGCCTGCACCAGCAGGAAGTGGGCGCTGGAACCTTTTTGCAAGGCGATCCGTTTGCCCTTGAGATCTGCCAGCGTCTTTATCGGGGAAGCGGCTTGCACCAGGATCGCCGAACTTTCCGGCTTCGGCGGCTCCGCGCCGACGTACAGCAAGTCTTTGTTGGCCGCTTGTGCAAATACCGGCGGACTGTCGCCGGTCAGGCCGAAATCCAGGCTGCCGGCCGACAAGGCTTCCAGCAATTGCGGACCGGCGGGAAATTCCAGCCAGACGATCTTGCTGCTTTTGAAGCGTTGCTCCAGCGTGTTGCGTTGCTTCAGCACCACCAGGTTGACTGCACTCTTTTGGAAGCCGATGCGTATCTGCTCCGGCTCTTTTTTATCTGTCTCCGGTTGGGCATGCACATTCTGCAACGGCAAGATAGCGCTCGCTGCCAGCAGCAAGGCCACGCGAATTTTTTTCAGAAAGCGCCGACGGAAAACGATGGTGTTTTTCATGATGTACAGCCTCAAGTCTTGCCAGACAACACTGCATCGTGCGTCGAGATTTTCTTCGGAATCAGCTTCAGCTCATAAAATGTGTCGGCAATTTTTTGTTGCTCATCCAGCACCTTGCTATTGACCGGTTTGTAGATGTGCGCGTAATGCTTTAGGCCGACTTCGATCACTTCCGGATCGAGTCCTTGGATCGGCGCCAACTGAGCCGCCGCGTCCTTGTAGTTGGCGCGTATCCACTGTCCTTCCTTGCCGACTTCCTCAAGAATCGCATCCACCACCGCCTGGTTCTTCTCGGCGTATTTACGCGCACTCAAGAAGAACTGATGATGGCTCACGACTCCAGCGCCGTTCGCCAGAACGCGGGCGTCGATCTGCTTGATCGCCGCGGATTGGAATGGATCCCAGATCGCCCAGCCGTCCACCGCACCGCGCTCGAAAGCAGCGCGCGCATCGGCCGGGGCCAGATAGATAGGCTGGAACTCGTTGTAGCCGACCCCGCCTTTCTTGAGCAGGCTGATCACCAGCCAGTGGACGTCAGAACCTTTGTTAAAGGCGATTTTCTTACCCTTCAATTCGGCCAGCGACTTGATTGGAGAATTCTTCGGCACCAGAATGCTTTCCGCCTCCGGCGTCGGGATTTCATAAGCGCTATAGACAAAGTCGGCGCCGGCGGCCTGCGCCACAATCGGCGGCGCTTCGCCGACATAGCCGAAATCGACTGAGCCGACATTCAACGCTTCCAGCAGTTGCGGCCCGGCGGCAAACTCCGCCCACTTCACTTCAATGCCCTGCGCCGCCAAGCGCTTTTCCAGCGTTCCGTGCGCCTTCAGCAGCACCAGTGTGCTGGCAGCTTTCTGATAGCCGATGCGCAGCACCTGTTTGGTTTGCGCTTGGGCCAGCTGTGGCGCGCCGGTGACAAACGCGCCGGCGGCGACAGCGGACAGCAGAGCCAATACATGGCGTCTTGTATGCAGTTTATGTGTAATCGAATCAATCATTGCTGGCTTTCCGGTTGATGCCTGTTTTTTTGGACAAAGCGCTCCCCGTCCACTGATTACAGCGGCTTTTGAAAAAAATCGGAGCGGGACGTTATTTAGTCAGATGAGGCTATACGCTACATCGCACCTGTGAAAATGGAATCGGGCTGAACTGATGGGTACCGGCCTTTTTCAGCGCCAGCAAGCTGTCAGACAATTGCTGCACACCTTCGCTGATCCGCTGGAAAATATTCTGGTCCAGGCTCAATCCTTCCTGCTCCGACCATTGCACCTGCGCCTCGGTCGCGTATATGCTTGGCAGTACGTGGCGCGCCGCCAACGACGACAAGACCGGCCGCAAGGCATAGTCCAGCGCCAGCATGTGCGACTGGCTGCCGCCGGTCGCCAATGGCAGCACCAGCTTATCGGTCAGGCCGAATTGCGGCAGCAGATCCAGAAACGCCTTCAGCACGCCGCTGTACGCTGCCTTGTAGACCGGCGTCGCCACCACTACCGCGCTGGCCCCGGCTACCTGCGCCAGCGCTGCTTGAATCGCGGGATGGCCGAAGTCTGCGCGCAACAACGCATCGCCGGGTAAATCCCGCACATCCAGCTTGCTGTAGCGATGCCCCAGCAGCGCCAGTTTTTCACCTGTGTAATGCAACAAGCGGGTAGAACGCGAGGGAGCGGATGGGCTACCGGCCAACAACAGAATAGTCATGTATAGCAATCTTGAAACCGGCACCGCAATTCACCTGCGGAGCCGTGAGGGTAAGTACAAGCGGATGGGTTATTTAACGCCAGGCTGATAGATCTTGTCGAACACGCCGCCATCGCTGAAATGCACTTTCTGCGCTTTGCTCCAGCCGCCGAACGTATCGTCGATCGTGAACAGGCTCAGCTTCGGAAACTTGGTTGCATACTTGGCGGCGACTTTAGGATCGATCGGCCGGTAATAATTGTGTGCAGCGATTTCCTGGCCTTCCGGCGAGTACAAATACTCCAGGTAGGCTTGCGCGATCTTGCGGGTGCCACGCTTGTCGACCACCTTGTCGATCACCGCCACCGGCGGCTCCGCCAAGATGCTGAGCGACGGGAACACGGTATCGAACTTGCCTTTGCCGAATTCGGCTTCCACCAGATAGGCTTCGTTTTCCCACGACAGCAAGACATCGCCGACACCGCGTTCAGCGAACGTCACCGTGGAGCCTCGGGCGCCTGAATCGAGCACCGGTACATTTTTGTACAGGCGCGTGATGAAGTCGCGTGCCTTGGCATCGTCGTTATTGTTCTTCTTCAGCGCATAGCCGTAAGCCGCCAGATAAGCCCAGCGCGCACCGCCAGAAGTCTTGGGATTTGCCACCACCACCGAAACACCCGGCTTGACCAGATCGTCCCAATCCTTGATGCCCTTT
The DNA here is from genome assembly GCF_000786695.1 of Collimonas arenae. NCBI lineage: Bacteria > Pseudomonadati > Pseudomonadota > Betaproteobacteria > Burkholderiales > Oxalobacteraceae > Collimonas > Collimonas arenae. The sequence continues at coordinate 1,698,023 of NZ_CP009962.1, read as the reverse complement.
GGATTACCCTTGCGTACCAGCAGCACAATGGTCGAGGTATACGGTGTGCTGTTATGCGGCAAGCGCTTTTGCCAATCGGCCGGCAGCAGCTTGGCCTTCTCGGAAATCTCGTCGATATCGTAGGCCAGCGCAAGCGTCACCACATCGGCTTCCAGGCCGTCGATCACTGAACGCCCCTGCTTGCCCGAGCCGCCGTGCGACGCCTTCAGCGTCAGATTGTCGCCGGTCTTGTCTTTCCAGTATTTGGCAAAGGCCTTGTTGTACTCCTGGTATAGCTCACGCGTTGGATCATATGACACGTTCAACAGCGAAAAATCTGCGGCATGAACCAGTTGCGCGCTCTGGGCGACCAGAGCGAAAGCGATAACCGACCTGACGATTTTCTTCAACATATTCCTCTTCCCTCGTGAATGATTTTTTGTTTTGAGGAATACAGATTAATGAGACGGGCTGGAAAACAGAACGAATACTTTCTTCTCTCCTTATGCAAAAAACAGATATGCATGGACCCGCGCAATGAATAAGGACAAAGGATATTCCTGCCGAATTAGCATAAAGCCGATAGATAGCATGTAAGGAATCAGGCTCCGGGACGACTAGACGAGATAGCAATGTTCAACAGGAGACCGCATGAAGAAATTCCTCGCCTACCTCGCCTCTCACCTGCTCGCGCTTGCCATCGGTTTTGGGGCCGGGGTTTACTTCTTGCCGATACTGACGGCAGGCGATGGCCCGAGCGCCGCGCAGGTAACCCAAGCGGTCGGCAAGGCAAGATACTCCGCTGTGCTCAAAAAAGATTTACCCGGCAGCGATTTCCTGCACTGGGCGCAAGGGACGGTCGCCATCAGTGAAACAATGATCGCCTTTGAAGGCAAGATCGCACCCGGCCCCGACTACAAGGTCTACCTGACGTCGGAGTACACGGGCAGCAAGGAAGATTTTATGAAAATCAAGGAGCGGGCCTTGCGCGTTGGCGAGGTGAAGACGTTCGAACGTTTCATTGTCGACATGTCGCAGCAGCCAGTCGACCTCTCTAGATACAACACCGTGGTCATCTGGTGCGAGACATACTCGCAATTCATCAGCGCGGCGCAGTTTCGTTAGCGTGGCCGGAGGCGCCCAGATAGGCGCTGGCGGCCACCAGTAACAACGCACAGCCAAGTCCGGAGAAGGCGATATTCAAACTACTGGCGTGTGCCACAAAGCCGATCAAAGCGGGACCTGCTAGGATGCCGGCGTAGCCGATCGTGGTAATGGCGGCAATCGCCAGGCTGGATGGCATCGCCGACTGCTTGCCGGCAGCGCTGAACAGGATCGGTACGATGTTTGATGCCCCCAGGCCGATCAGTACAAAGCCGATCAGCGCCACCGCAGCGTTCGACGCCGAGACGGCGACGAAGAAACCGCCGGCTGCGCACAAGCCGCCAAGCAGCAGCACGCGCTTGCCGCCGAAACGCCGGACGATACGGTCGCCGGTCAGGCGGCCGCATGTCATGGCGATGGCAAACGCTGCATAGCCGAGGCCGCCTTTGCTGGCATCCAGACCGCGCGTAGCAGTCAGGAACAATGCACTCCAGTCAAGGATCGCACCTTCGACCAGGAAGACGATAAAGCACAGCACGCCGATAAAAATCACGGTGCCGTGCGGCAGTACGAACAGCGCGCCGCGCCCGGCCGATTCCGGCTCGCGCAGCAAATGCGGTGCGGCAGTCATCAAGGCCACTGCGACGACAACTGCGGCGATCGCGCTAGACCAAAGCGGACTCAAACCCAGCCACAGCAACAACGCCATGCCGCCGGCGCCGACAAAACCGCCGACGCTGAACATGCCATGAAAACCGGACATCTGCGCGCCGCCGCTGACTTTTTCTACCATTACCGCCTGCACGTTCATGGCCACATCCAGCGAACCGATCGCAGCACCGAAGAAAAACAGGCCAATGCCGAGTTGCGATGGACTCGCCGCCAGCGACAAACAGGGTAGGATCAGGCAAGCCAGCATGCCGGCCGCCAGGATCACGCGGCGGCAACCGAGACGCGCCGCCAGCATGCCGGTCACAGGCATCGCCAGCAGCGAGCCGACGCCGAGGCACAACAGCAACAGGCCGAGCTCGGCCTCACCGACGCCGAGCCGTGCTTTCACATACGGCACCAGCGGCGCCCAGGCTGACATTGCGAGACCGGCAGAGAGAAACGCCAGACGGGTAGCGGTGCGTTGTTTGGAACCGATGTGATTCATGGCATGGCCTTCAGGAACTGCGTTATTTGGAAGCTGCGTACAACAGTTGCACGCCCTGCCGGTCGAATCCGGCGGCCTGGGTGCGGTCGGCGTCATGTTCCAGCACCAGATGCGTCAGATGGGCTGCCGGCAGCACCGCAAACGGCGCGGCAGTGCCGAATTTCTCTTTGGTAGCTGCCACCAGCACCGCCCTGCTCGCGGCAGCCAGGCTGCGCTTGAACTCTGCTTCTTCGTAGTTGAAACAAGTGAGCCCTGCCTCAGCATCGACGCCGCAAGCGCCGAGGAAAAAAATGTCCGGCCGCATGCGCTCGGCATCGCGCAAGGCTACCGCACCCAAATTGGCGCCGCTGCGCGCATCCACGCGGCCGCCGACCATGATCAATTCAATGTGTGGCTGTACCAATAAGGCCAGCGCGACGGTTGCCGCATTGGTGATCACCGTTAGCGGCACTGGCGGCAAGGCTTCGGCAATCGCCAGGTTGGTTGAACCGGCGTCAATAAACAACACGTCGCCGGCATTCACCAGCGTAACCGCCGCTCGCGCCAGGCGCGCCTTGCGCGCAGGGCCTTGCGTACGGCGTTCAGCCAGAGGCGCGGTGGCGGGCGACAAGGGCAACGCGCCGCCATAGACCCGCTTGCACAAGCCGGCTGCGGCCAGGTCGCGCAGGTCGCGCCGGATAGTATCTTCGGAGACATTCAGTTGCTGCGCCAGATCCAGCGCCAGTACCCGGCCGTCGGCCAGTAGCCGCTGCTGGATCAGGGCGTGGCGCTCCTTGAGAAGCAGGTTTGCGGTATTCATATCAGCTCACATCATGCATAAACACGTATAAATATACACAAACGTGCAAACATGGGCAAGCTCAGGCCGCCAGGATTTTCCCCGGCAATATTCAATATTGGATTGTTTGCTTACATCAGGATGGGATAAAGAATCACTGCCCAGGTAGCGACAGCAAGCACGCAGGTCAGCAACACGGCGGCGCTGCCGAAATCCTTGGCGTTCTTGGAGAGAGGATTACGTTCCAGCGAGACCCGGTCCACCACGGCTTCGATCGCCGAATTGATCAGTTCGATGATGATGATCCACACCAGCACCGCGATCAGCATCAGCTTTTGCAGCGCCGATACGGGCAACAGCAACGCGACGATGATGCCAGGAATCACGATGACCAGCTCCTGGCGGAACGCATGCTCGTTTTTCCAGGCCGAACGAAAGCCTTCAGCAGAATAGAAGAATGCGGAAAAAATCCTCTTGAAGCCGCTGGTGCTCTTGAATTCGCTAATCGGCTGCGGTTGTGGTTCCTGCGCTGGCGACGATTGCGTGGATTGCGTTTTTTCGCTCATGCTGTACTGGATCTTGAAGGCAAGGCTGGCTTGCTTTGATGGAAATGCAGGAAGGCGTGCATCTTAACTTTTGCATTTTACCAGTCTTGTTGCACTGCACGCATGCGGTTTTGACTGTGTTTTCTCGGCATTCTGCAATTGATGCGCGTTCGTAGCTGAACTCTAATCGATGACAATAGCGCAGCGCAGCTTTTCACATTATGATATAAACATTCCATTGCAATGCACCATTACTCCAATGAAAACAGCTACTCCCGACGACGCCGACAAGATTTCCATCCAGGTTATCGAACGCATGATTTCGCTGCTGGATACGCTTGCGCTCTACCCAGATCCAGTAAGCCTGAAAGAACTATCGGCAGTGACCGGCTTGCACCCATCGACCGCACACCGGATTCTCAACGACCTGGTTGTCAAACGCTTCGTTGATCGCTCGGAGCCTGGCAGCTATCGGCTGGGGATGCGTCTGCTGGAACTGGGCAATGTAGTTAAGAGCCGCCTCAATGTGCGTGAAGCCGCACTCGACTTCATGCGCGGACTGCACCGCAAGACGAACCAGACCGTGAACCTGTCAGTGCGCCAGAGCGATGAAATCGTGTATATCGACCGCGCGTTTTCTGAGCGTTCAGGGATGCAGGTGGTGCGCGCCATCGGCGGCCGTGCGCCTTTGCATCTGACCTCAACCGGTAAACTGTTTTTATCCATCGACGATCCGAAGATGGTGCGTGCCTACGCCACCCGTACCGGGCTGGCCGGACACAACAAGAACTCCATCACCGATCTCAGCAAGCTGGAGCGCGAGCTGAGCCTGGTGCGAGCGCTCGGTTATGCACGCGACAATGAAGAACTGGAGCTGGGTGTTCGCTGCATGGCGGCAGGCATCCGCGACGATTCCGGCAAGATGATCGCAGGCTTATCGATCTCGGCGCCGGCCGACCGCCTGCAGGAAGAATGGGTCGAGGATCTAATCAGCACCGCGAATCAGATTTCCGCAGTGCTAGGGTACGCCACACAACAGTAATCAGTAATCGCAGCGTTATCCCGCAAAGGCATCAAGCGGAATCAAGAAAAAAGCTGCACATAAAAAAAGAGTTTATTCAGCGATGAATAAACTCTTTTTTCATTTCAACACCGGCCAGGCTGCGACCGGATCTTATCAGGCTCCGCTGCGGCCGTCGGCAACCTTGATGCGCGTCAAAGCAGGCGGATGCGAATCGGCGGCAAGCCACTTACGGACACGGTCGGCATCTGCCTGGCGCGAGTATTTACCACGCCCGTCCAGCAGCACCATAACGATCTGGCGGCCGTCAATCGTCGCCTGCATGACCATGCAGCGTCCTGCTTCATTGATGAAACCAGTCTTTTGCAAACCGATCTGCCACGAAGGGCTGTCGACCAGATGATTGGATGTTGAATACTGCAACGGCCGCCCACCCGGCTCGACCACATATTTGGAATCGGTAGAATATTCGCGAATGACCGGATGCTGGTAGGCCGCAATCACCAGGCGCGACAAATCACGGGCGCTGGCAACATTCAGGTGCGACAAACCGGTTGAATCGACATAGTGCGCTTCGGTCATGCCAAGCGCCTTGGCCTTGGCGTTCATGGCGGCCACAAAGGCCGGCAAGCCGCCTGGATAATTACGGCCAAGCGCAGACGCGGCGCGATTCTCGGAACTCATCAAGGCAATGTGCAGCATGTCGGCGCGCGTCAGTTGCGAACCGATCCGCAAACGTGAGCCACTGTGCTTTTCGCGATCGATGTCATCATCGGTCACGGTCAATACTTCGTTCATATCCTGTTTCGCTTCGACCACCACCATGCTGGTCATCAGCTTGGTGAGCGACGCGATCGGTAACGCAACTTGCGAATTTTTATCCAGCAGAACTTCCGAACTATTCTGATCCAGCACCAGCGCGACGCTGGATTGCAGTTCAAGCGGATCGCGGGTCAGGTTCAGGCCGGCTTGTTCGCCCGCAGACAACACCGGCGGCAAGGCTGGCACAACTGGCGCAAACGCCACGCGCTGATACGTCACTTTGCGGCGGCCATGCACCATCACCACTTTCTTCACCAGTTTTTCATTCTTCAGCGACGCCACACTGCTGCTGCGGCCACGCGCGGCAATCACGGTGTGTTTTCTGGAGCCGGCTTTAGCGACAGTTTTCTTGTGGGAAGACGCAGATGCAGATTTGGCTGCCGCAGCTTTTTTTGCGGTTTTTTTAGCGGTAGTCTGTTTGGTTTGGGCAGAAGCAGGAGCGACGGGCGCAATCGCGAGCACGAGGAAGAGTGACAAAAAAACAATTAACGCGGATTTGCCCATTTGCGGCTCCAATATGCGACGATCTATAACTTTGTGGCAGTGTAGGCAAATATCGGAAAAATCGCAAGAGAATTAGGCAGTTAGCGCACTAAATTAAACAACTTTCGATGTCTGGACGACGATTTGCGACATAGATTTTACCGCAACTCGCCGCCCTGACCTCACGGCCTATTTGTAACATTCAAGAAGTACGGCGTCGATAGAAAATGAATAATCTTTCTGTAAATCGAAGTAAGCCTGCACTTCCGAGGGCGCGCTATTCCACAAAGACTTGATTGCGACCACTCGTTCCTGCGGCGTACGCATGCGCGCTACCCAGGTATCGAATTGCAAGGGCAACTTCCAGCTATGATCGGTAACGCGGCGCAAGCCAGCCTCGTCCAGCAACTGGCGCCAGACCGACATACTGCGATTGCGCACGTGCGACGTGTCGCGCAGCAATTCGATCGACTGGAAATAAGTATCGGTCAATATATCTTCCGGCGAGGCCGTATCGATCACAATGCATTTGCCGCCCGGTTTCAATACACGGGACATCTCGGTCAGTGCCTGCGGCAGGCTTTTCCAGTGATGCGCGCTGTAGCGGGTGCAGACCAGATCGAAAGTAGCGTCGGCAAACGGCAACTGATCGGCGCTACCCTGCTGTACATACAAGTTCTTCAAGTCACGGTCGGCGGCGGCGTCCTGCACTACCGCCAGCATCTCCTCGGATAAATCGTAGGCAATCACGGTGCCGATGTGCGGCGCGATGGCAAACGCCGCGTGTCCGGCGCCGCAGCCGACATCAAGTGCCTTGCCTTGCCGGAACGGCTTGGCGTATTCAGCCAGTTGCTGCAGGTCTGCGCCTTGGGCATGGACGGTACTAGTCAAATAGGCGGCGGCAGTACTGCCGAATTGCTCGGAAACTACCTTGTCATGATTGCGTGCAACGGTCATCAGCTTCTCCTCAGAATGGGTAATAGCGGGGTAACGGGCGTTCATACAAATTGCGGCCAACATCTCAGGGGGAAGTCCCAAAGAAAAGTCCAGGCTGCCAGTGTAATTATTTCTTATCCTGTTACAAGTCTAGTGTTTATACTATTACTTTCAACAACAGGATAAACACACTCCATGGACGATGCAGGCAAACGGAAGGCGCTGGGCGAATTCATTAAAACCCAGCGCAGCCAACTCTCGGCAGCCGAGCTGCGGCTGGGCGGCAGTACGCGCCGCCGCACTCCCGGCTTACGCCGCGAAGAAGTGGCGCAGCTGTGCGACATCAGCGTCACCTGGTATACGTGGATTGAACAAGGGCGCACCGTTTCGGTATCGGCGGCGGCGCTGGCCCGGATCGCCGAGGCTTTGCACTTGTCGCGCGCCAAGCGCGCCTACCTGTTTGAACTGTCCGGCAAAAAGGATCCGCAGGCCCAGGATATGCAAAGTGAAGAAATCCCGGAGGAATTTCTTGCTGTCACCGGCAACATCAAGGCGCCGGCCTATTTGCTAGACCGCCACTGGAATGCGGTTTCCTGGAACCGCGCCGCCAAGACCCTGTTCGTCGGCTGGCTGGATCAAAAGGATGGCAGCAAGAATCTGCTCGAATACACCTACTGCGCACCCGAAGCGACGCGTCTGATCAGCGACTGGGAACAGCGCGCCAGCCGCCTGGCCGCTGAATTTCGCGCCGATTGCGGCATGTATCTCGACGAACCTGACATTGCCCAATTGGTGGCTCGCCTGAACAGCGCCAGCACGGCTTTCCAACGCGCTTGGAATATGCACGACGTAGTGGAAAAAGAAGGCGGCGAACGCCGCTTCACGCATCCGACCCTGGGTCAGCTGGCTTACCGCCAGGTCAATTTGCGGGTCGCCAACCGGCCGGAACTGAAACTGGTGATGTTGCTGCCGGCTTAGGGCCGCTAGGCAGCCCTATTTTTTCATGACGAAAATCACACCCAGTATCGCTACCACCATGCCGGCGATTCCCATCAGATTGAAGACTTCGCCAAACATCAGCCACGCCATCAGCGCCGTGGTGGGTGGCGTCAGATAAAGCAAACTGGTGACACGGGTTGCCGCGCTTTTGCGTATCAACGCAAACAGTAAAAAGATGGCGCCAATCGACAAGGCGAATATCGACCATAGCAAAGCGCCGATAAAGCGCGAGGTCCATTGCACCGCATCCAGCGCCGGCGTCAGGTGCTCGTAAAAAATCGCAAACGGCAACAACACCACAAACGAGGCCGCAAACTGGATGATGGTGCCAGTGCGCAGATCGAAATGCGGACAATAGCGTTTCTGATACAAGGTACCGGCCGTCATCGAAACCAGCGCCATCAGGCATAGTCCGATGCTGGTCCAGGACAAGCCGACCAGGGTGATTTTAGCGGCCACCACCAGCCCCACTCCGCAGATACCCAGCAGCAGCCCCAGCCACTGTCTCGGCCTGACCGTTTCACCGACAAAGGGTGCGGCAAAAGCCGTCAAGATCGGCTGCATGCCGACAATCAGCGCCGACAAGCCCGCTGGCATACCAAGCTTGATGGCGCACCAGACACCGGCCAAATAGCCGCCTTGCAACAGAATGCCAGCGAAAGCAATATGCAGCAGCCGACCGTGCGGCCAGGGAGCGCGCATCAACAGCACCAGAGGCAGCAACACCAGCAGCACGCCGCCAAAGCGCAGCAGCAAAAACGTCAGCGGCGGCGCATACGGCAAGCCGAACTTGGCGACGATAAAGCCGGTGCTCCAAAGTACGACGAACACCATCGGCATAGCTGCGAGCAAGGGATGGGCGGGTTGCACCACCGGTGACGAACTGGCTGTAGACATGAATTATCCGGGTTGGGTAAGCGACGGTAGCAAGGCATCAACGGCATGCCCGGTTGCCTAGCGTTTTGCAAATGTAGCCGCAAGCGCGATAGTTTGCAGGTGTACCGCTACCGTGTCTTGTATATTTTTGCCATAACCGCCAGCCATGCTGATGGCCACAGGTATCGCATGACGGCCGGCAGTCTCGAGCACCATGGCGTCACGCCGGGCCAAGCCATCGAAGCTAAGCTTGAGGCGTCCCAGCCGATCGCCTTCGTGCGGATCGGCGCCAGCCAGGAAAATGATCAGCTGCGGTGTAAAACGCGCCAGCATGGTTGCCATCGCGTCCTGCAATGCGCTGAGGTAAGCAGCGTCGCCGGTGCCATCCTCCAGCGCGACATCGAGATCGCTCTGCTCCTTGCTGAAAGGATAGTTGTGTGCGCCGTGCAACGACAAAGTGAAAATTGAATCGTCATTGGCAAGGATCGAGGCGGTACCGTTGCCTTGGTGAACATCGAGATCGACGATGGCGACTCGCCGCAGCCGCCGTTCGGCCTGCATCAGCCTGGCGGCGATCGCCGCGTCGTTGAACACGCAAAAGCCGGCGCCCTGGTCGGCAAAGGCGTGATGCGTGCCGCCCGCCAGATTGACCGCGATCCGCCCGGGATCATTCAGGGCCGCGCGGCAGGCGGCAATGGTAGCGCCGGCCGAACGCCTGGAACGCTCCACCATCTGCGGCGTCCAGGGAAAGCCGATAGCCTTCTGCACCGCCGGCTCCAGGCTACCGTCGCTGACCTGTGCGATATAACGCGGATGATGCGCCAGCGCCAGCAAACCGTCGCTGGTGGTTGGCGCTTCGTGGAATTCGATGCCCTCTATGGTCGCCAAAGCGCCTTCGTGGATGAGACGATATTTCTGCATGGGGAAGCGATGACCGGCCGGCAGAGGCAACACAAAATGATCGCTGTAGAAGGCTTTCAAGGGAGACGTGGTAGATGCCAAAAAACAACAGTCTAACACTGGTAAATGTAACAGGCAGCATACTAAAAAAACAATGCATTTCCGCTCTAAACAGCAGATTTCATGCGCTTTGGATCAAATTATCTAAAATTTATATTGCAACGCACAAAAATGTACTTGACAGCGTTTCAGGATAATTTACAATCAAATTGTTGCGTCGCACAATGCACATTCAAAAGCACTGCGACGTAGTCAACGGCTAGATGTTAGCCACCCTTAGTTGCCCTACCAATTTCGTTTTTTATAGTATCGAACCCTAGGAGAAGCCATGTCTACCGTTGCAGAACAATTTTCAGCCGCTACCAAAGCCAATTTCGAAGCTAACCTGGCACTGTTTACAGATTTCACTACCAAAGCATTTGCCGGCGTGGAAAAACTGATCGACCTCAACCTGACTGCTGCCAAGGCATCGCTGGAAGATTCGAACGCCACAACCCAGAAATTGTTTGCGGCTAAAGACCCACAAGAATTCTTCGCCCTGAGCGCATCCCTGGCCCAGCCGAACACTGAAAAGGCAATTGCCTACGGCCGTCATTTCGCCAGCATCGCTTCCAGCACACAAGCTGAACTGACCAAGGCTGCTGAAGCCCAAGTCGCAGAAACCAAGCGTAAAGTCATCGAATTCGTTGACCAAGCGTCGAAATCGGTTCCTCCTGGCGCAGAAGGCGCAGTTGCTTTCGTCAAATCGGCCATCGGCAGCGCTAACGCCGGTTACGAGCAGTTTGCAAAAAACACCAAGCAAGCTGTTGAAACATTGGAAACCAATGTCAACAACGCGGTCGACCAACTGTCGCAAGCTGCTAGCAAGACAGCCGCAAAAACTGCCAAGAAGTAATTTTGTAATGCCGGTGCGCTACGGCGCGCCGGCTTTGTATCTCCTCGCTACCCAATAGCTGGTATCGTTGCTTACCCCGGATTACCGGGGTATTTTTTTGCCTGGACGCTTTGTGTCGTCCACGCCTGCATGACAAATTACGAATTGGCCAGAGCAACCAGTTTCAGCAAGCGTTGCAGCGACGCGTCATCCATCAGTGCCGACAAGCCGCAGATATGCAACAACTGCTGATCGACATTTTTCGCCGCCGCGCCGGCCTTGAGCGAGGCTTGCAATACTTCTACCTGTAACTGCAGGCGTTCACGCGACAATTCGGCCGGACTGTCGCCGCCAGCCAGGATTTCAGCACGCAATAACTCTTGCGCCAACAGCGGACGGCCTGCTTCAAGTGCTGCAGCGTAGCCACTAGCATTTTGGACAGCGCGCGCAAAACGCGCAGCAAGGGCTTTCTCAAACGCCGGCGCCAGCGCCGGCAGTGCTTGCCAGTCTTCGGCGCCCAACCCGCCAGCTTCGCCGCTGACAATGCTAGCTTCAGCTTTCTGGCACAGGACCAGCTTGGCGCGCAGTGCATCGGCTTGCGCCAGCGCGGCCTGACGGCGGCTTTGATCGAGTACTGCCTGCGCCGCCATTACCGCAGCCTGGAAACGCGCATCGATTTGCGCCTGGGCAGTACGCGGCACTTGGCCGCCACGCGTCCAATCCTGTTGCGCTTGCTGCAAGATTTTCGCTAGGCCCGCCTCGGGCTGTGTCAGTGCAGCTTCCAGGGCGGCGCATTGTTCTTCGCGCAAACGCAGATTGTCGCGACGTTCGGCATCGGCGCTGGAGGCGGCTTCCTTGCGCTGGGCAAAGATGGCGTCACATGCGGCGCGGAAACGCAGCCATAACTCCTGCTCTTCCTGGCGCGGCAAAGGCAGGGCTTTGGCTTGTTCTTGCCAGCGCGCCTGCAATTCTTTGACGCGATCAGCGGTATCGCGCTGGTTGGCCGGCAATTCCGCGGCTTCGGTGATCAGCTTTTCGCGGCGGGCGACTTCAATCGCTTGTTGTTCTGCCAGTGGTGCCAGCAAGATTTGCAGTGCGGCGGCAAAGGCGCTGTCGAGCAATTTTTTCTCGCTGCGGTTGATCGCTCCCAGTGCTTTCCACGCCTGCTGCTTTTGCTGGCAAAACTGCGCAATCAATTTCCAGTCTGGCGTTACGCCGCTGGCGGTATCTGCGGCCAACGCGCTTTCCGCATGCTGCAACACCTCATCAATCAATGCTCGCGCATTAACTTGATTCGCCTGACGCTGTTCGGCTTGCTGCTGGAAATGCGCGGCTACCGGCGCATAGGCAGCGGTGCAAGCAGCATCAAACCCTTCCCATAAGTTCTTTGGCGCGGATCCGGAACTCACATCCAGGGATTTCCAGCGCGCACGCAAACTGCCGATTTTCTTTGCCAGCTCAGCCGGCGCCAATGCTTGCGCCGGCAGTTCCAGCGCAGCCTTGATCAATTCTTCACGGGATACATTGCCACCCCAGCGCGCCCAGCCTTGCAGGCGGGTCAATTCGCTACGCGCCTGGGTCAGGCGGCTGAGTTGGGCCGTGCTCGGTTTGTGTTGTTTGAAATCAATCGCGCGCAGGGTTTTATCGAAATCCACCGCCAGTTGCAACGAACCGTCTTCCAGCGCTTTTTCGAGACCATCCAGGGCTTCGGCGATGTGCGCACCGTCGCCCGGCTCCGCTACGGTTGCCGTAGCTTGTGGCTTTGCTTGCTTGACCACCACCACGGTATGTTGTTTCAGAAGCGCCTGATAACGTTGTTCCAAGCCGTCATCCAGCAAGGCTGCCGGTAATCTTGGCAACCCTGACCATGCTCCTTTCAAAGCTGCCGGATCCAGCGCATCGGTCGACGCTTCCCAGTTCGCCAGCAATGCACCGCGTGCCTGCAACGCGGATTGATGTTGCTGCAAATCGACAAGCAGTTTGCGCAGAGCTTGCGCTTCCTGCGCAAAATCGGTCGCCAGATGACGTGGCAAGGTCAAGGCTTCGGCATGGCTGACGCACGCCGCCATCTGCGCTTCCAGCGCATCCAAAGCCGACAGATTTTCCGCCTCGCCGTCGAATGCTGTTTTAGCTTGCAGATGCAGAGCCCGGACACTGCCCAGCAAGCCGATGGCATTGTGCTGCAAGCTTGCCTGCGAAGTCAGGCGATCCGCCAGCGCGGCCCGCAATTGCACGAATTGCTGCTGCATCTCCGGCGGCACGTCTTTGCCATCCCAGCTACGATCCAGTTCTGCAACCTGGTTCGGCATCAGCTGCCGCTCTTGCTGCAAACGCTGCGCCTGCGCAATACAGGCGGCCGCCTTGCCGGCAATGACTTGCTGCTGCCGTACGCTATCCAGCCGCGCCTGCATTAATTTGGCAACGCGCCGGTCGGTATTGCGGCAAGCCTGCAGAACCTGCTCCAAAGCCGCTGGCGACTGCACCTGTTGCGCCGCTGCCAGACGGGCGTCGGCAAACGTCGATTGCACAATAAAAGCAACCGCCGCGGCTTCATCGTTCAAGGCTTGCGCCTGTTGCAGCGCTTGCTGCCGCGCCTGATCAGAAACCTGCTTGGCTTCCGCACGCAAAGCGGCCTGAGGAGCGACTACAGGCTGGGGTGCGGCGCGGTCTGCGCGTTTGAAGAGAAATCCGAACATGTGAATTCAATCAGATAGAAGCAGATCGCCGCTAGTCGCTAGCGGCAAACGCAATGGTTGAGATGAAAGGGATAAGTGGTGGTGGATTGAATAGATTAAGCGGGACGGTATTCTGCCTTTAGCTGGTCAAGGCCTGCCAGCATCTTCTTGAACGCCGCAGCGCTTTGCACCGGTTCGCCTTTGACGCCAAGATCGATATGACGACGGATGCCGGCTTCCCCTACGTGCGGCAGGCTGAATACTTTCACCAGGGGAAACTCCGCTTCGATGGCTTCCATCAGCGGTGTCAGGGTCGACTCCATGGCTTCGAATACCAGCACCGATTGTTCCAACTGCGGATTCTGGTGGAACTGGTCAGCGTAATAGGTATCCAGTACCCATTCAAACATGGGCCAGGCCATGACCGGAAAACCTGGGGCGAAATAATGTGCGCCGGCGCCTTTGTGGCGAATCGAAAAACCCGGGATCTTGTTAAAAGGATTAGGAATGATATCCGCGCCCTGAGGGAACTCGCCCATCTTCAAACGGTGCAGGTTGTCGGGCGTATCGTAATCGAGCGTGACGCCGGCATCGCGTGCGGTATCGGCAATCCGCTCACGGATTTTCTCGCGCGCCTCTGGATGCAGTACCAGCGGCACGCCAAGCGCGGCGGCTGCACACTGGCGGGTGTGGTCATCCGGCGTAGCGCCGATGCCGCCGGTGCAAAACACGATGTCGTCGCTATCCAGCGTCCGTTTCAGCGTGGCGGTAATGCGCGCTGGATCATCGCCTATGTATTCTGCCCAGCTCAGCGTCAAACCGCGCACCGTGAGCATTTCCAGTATTTTCGGAAAGTGTTTATCAACCCGCCTGCCTGACAGGATTTCGTCGCCGATGATGATAAGTCCGATTGCCATGGGGATCGCCGTTTAGCTGAAGATGAATGAAATAATGACAAAACCTTTAGGATTGCGAGGTATCGGACAACTGATGAATCACCTGGCCGTCATCGCGCCCGGCCATAATCATAGCAGCCTGCGCCGCCGCCCGATATTTCTCCAGTGCGGCCAGGCAATAATACTCAAACCAGAGGCCGGTGAATACAAACACCAGCACGTACAACCAGATCGATCCGGCCGCCAGCAAGGGAAAGATCACCAGCCAGAGCGCACCGCCCAGCCACAAGATGGTGGGCGCGGCGCCGAGTGCGCCGGTAATCACGCCGATCACCAGCAAAGGCCAACGGTGAATCTTCAAGATAGCCTGCATTTCTTCCTTGTCGGCGTGGGCAGCCAGCGCTTCATAGGCGAACACACGATAAGTCAGCCAGCCCCACAGCACCAGCGGAATCAGGAAAGCAAACGGCGGGATCAACCACAAGGGCAAGGTCAGCAGCCATACCACGCAGAAAATGATAAAGGCCGACAACGAGGTCCAGACACTGCCAAGCAGCGAACCGCCTTTGCGCAGTTCCAGATCTGGAAAATGACGGCGACCGACGTGGCGCGCCGTCGCCGGCAACGCAAATGCACCAACAAACAGCAAGGCGGTCAGGATCATCAACGGCAGCAAGGCCCATAGCGCCAGCCAGGGAATGATCACCGTCTTGAGCGCTCCCAGACCGAGCCAGGCCGGGATGTAGTTGGCGAGGCCCATGCCGTCATTGCCGGCAAAATAATTCTTTTGCAGCCAGTCGATCATCGGTTGCAGTCCCCACCACAGGGCTAGACCCCACAGCAGCACCGACAGCAGGAACGGCAGGAAAGTCAGCATCAGCATGCGGTAATGCAGCTGCGACAAGAGCGCCCGGCCGAAGGCTACCAGTAGCGGGCGCATTAGCGGCTACTCCTTCTGGAAAACTCGACCATGCGCTTCAGACCCAGCCACTGCTGTGCCCAAAAACCGCTGCCATAATCGCGCGCCGGTCTGGTTGCGGTCGGCAACTGGTCGCGGATACCGGTATGTTCGAAGGTCTTGCCGAAATGAGCGCTACGAAACAGGATGTCCCAGAACGAGAACAGGACGCCGAAATTGTGGCCGCCCAGCGTGCCCTTGCCGTTGCTTTCATGACCGATGCCGATAGCGTGGTGCCAGCGGTGAAAGCGCGGCGAAACGACCAGCGCATCGCCCAGCCGGCCGAAATGAATCCGCACATTGGCGTGCTGGAGACTTTGCAACATACGTGTGATCGACACCAGCAGCACATATTGCGCAGGTTCGACGCCGATGACCAGCGCCACCAGCGCCATGACCACGTCATGGATGACGCCGTCCAGCAAGTGGTTGCGGTCGTCACTCCACATGTTCATGTTTTGCTGGCTGTGATGCAAGCTGTGCAAGCCCCATAGCCAGCCGAAACTGTGTTGCGCGCGGTGATACCAATACTCACAGAAATCCAGCACCAGCAGATAAACCAGGAACGTAACCAGCGGTTTGTCGGTAATTCCGGGCAGCAGGTTTTCCAGATTGAACGGGTTAATCCCTTCCAGATGCAACAGCTCGGTAATCTTGGCCATCAGAGGATCGATCAGGAAAAACACCAGTACCGAGAATGCGCCCAGGCGATACAGCACGGTATAGATGAAATCAATCCAGCGCGCCCGCTTGTCATTGAACGCATGCACCGGAATCATAGCTTCCAGCGGGCGCAGGATGAGGAACAGCAGGACCAGTTCGCAAACGCCGATCAGGAACCATTCGGTGCCGTCGAACGCATCTTCCAGGTATTCGCTGAAGCCTGCATGGAACATGAACGGCTGTACCACGACCTGAAACAGCCAGGCCTGGACAGTCGCAAACCAGTTGATCAAGGTATCTGTCATGAGCCCTTATTCGCCTTTGCTGTCTTGTTCAGGATGACCGGCCCGGTCAGCTTGCCCTGGTATGCAGGATGGTCACGCAGAGTGGCGAAGCAAAATCCCTTCTTCTCCAGGCCAGAGATCAACGGATCCAGCACTGCCGGCGCCCACGGATCCTTGCGTGACCAGATACCCAGATGCGCCATGACAATATCACCATCTTTGAGATTTTTCAGGCTGCGCTCCAGTAGCACCTGGTTCGGCCATTTATCACTAGGCAATTCATCGCCGGAAAAACCAGCCTCGGCCCAGGCCACATGTTTGTAGCCGCAGGCCTCCCCTGCCGCCAGCGTATGCGGCGTCAGGTGGCCGCCGGGAGTGCGCCAGAAATGATCGATATGCTTGCCGGTCAGCGTCTGGAAGCGCTGGTCGACACGGTTCAGCTCGTCGCAATATTGCTGCGGAGTCCAGGCCAGCAGTTTGCCGGCATTGGCGCCGAACTGCGGCTTGACTTCAATCTTGCCGTTGGCCAAATCGCGTTTAGCGTATACGTGATCGAAGGTGTGGCTGCCGAAGGCATGGCCATCCGCCACCAATGATTTCCAGAATGGCGCCCAGCTCGGATCCAGCGTGTAGTCACCATTCACGGTTTTTTCATTGGCCATGAAAAAAGTGGCCTTGATATGATGCTTGCGCAAGGTCTGAGCGATGTACTCGGCTTGCGACTGGCTGCCGGTATCGAAACTCAGGTAAACCGTGCCGGCGCTGCAAGACTGTGCCGCAGTTGCCGCCGGCTGCGCCAGCGACAAGCTCGCCGGCATCAGCGCGGCCAGCGCTAACGCAGCTGCCAAGCCCAGCTTGCCGGAAGGGAAAATACGCATCACAGTTCCGAAGCCCGGTTATTGAAATAGATGCCGTGCGGCGAGCGGCCTACCGGGATCGACTTGATCACCTTCCGGGTCGCCAGATCCACCACCGATACCTTCTTGAGCCAGCGCTGGGTGACCCACATGGTCTTGCCGTCGGCAGTGATTTCCATGCAGTCCGGACCGCCCGGAACGCTGATGCTGCCGACGCTTTCCAGGCTGTTCAGATCGAGTATGTTAATGGTGCCGGCGACCCGGTTGGAAACGAATATATGGCGATTGTCGCCTTGCGGACGGAAGTTGTGCGCACCATCGCCGGTCTTGATTTTCTTGACAATTTTCTGCGTACGCCAGTCGATCACTGCAACATAGTCGCTACCCATGACGCCGACCAGCAAATATTTGTTGTCCGGCGTCATGTAGACACCTGCCGGCTGCTTGCCGACCGGCATGATCCATTTGACTTTTTGTGTCGTCAGGTCGACGGCGGCCAGCTCATCACTGCCCTGCAGGCTGATGAACGCCAGCGAACTGTCGGCGGTAAACGCCATGTGGCTTGGCATCGACGGTAATGGCAGGCGTTTCGCCAGCTTCAGGTTCTTGCCGTCGTAACCATAGATATCAATACGATCCAGCCGCAGCCCATTGGAGATAAACCACTTCTGGTTGGGCGAAAAACCAATCTGGTAAGGATCGACGATGTCTTTCACCTGGCTCTGGATCTGGCCGCTTTTCGGGTCCAGGAACAATAGCGAATTGCCGGTCGCGGCAGCCACGATCAGCGATTTGTTGTCCGGCGTCGGCATCAGGTGATGCGGCTCTTTCCCCACCGGGTAAGTACCGATTTCCTGGTAAGTTGCCTGGTCCAGCAATGTAACTGTGGCGTCGCGCGAATTCAGTACGACGACGGTATTGGCGGCAGGTGCCGCGATGGGTGAAGATGGTGCAGCGAAACTGGGAAATGCAGTCAACAAACCACAAGCAGCTACAGCGCTCACAACAGAACGACGAACAAAAACAGACATAAAACCACTCTGAAAAGCGAAAAGGACTATTTTACCGCGCATGAATCATACCTATAGATTTAAATGACCTTGCCTGACATAGCGAGGCTCCCTACTAGTTTGGCGGCGAACACCGCTTGGCTGCCGGATTTTCGATTACACTGCACTACCCGACGCAGCATGGATGCTTGAATGCACCCGGTTAATATTTTTGCGATTTGAATAATGCTCAAATATTTAACATTTTACAACTTTACCAAATTTAAAAAGGATACCCATGTCGACCATCACTACCGTTTCCGGTCTGCAGTACGAGGAAATCACCGTTGGCGACGGCGCCGAAGCAAAAGCCGGTAATCACGTGACCGTGCATTACACCGGCTGGTTGCAAAATTCAGACGGCAGCGCCGGCAAGAAGTTCGACTCCAGCAAGGACCGCGGCGACCCGTTCGAGTTTCCACTGGGCGCCGGCCATGTCATCAAGGGTTGGGACGAAGGCGTACAAGGCATGAAAATCGGCGGCGTACGCAAGCTGGTTATTCCTGCATCGTTGGGTTATGGCCCGCGCGGCGCCGGTGGCGTGATTCCACCGAACGCAACCTTGATTTTCGAAGTTGAACTACTCGGCGTATAACGCCTGTGCAGAACCTGACGCCGCCGACCAATGAACCATTTCAATCTATCTGACCTGTCGCCAATAGCGCGCTGGCCAGCAGCATTGCTGCTGGCCGTACCCCTGCTGGGCGGCTGCACCGTGGTAAGCGTCGCCGGCAGCGTAGTGGGCGCCGGCGTCAGCGTCGGCAGCGCCGCAGTCGGGGTAGCCTCCACCGTGGTGGAAGGCACCGTGAAAGCAGGTTCTGCCGTGGTCGGCGCCGTCACGCCCGACTGATCCGATTTTCTCACTTCATTCCTACGAGACTCTCATGACCCTTCAAGCTCAATTTGCACAAGCGCAGGCCGACTCAAAGACACTCAGCGAGCGCCCTGACAACATGACCATGCTGAAGCTGTACGCGCTGTTCAAGCAAGGCAGCAGCGGCGACGTCGAAGGCGATCGCCCTGGTATGACCGACTTTGTCGGCCGCGCCAAATGGGATGCCTGGAACGAGCTGAAAGGCACTTCCCAGGATGCAGCGCAGCAGCAATACATCGATCTGGTCGAAGGATTGAAAGACTAAGTCCTGCTCGTACAAACAAAAAAGGCGCGAAATAGAAATCTATTTCGCGCCTTTTTTGTTTTGGAAGATTTTATCGACCGGCCAGCGTTATCTTTCCCAGCACTTCAGGATTCAGCAGGTTAGGCGGGAACATCCTGTCCTTCCCGGGCAACAAGGCCGCCAGCAGATTATCCGCCGCGCAGTCCGCCATCGCCCGCCGCGTCGGCTCCGAGGCGCTGGCGATATGCGGCGTCAGCACCACATTCGACAAACCCAGGAAATCAGGATGCAATGCCGGTTCGTTCTCGAACACGTCAAGTCCGGCAGCCGCAATTTTCTTGTCGCGCAAGGCGGCGATCAGCGCCAGGTCGTCGACAATGCCGCCGCGCGCCAGATTCACCAGGGTAGCGCTCGGCTTCATCAGACCCAGCTCGGCGCTGCCGATGGTGTGGTGCGATTCCTTCGAATAAGGGAGCACCAGGATCACATGGTCGGCGGCGCCCAGCAATTCCTCCTTGCTGACATAACGCGCCTGGTTAGCGCGCGCTTCCAGCTCGGGCGCCAGGCGCGAGCGGTTGTGATACAGCACCTGCATGTCGAACCCCATCGAGCGCCGCGCAATCGCCTGGCCGATGCGGCCCATGCCAATGATGCCTAGCGTGGCGCCATGCACATCTGCTCCGAGAAAACTATCGTAGCGCCATTGCTTCCAATGCCCGGCACGCAGCCAGTGTTCGGCTTCCGTCACCCGCCGCGCAGTCGCCATCAACAAGGCCCAGCCGAAATCGGCCGTGGTTTCGTTCAGCACATCCGGCGTATTGGTGACCATCACGCCAGCCTTGGTAGCTGCCGCAATATCGATATTGTTATAACCAACAGCCTGGTTGCAAACCGCTTTCAGGCGAGGACTGGCTTGTAGCAGTTCGGCTGAAATGCGTTCGCTGGCCGTCGCAATCACGCCATCCTTATCGTGCAGTTTTTCAGCCAGCTCGGCCGCGCTGAAAATGCGGTCTTCCTGGTTGCTCTCGACCTCGAAGTACTGCTGCATTCTTGCAATCACTTCGGGAAACACTGCCCTCGCCATCAATATCTTTGGTTTCATCGCTCTGTCATCACCGGAAAAAAATGAAGGCCATCACCACAAACAGCGGCAACAACACCACGCAGGCCCAAGCCATGTAACCGAAGAAGGACGGCATCTGGATGCCGCGCTCTTCAGCGATTGCCTTGACCATCAGGTTGGGCGCATTGCCGATGTAGCTATTAGCGCCCATGAATACAGCGCCGCAGGAAATCGCCGCCAGGGTAGACGCCAGCCGCGTCATCAGCTCGGTCGCATCGCCAGAGGCGGTATTGAAGAACACCAGATAGGTCGGTGCATTGTCGAGGAACGACGACAATATGCCGGTAGCCCAGAAATACATGGCATTGTGGGGTTCCCCATCACTGCGGGTAACCGCGCTCACTATCGCCCCAAACGCACCATGTTCGCCGGCGCGCAACATGGCGATCACCGGTGCGATGGTGACGAATATGCCGGCGAACAGCTTGGCCACCTCAAGGATCGGCCCCCAGCTGAAATCATTGCCTTCACGGGCAACTTTCGGCGTCAGCCAGAGCGAGGCCAGGATCACCAGCACTAGCAGGCCATCACGCAACAGATTCTGCAGCTCGACCACGG
Source organism: Collimonas arenae (assembly GCF_000786695.1). Classification (NCBI taxonomy): domain Bacteria; kingdom Pseudomonadati; phylum Pseudomonadota; class Betaproteobacteria; order Burkholderiales; family Oxalobacteraceae; genus Collimonas; species Collimonas arenae. The sequence continues at coordinate 1,677,309 of NZ_CP009962.1, read as the reverse complement.
TGCCGTAAATGTCATAGCTGATCCCGGGTTTCCAGAAGCCGCTCATCAGCACCAGCGCCACCACTACCGCCAGCAGGACAAAATTGACTTTGCCTTCGAAATGCAAGCTGACGCCCGGCAGCGAAGGGTCCGGCTTCGGCGGCAGTTGCTCGCCTTTGGTGTGGAAATAATAATTATCCAGCAGATAGAAGATCACCAGCAGCGCGCCCCACATGAACATGGTCTGGCCGAAGATGTTTTTAAAGGTCCAGGAAAAATCGACACCCTTCAGAAATCCAAGGAACAGCGGCGGATCGCCCAATGGCGTCAGGGCGCCGCCGGCATTCGCTACCAGGAAAATGAAAAACACGATGATGTGCACGGTGTGCTTGCGGTTTTCATTGGCATTGATGACCGGCCGGATCAGCAGCATCGCGGCGCCGGTGGTGCCCATCAGGCTGGCCAGCACGGTGCCCAGCGCCAGCAAGCCGGTATTCATGGCAGGCGTACCGCGCAAATGGCCGCGCAGGCAGATGCCGCCAGCCACCACGAACAAGGCTGTCAGCAAAATGATGAAGGGGAAATACTCCGCCAGGAAGGCATGCACCACGCCGGCAATCGCAGTCGGCATGCCAAATCCGAACGCACATGGAATCAGGAAAGCCAGCGACCAGACCACTGAAATCTTGCCAAAATGATCGTGCCAGAAAGCCGGAGCCAGCAAGGGACCGAGCGCAATCGACAGCAACAGGCCGATAAACGGCACGCCCCACCAGACTGACAGCTGGGCGCCGTCGAGTTCTGCGGCTTGCGCCATCATCGGTAGGCAGGTGATCAGAATCGCGAGTATTTTTTTATGCAATGTAGTCTTCCGGATAATGTAAATGAAACAAAAACAGGGGTCATTTTAATCGGAAATGCATGCCAAACAAATAACAAACAAACAAACACTACTCGCACTACTGGCCGGCTGCCTTCACCGGCTCGGCAATCTCGAACACTTGCCTGAGGTAATTCAGGTAGGCCTGGTCATCGCACATGTTCTTGGAGGGTGTATCTGACAGCTTCGCCACCGGCTGGCCATTGCACCGTACCATCTTCATGACGATTTGCAAGGGTGTATAGCCGAGGTCGTTGGTCAGGTTGGTGCCAACGCCGAAAGCGACGCGCGCGCGGTCCTTGAAGCGCAGGTAGAGCGCGTTGACCTTGCCGAAATCGAGACTATCGGAAAACACCAGCGTCTTGGTCGAAGGGTCGACACGGTTATCCTGGTAATGCTTGATCAGGCGCTCGCCCCATTCGAACGGATCGCCGGAATCGTGACGCGCGCCGTCGAACAGCTTGCAGAAATACAGGTCGAAATCGCGCAGGAAGGCTGCCATGCCGTAGACATCGGACAAGGCTATCCCGAGATCGCCACGGTACTCCTTGGCCCACATTTCAAAACCGTAGATCTGCGAATCGCGCAGCCGCGGACCGAGCGACTGGCAAGCCTGCAAATATTCGTGGGCCATGGTGCCGAGCGGCGTCAGGTTGTACTTCATGGCGAAATACACGTTGGAGGTGCCGACCAGATGCTGCGTGAAATCACTTTGCAAGGTCTGCACCACTTCTTCGTGCCAGCTGCGGGAAAAACGCCGCCGCGTGCCATAGTCGGCCACTTTGCAGCCGGCCATCGCCGGATCATCGCGGATCAACGCCATCTTGCTTTGCAGGCGATGCCTTCCTTCGGCGTGATCCGGTGCAGTCTGGGTGGCACGAAAATACACTTCGTTGACGATCGCCAGCACCGGCACTTCAAACAGGATGGTATGCAGCCATGGTCCCTTGACCACGATATCGATCTCGCCGTTATCCGCCGCGGACGGCTGCACGCTGATGTATTTTTGCTGCAGGTGGAACAAACTCAGGAAGTCGATGAAATCGTTCTTGATGAAACGCATGCTGCTGAGATAGGCCAGTTCCTGTTCCTGGAACCGCAGACGGCACAGACCGGCGATTTCATCGCGGATTTCATCGACATAGGGCCGCAAATCGACGCCCTTGTTGCGGCATTTGTAGCGATACTCCACTTCAGCCGCCGGAAAATGATGCAAGACCACTTGCATCATCGTGAATTTATACAAATCGGTATCGAGCAGCGAAGTGATGATCATGGTCTTTGAATACAGGGCGGTGATGGAAGGCTGCCAGCGAATCCGGGACTAACTGTAGCGGTCACGTATCTTACAACAGCGTCTGGCTTGCGGTCTCATTTGGCGCATGCGGAGGAATAGCGCGTCCGCAGCCGCTCGCGTTCACTTGGTGGAGCGTGATTCGACCCGAGGAAAAAATCTAGCAATGAGCTGTCGCGCTGAATACTATCCGGATTGCGAACGCCTGGCCTGGGCCCGTTCGGATCGCGATACGGCTCGCCGGGATAGGTTCGCGACAGATCCGCATTCGGATAAAAATCGGGCACGATGATCGGCTCGCGGTACACCACGCCTTTGTATTGCTGCTCCAAGGCCTCGCAATTGCGCTCCTTGCCCCTGTTCCAGTCGCGCCGCGCACGTTGCGGCTGCGATTGTTCTGCCGGCAGCGCCACCAACTCGCTCCGTTCCGCTGCGGACAAACTGTTAAAACCCATGTTGCCGCCAGCAAGGTTGAAATGAATTGGGCCGCCGATATCGGCGGGCTTTTCGGCAGCCAGTGCGGCCCGTCCGAAGATGCCGGCCAAAGCGAATAATGCAATTAACTGCAAACACAGGAACGAAGCGGAACGGAGGTTCATGGCGGGGACCTTATTTATTGCACTCACTGTGATAGCGCGCTTCCAGCTTGCTGCGCTCGTCGTAGACCAACACATTGCCGCCGCTTGCCTGGTACGGCCGGTTCGGATCGTTGCGCGCGATTCCTTGCGGATAGGAATCCGGCACCCCTGCCGGCGCGGAAGTCTGGGCGCGCTTGATTTGCTGCTGCAGCTCGATGCAATGGCGATCGTCTTTCAGGTTCATGCCGTTGCCGGTCGCGTTTGACGGAAAATCGGTTTCCGGCGCCGCCAGCAATTTCTTGCGGTCTTCGGCGGACAAGCTGTTGAAGCTAGTGCCGGCGGCGGCCGCGTTGGACTGGATGACGCCATTGGGAATGGCGAGTGGGCCGGCCGCCTGCGCCGACAATGCCGGCAAGCAGATCAGGGCGATGGAAGCGGAACGAAGAAACAAAGGGAAACGCTGGTTCATGACAATCCTCCGTGAATCAAAAGGGTGGAGTATCGGCCGCGCAATCGTGCTTGAGACACGCGGGACACGCAGATTTGCGTCGCTTGTCGTATAAAAAGATCTTCGTTTGGCGTATGGCTGGCAAAGCTTGGGACAAACATCTCCGGGGAGATGGCAACGTGACAATTCTAGCTTACTCGTCGCGTTGCCAGCACTTTTTTTACCCGCGCTGTAGTACGGACGACGCGTGATCAGGCTCGAAGAAACACCAGTGGACTTGCGGCCAGCGCTGCTGGATCCCTGCCTCGATCCGGTTGATGGCGTCGACTAGCGCCACATCCGACGGCTGCGGTCGCATCACGGCTTGCACCGCGATCATCACCTGCTCGCCCCATTGCATCGAAATCAGGTTCCTGACGCCGGCGACATCGGTATCGGCTTCGATATACGCCTTGATGGCGGCGTGCACTTCCGGCGCCGCCGACTCGCCCGTGACCATCGCCTTCACCTCACGGATCACCGCCACGGCCACAATCATCAGCAAGATACCCACCGCAATCGTACCGCAGGCATCCCACAACGGATTTCCGGTGATGACGGTCAGGGAAACCGCAACAAACGCCAGCGCCAACCCCGCCAGCGCAGCGATATCCTCCCCTGCCACCACCATCAATTCCGACTGCCTGGTTTCGCGAAACCATTGCATAAAGGACTTGCCGGACGAAATCTTGCGTATTTCCACCATGGCGCCACGCAGGGAAAAAGCTTCCAGCACGACCGACACGCCCAGCACGCCCAAGGCAATCCAGGGGGTGCTGATCGCCTGCGGATGCTTCAGATGTTCGATGCCTTCCATCACGGAAAATGCCCCGCCCACAAAAAACAACAGCAAAGCGACCATCATTGCCCAGAAATACACCACCCGGGCGTAGCCCATGGGATGGGCTGCGTTGGCTGGCTTCTTGGCCTCTTTCAAGCCGATCAGCAAAAATACCTGGTTGGTGCAATCCGCCAGCGAATGGATGGCTTCCGCCAACATCGCGCCAGAGCCGGTATAGGTGGCGGCGGCAAATTTCGCCAGCGCGATGCCGCCATTGGCGCCCAAAGCGTAAAAAATGGCCTTAGTGGAGCCTTCATTCGAAGATGACATAATGATTCCGAAGCAACGAAGACAGCTACGATAGCCAGTTTGGCAAGTTCATGCAAGCAACTCTAGCGTAGCGAAAACGCTGGCCGCGAATGTGGTAAAACTGCGGAATGAGCAGATTTACCGCTAATGTGATTTTCACATTTGCTTATATGGATTCTATATAACAGCAGTTTGTGAGAAAACCCGAATTACCTTAAAATACAAGGCTTTGCGACAGGGTAAATATAGAGGCAGGCAATACCCCCTACAGCCCCTGTCGCAGCCTCAAGACCCGCATCAAGACCATTATTTACAGATAGGACTGTTGTTATGACCCACGTTGTGACCGAATCTTGCATTCGCTGCCGCTATACCGACTGCGTGGATGTGTGCCCGGTTGATTGCTTCCGCCAGGGCCCGAATTTCCTGTCGATCGACCCCGATGAGTGCATCGATTGTGCGGTGTGCGTCGCCGAATGTCCGGTCAATGCTATCTACGCAGAAGAAGACGTGCCAGCCGACCAGCAACAATTCATCAAGCTGAATGAAGACCTGTCGCGCCATTGGCCGTCGATTACCAAGACCGTCGCACCTTTGGCCGAAGCCGAAGAATGGAAAGATGTGAAAGATAAATTGGAATTTTTGCAGCGCTGAGCCGTACCAGGCCGCCAGAACAGCGGCGGCCGATGCAACCCCAATTCTCCGATTTAAGCCAGGCCATCGCCCCCAGCCATAGCGCAGCACTTATCGCCGTCAACAACAACGCGAAAAAATTAATCCAATCGCCGTCGCAGCCACGGCGTTTTGGGGGACCCAACTGAAACAGGAATCAGATCGTCGTATGGATACCACCGTCAAGCACGCAACAGCAGTCAACTCCACCAACAATGTTATCGAAACCGATGCAGTCATCGTCGGCGCCGGTCCGGTTGGCCTGTTCCAGGTCTTTGAACTCGGCCTGCTGGAAATCAAGGCTCACGTCATCGACTCGCTGCCTGTAGTCGGCGGCCAGTGCGTAGAACTGTATCCAGACAAGCCGATCTATGACATTCCTGCAGTACCGGTCTGCACAGGCCAGGAACTGACCGACAACCTGCTCAAGCAGATCGAGCCGTTCGAACCGACTTTCCACCTGAATCAGGAAGTTACGCTGGTGGCGCGCCGCGAAGACAACCGCTTCGACCTGGAAACCTCGGCCGGCACCCGTTTCATCACCAAGACCATCTTCATCGCCGCCGGCGTCGGTTCGTTCCAGCCGCGCACCATCAAGGTCGACGGCATCGACCAGTTCGACAACACGCAACTGTTCTACCGCGTCAAGGATCCTGTGCAATTCCACGGCAAGAACCTGGTGATCTGCGGCGGCGGCGATTCCGCGCTGGACTGGGCATTGGATCTGGTCGGCAAGGCCGAGTCCGTGGTCCTGCTGCATCGTCGCGAAGAATTCCGCGCTGCCCCTGCTTCGGTCGCCAAGATGAAAGCCTTGTGCGAAGCCTATGAAATGCAATTCCTGGTCGGCCAGGTCACCGGCCATGAAGTCAAAGACGGCAAGCTGAGCGAAATCAAGGTTACCGGCCCTGACGGCGTCACCCGCCGCCTGCCGCTGGATACCCTGCTGGTGTTCTTCGGCCTCTCGCCAAAACTCGGCCCTATCGCCGAGTGGGGCCTGGATATCGAGCGCAAGCAATTGAAAGTGGTCGATACCGAGAAGTTTGAAACCAACATTCCGGGTATTTTTGCCGTGGGTGACATCAATACCTACCCAGGCAAGAAGAAGCTGATCCTGTCAGGTTTCCACGAAGCGGCGCTGGCTGCCTTCGGCGCTGCGCCGTACATCTTCCCTGACAAGAAAATCCATATGCAGTACACCACTACATCGCCGAAGCTGCATAAGATTCTGGGTGTGGAATCGCCTGTATTTGATTAAACCCAGGCTCGAAACATTAGAAAGCCGTCCGGGAAGCAATCCCCGGACGGCTTTTTTATCGCCGCAAGCCCGGCTTCGGTCCCCTCTGCGCGCTGATGAGTCGATTTCATATAATATTCACCTCATATATTGAGTCGATTATGAGATACAATCAACTCATTATTTGAGTCGATAAAACCATGAAATCACCTCATCTCATCTGGCAAGACCCCAATTGGCCCCGAATGCGCTATGACGACGCACGAGTCAATGCTGAAATCGTCCTCGCCAAACACGCCCAAGGCGTCATTGAAGGAAAGCTGGCCGCGCTCGGATTCGAGCAACGTCAAGAACTGGCAGCAGAGGCCTGGACCCAAGAGGCAGTTTCAACCGCCGCCATCGAAGGCGAGCGCCTAGACCTGCAGGCAGTCCGCTCATCAGTCGGTCGCAGACTCGGCGTCGCCAGCTACAAAGGCCCAAATGCACTGCGGCATATCGATGGCTTGCTGGACATCATGGATGATGCCGTCAGCAATGCCGCCGCGCCGTTAAGCGACGAACGCCTGCAGGCTTGGCAAGCGGCGTTGTTTCCTACCGGTTTTTCCGGCATGAGCAAGATTCGCGTCGGTGCCTACCGCGAACACGTCGAGCCAATGCAAATCGTCAGCGGCCGTCTTGGACATGAGAATATCCATTTCGAAGCGCCGCCATCGGCCCAGGTTCCTGCTGAAATGGGACAATTTCTTGCCTGGTTCAACAGCCGACAGGAATCGGATAGCCTCATCCAGGCTGCGCTGGCCCATCTTTGGTTCGAAACCATACACCCGTTCGAGGACGGCAATGGCCGTGCCGGCCGCGTCGTCGTTGATTTGGTGCTGGCGCGCGACATCGGCGAAACCAGCCGCCTGATTCGCATCTCGCAACGCCTGCTGGAACAACGCGATGACTATTACGAGCAACTGGAACGTGCACAGCATGGCTCGCTGGACGTGAGCAACTGGATCGCATGGTTCGTCACGCAAGTACGGATCGCCTGCGAACAATCCTCGCTGGTCATTGACGAGTCGCTGGAGAAGGCGCGATTCTGGTTCACTCACCGCGACAAAGAACTCGCACCACGCCAACGCAAGCTGTTAAATGCCTTGCTGGACGCCGGGTCCGGTGGATTCGAAGGCGGAATGAGCACGAAGAAATATGAAAGCCTCACCGGCGCCTCGCGGGCGACGTCGTCACGCGACCTGATTGAGCTGGAGCAAATGGGCCTGCTACGCCAAGCCGGCGCCGGCCGCTCAACTCGCTACTATCTCAACATCGACGGATGGGACGCTCAGCAATAGCATTGCGCTTCTATGCTGCCCTTTCCGTCGCGCAAACGTAAAAACGCCCGGGATGCAGATGCATCCCGGGCGTTTTCGTTACAAGCAGATTACTGTGCTGTCGGCTGGGTCGCTGCCGGAGCAGCTTCGCTACCTTCGTCAGCCTGCGCTGCCTTCATCGACAGTTTCAGACGGCCGCGGTCGTCGGTTTCCAGAACCTTGACACGTACTTGCTGGCCTTCTTTCAGGTAGTCGGCAACAGCATTCACTCGCTCATTGGCGATCTGGCTGATGTGCAACAAACCGTCTTTGCCTGGCAATACCTGCACGATCGCACCGAAGTCCAACAACTTCAGTACGGTGCCTTCGTAGACCTTGCCTACTTCAACCGAAGCAGTCAGTTCTTCGATGCGGCGCTTGGCTTCCTGGCCTGCAGCAGCATCCACCGAAGCGATCGTCACGACGCCTTCGTCGCTGATATCGATCTGGGTGCCGGTTTCTTCAGTCAGCGCACGAATCACAGCGCCGCCCTTGCCGATCACATCACGGATTTTTTCCGGATTGATCTTGATGGTGATCAGGCGCGGTGCGAAATCGGACAGCTCGGTTTTACCGTGCGGTACCGCTTCTTGCATCTTGCCGAGGATATGGATACGGCCTTCTTTGGCTTGCGCCAATGCGACCTGCATGATTTCCTTGGTGATGCCTTGGATCTTGATATCCATCTGCAATGCAGTGATACCGTTGGCTGTACCAGCTACCTTGAAATCCATGTCGCCGAGGTGATCTTCATCGCCCAGGATGTCTGTCAGGACTGCGAACTTGCTGCCGTCCTTGATCAGGCCCATGGCGATACCTGCCACGTGCGCTTGCATCGGCACGCCGGCATCCATCAACGCCAGGCAGCCGCCGCAGACCGAAGCCATCGACGACGAACCGTTCGATTCGGTGATTTCCGACACCAGACGCACCGAGTAGCTGAAATCTTCCGGCGCTGGCAATGCAGCTTGCAATGCACGCTTGGCCAGACGGCCATGGCCGATTTCACGGCGCTTTGGCGTACCAACGCGGCCGGTTTCGCCAGTGGCGAACGGTGGCATGTTGTAATGCAGCATGAAGCGGTCAGAATATTCGCCCATCAGCGCATCGATCTTTTGTTCGTCGCGTGCGGTGCCCAGCGTGGCAACTACCAACGCTTGGGTTTCGCCGCGGGTGAACAGTGCCGAACCGTGGGTACGCGGCAAGACGCCGGTACGGATGGTGATCGGACGCACGGTACGTGTATCGCGGCCGTCGATGCGTGGCTCGCCTTCGAGGATCTGCGAACGGACGATCTTGGCTTCCAGATCGAACAGGATGCCGCTGACTTCCGACGAGTCAGGCGCAGTGCCGCCAATCGATGCGGCTTCAGCAGCCAGCGCAGCGTTGACTTCTGCAGTAGCGTCTTTCAGCTTGGCAGTACGAGCTTGCTTGTCTTTGGTTTGATAGGCTTCACGCAACTTGGACTCACCGAAATGCGCAACGCGTGCGATCAGTGCGTCGTTCTTCGGCGCCGGGCTCCATTCGACTTCAGGCTTGCCGCCATCGCGCACCAGTTCATGAATCGCATCGATAACTGCCTTCGATTGCTCGTGGCCGAATACAACTGCGCCCAGCATGATTTCTTCCGACAATTGCTTGGCTTCCGATTCCACCATCAGCACGGCGGTTTCAGTACCAGCCACCACCAGGTCCATGGCCGACTTGGTCAGCTGCGAAGTGGTTGGGTTCAATACATACTGGCCGTCGATATAACCGACGCGCGCAGCGCCGACCGGGCCGGCGAAAGGAATACCGGCAACCGACAGGGCGGCGGATGCGCCGATCATGGCGGCGATGTCTGGATCGATTTCCGGATTGACCGACAGCACGTGGATGATGACCTGCACTTCATTCAGGTAGCCTTCCGGGAACAGCGGGCGGATCGGACGATCGATCAGGCGCGACGTCAGGGTTTCTTTTTCCGAAGGACGGCCTTCGCGCTTGAAGAAACCGCCTGGGATACGGCCGGCAGCGTAAGTTTTTTCAACATAATCAACGGTCAGCGGGAAAAAATCCTGACCTGGCTTGGCATCTTTGCGTGCCACAACGGTAGCCAGCACAACGGTATCTTCGATCGATACCATTACTGCGCCGGAGGCTTGGCGAGCGATCTCGCCGGTTTCCAGCGTGACTTGGTGCTGACCATACTGGAATGTCTTCGTAACTTTATTAAACACAATATATCCTTTCATTTTGCCGACAGATTTTCAGGCGCTGTCGTTCACCTCACCACAGACGATTCATCGCTGGCTGTTGCCAATGAATTGCCGTCTCCTTGCTTGGAACCTATTCGAAATCTTACTGCGAGGCCGTCAGCGTAGCTGAGGCTACAGATTTCGAACAGGTTCTTGGAGGCTGTCGCAAAATTAACCTGGCGTTGTTGCGTCTCCTAGCCGTACTGCTCGTACTGTCTTCGTCGACGCGCCTAGCCATCTTGATTTTGCAACAGCCTCTTGGGACTAACTTCTTGAAACTTGTGCGGGTAAGCCGCAAAAACTGCTGCCAAAAGCAAAAATGCCCGCATCAGAAACTGATACAGGCATTTTTTTCAACTTATCGACGGACCACGGACATCGTTGCGAAATATCGAAACAGGATGTCGCAAAAAATAACGTCGGCCGACGATAAGTCGCGCACTGACTATTACTTACGCAAGCCGAGTTTTTCGATCAGCGAGCGGTAACGGTTCAGGTCCTTACCTTTGAGGTAGGACAGCAGGCTTTTACGACGGTTAACCATCATGATCAGTCCGCGGCGGGAATGGTGATCCTTGGCGTGGGCTTTGAAGTGACCGTTCAGGTCGTTGATACGGGCTGTCAGCAGCGCAACTTGCACTTCCGGGGAGCCGGTGTCGTTTTGACCGCGCGCATTATCAGTGATAATAGCGGCCTTGGCTGTTTTTTCGATAGTCATGCTTTACCTTTCACAAGCGGTGTACAGAGTAAGTAACCCTATGCACCGTGAACAAACAATTAAAAAATCCGGTCAAAACTTGACCAGACGCGCAGTATATAGCAAAAAACCTGCTGATTCAAATACTTAGCGCGCCATTAACAACAATTAAGTACAACAATTAAATTTGGAGTGTAGCCATGAAGAAATTCCCCCTCGCCCTGCTAGCCGGTTTGCTGCTTAGTCTTGGCGGCTGCGCCTCGCTACTGGCGCCGCCGGTCAATCCTGGCGAGCCCGAAGCACAGGTGCTGGCGCGCCTGGGCAAACCCACCGGAACTTATCAAGACGGCAATGATGTATTATTGGAATATGCACGCGGCCCGTTCGGCCAGGCGACCTATATGGCGAAAATCAGCCCTGACCACAAACTAATTTCCTACGAGCAAGTTCTGACATTGGAAAAATTCGCCACCATCAAGGTCAACCAGTTCAACCAGGCCGATGTCTTGCGCACCATAGGCAAGCCCTTCGAAACCGTCTATTACGACCGGGTCAAGCTGAACGGATGGAACTACGCCTATAAGGAAGCCGGCGTCTGGAATTCGGAGATGACCGTGTATTTTGACGACAGCGGCATTGTCCGCAAGCTGGAAAACGGCCCCGATCCGCGCTTCGAGCACAGCCGCTTCGGCAGGTAGGACGGCTGGCAACTCTGAAATCTTTAAAACAAGGCCCCATACATGATCAAACTCCCCGAGCGTCAACGAGTCCAGGCGATGCTGTCCAGCACTCTGCAGGAATGGTTCAAGCAGCGCTCGGGCAGCAAAGGCGCCGCCCTCGCCTTCTATACCCTGTTCTCGATGGCGCCGATGCTGATACTGGTGATCGCGATTGCCGGCGCGGTATTCGGCGAACAGGCGGCACGCGGGGAAATCTTTGGCCAGCTGTCAGGCCTGATTGGGTCGACCGGCGCCGACGCCATTCAGCTGTTGCTGGCAGCGGCGCACAAAAACCAGTCCGGACCGGTAGCAGCACTGATCGCCGTGATCGTGCTGCTGGTCGGCGCCACCACCGTATTTTCCGAACTGAAAGATAGCTTGGACGAGATCTGGTACGTCGAGCGCACCCGCCAGTCCGGCATCATGTCGCTGATACGCACCCGCCTTCTGTCGTTCGGACTGATCCTTGTGCTGGCGTTCCTGCTGTTGACGTCATTGGTGGTAAGCGCGGCGCTAGCGTTGCTGTCCAAATACCTGGGTGGCATATGGGTCAGCGTGACGATGATTTTTTCGCCGCTATCGCAACTGTTTGCGTTTGCAGTGATCGCCAGCCTGTTTGCCTCGATCTACAAGATGCTGCCGCAGACCAAGCTGCCCTGGCGCGATGTCTGGATCGGCTCGATCGGCACTGCCGCCCTGTTCGTGCTGGGCAAATATCTGATCGGCATCTACCTTGGCAACAGCGGCGTCGCCTCCAGCTATGGCGCGGCCGGCTCAGTGATTGCATTGCTGCTGTGGATTTATTATTCGGCGCAGATTTTCTTTTTCGGCGCCCAGTTCACGCGCCAATACGCATTGTTTTTCGGCAGCTTGCAAGACCAGAATAAAAAAGCCGGCAATCTCGCGACGCCGGCCTCCTGACTGCAGCTCAAACCCAGTCTTAGTCCTGATACGGCTCCAGTCCACGATCTGACAGCCGCAGGATGCGGCCGCAGCGACGCGCCAACTCGATGTCATGGGTAACGATCACAAAAGCCGTTCCCAGCGTCTGCGACAGCTCCAGCATCAGGTCGAACGTCATCTGTGCGGTAGCGCGGTCCAGATTGCCGGTCGGCTCATCGGCCAGCACGCAGGCCGGCTTGGTCACCAGCGCCCGCGCCAGCGCTACCCGCTGACGCTCGCCGCCGGACAATTCGCCCGGCACGTGGATCACGCGCTCCGCCAAACCGACCCGCGCCAGGATTTCGCGCGCCAGTTGCTGCGCATCGCTGCGCTTGAGGCGTCGGATCATCAACGGCATGGCGACGTTGTCCAAGGCGGAAAATTCCGGCAACAGGTGATGAAACTGATAAACAAACCCAAGCGCATTGTTGCGCAAATCGCCGCGTGTCTTCTCGCCCAGGGTCGTAAAATCCTTGCCCAGCAGGCTGACATTGCCCGCCGTCGGCGTGTCCAGCCCGCCCAGCAAATGCAGCAAGGTCGACTTGCCGGAGCCGGAAGCGCCGACAATGGCGACCTGCTCGCCCTTGGTGACATCGATATCGATGCCGTTGAGGACCTTGACCGAATAACTGCCCTGAGTAAAAGTCTTACCCAGGCCGCGGCAGGAAAGCACCACCGGATTATTGTTTGAATTAATTGTATTACTCATAACGCAATGCCTCAGCAGGTTTCACCCGGGCAGCCCACCAGCTCGGGTACAAAGTCGCCAGGAAAGCCAGAACCACAGCGACGCCGCCGATGGTCCCGACATCCGGCCAGCGCAAATCTGACGGCAATTCGGTAATGACGTAGACGCTCTTAGGCAAGAACTGCACATGGAACAGGCCTTCGATAAACGGCACGATGACGTCAATATTCAAGGCTACCAACACCCCCGCGCCGACTCCGATGGCCGTGCCGATCAAACCCACCAGCGCGCCCTGGATCATGAAAATCTTCATGATCGAGCCGGGCGATGCGCCCAAGGTGCGCAGGATCGCGATATCAGCCTGCTTGTCGGTCACCGTCATTACCAACGTCGAGACAAGATTGAACGCGGCTACCGCAATGATCAGGGTGAGGATGATGAACATCATGCGTTTCTCGGTCTTGACCGCGGCGAACCAGTTGCTGTTCTGCTGGGTCCAGTCCCGCAGGTACAAGTTCGGCGGCAGCGTAGTCGCCAGCTGCTGCACAATCTGCGGTGCCTCCAGCATGTCGGTTACCTTCAGCCGCACGCCGGAAGGCGAATCCTGGCGGAACATCTTTTCCGCATCTTCCAGCTGGATGAAAGCGAGGGTTGAATCGTATTCAAAGTGACCGGCTTCAAAAATTCCCACGACCGTGAATTGCCTCACGCGCGGAACCACTCCGGCGGGCGTCACCTGCCCTTGCGCCGCCATCATCGTCACCTTGTCGCCAACGCCGACGCTCAATGCATGCGCCAACTCGATCCCCAGCACGATATTGAATTCGCCCGGCTTCAAGTCTCCGAAACTGCCTTGCGTGACTTTCTTGGCGACATCCGACACTTTCGGCTCTTCAGACGGCAGCACACCGCGTATCGCCACGCCGCGCAAGACACCGTCGCGCACCAGCATTGCCTGCGCGTCGACATATGGCGCGGCGCCAATCACTTCCTTGTTCTTGAAGGCCTGCTTGGCGACCTCTTCCCAGTTCGGCATGGAACCGGAAGCGTCGAACACTTCGATATGCGCCAACACCGACAGCATGCGGTCTCGCACATCCTTCTGGAAACCGTTCATCACCGACAGCACCACGATCAGCGCAGCTACCCCCAGGGCGATGCCGGCCATCGAAATCAGCGAGATGAAGGAAATAAAGCTGTTGCGGCCACTACGCTTACCCGCGCGGGTATAACGAATGCCGACCAGCCACTCAAATGGTAAGTTTTTTATGATGCTCAATGCGAGGCTCCCAAAATCAGCCCGCAGTTTGCCATAATTGGCAGATTTACGGGGCTTTGCAGCGGAATGCGCATGCTCTGATCCGAAGAATGCGCTATCGTTCAATAATGAACGGCGCCGCCATCAAGACGGCACCATCAATTGCCAAAACGAAATATACTCTCAGAAACAAGGCCATAAGCCGACAATATTTGCAGACATCCTGCTAATGACGGATGTCTGACCAACCAGAACTAACCAAAACTATTGAGGACTGCATCATGAAAAAATTCTTTGCGTTGTGCCTGGGACTCTTTTTGGCGCAAGCGGTAGCCGCAGCAAATCTGCCTTACGACGAAAAGGCCGACGCCAAGGCGGACGTCAGCCAGGCCTTAAGCCAGGCCCAGGCCAGCCATAAGCAAGTGATCCTGGTATTCGGCGCCAACTGGTGCACCGATTGCCGCGAACTGGACAAAGCCTTGCACGGCAAAAGCGCAACGCTAATCGACGGCAAGTTCATCCTGGTGAAAGTCGACGTCGGCAATTTCGACAAGAATCTCGACGTTGCGCAGTCTTACGGCAACCCGATCAAGAAGGGCATTCCAGCGGCAGTGCTGCTCAGCCCGGACAATAAAATCATCTATTCAACCAAGGCCGGCGAACTGGCCGATGCCCGCCGCATGGGCGAGAACGGCATCTATGATTTCTTCAATAAAGAAATCGTTAAACGGTAGGATTATTTTTTTCCAAAATAATCAAGCTTATTCCGATTTGCATCAGAGCCGAGAACAAGGCACAAAGCCGTAGACAGTGCTTTAGCACGGCAAGGCGAAGCAACGCAGTTATCGGTTCTGATGCAGATCGGAATTATTTCGGCGCCAGCCGGATGCCGCCGTCGAGGCGGATCACTTCCCCGTTCAGGTAAACCGTCTCAACGATGGTCTTCACCAATGCAGCAAATTCCGCCGGCTTACCCAGACGTGGCGGGAACGGCACCATTTTCCCCAGCGCTTCCTGTACGTCACCCGGCATGCCCAGCAACATCGGGGTTTCCATGATGCCCGGCGCAATCGTCATCACACGGATGCCGTGACGCGACAATTCGCGTGCCGCAGGCAAAGTCAATGCCACCACCCCGCCTTTGGACGAAGCATAAGCCGCCTGGCCGATCTGGCCGTCGAATGCGGCCACCGATGCTGTGTTGATGACCACGCCGCGCTCGCCATCGGCGTTCGGCTCACCCTTGCTCATCGCATCCGCAGCCAGGCGCATCATGTTGAACGTGCCGATCAGGTTGATCTGGACCACGCGACTGAAATCTTCCAGCCCATGCGGACCTTCCTTACCGACGATACGCTTGGCCGGCGCTACACCGGCGCAACTGATCAAACCATGCAAGCCGCCAAACACCGTGAGCGCCGTATTCACGGCTTCCTGCGCGCTGGCTTCGCTGCACACATCGGTGGCAACGAAACGGGCATTCGCGCCCAGATGCGTCGCCAGCGCTGCGCCGGCTTCCTGGTTGATGTCGGCGATGACCACCTTGGCCCCGCCCTGCACCAGCATGGCGGCGGTCGCCGCACCTAAACCGGAACCGCCGCCGGAAATCAGGAATACATTATTTTCGATTTGCATATTTCTACTCTTTCTTCTTTACAGTTTAGCTTTAGCGATTTCCTGGTTGCGCAAGATGAAGCGCTGCAGTTTGCCGCTGGGGGTTTTGGGTAATTCTGTTAAAAACTCGATTTCACGCGGATAGGAATGCGCCGCCAGCCGGCGTTTGACGTATTGCTGTAACTCTTCCGTCAACGCGGCGCTAGGCTGATGATCCTTGCTTAAGACGATGAAGGCCTTGACCAGCTCAGTGCGCTCCGGATCCGGCTTGCCGACCACCGCCGCCTCAACCACCGCCGGGTGTTCCAGCAATGCGCTCTCGACATCAAACGGCCCGATGCGATAACCGGAGGAGGTAATGATATCGTCGCCACGGCCGATAAAGCTGATGCTGCCGTCCTGGTTCAATTCCACCGTATCGCCGGTGACGTAGTAAGCGCTTCGGTCGCCTCTGGTGTCCTGCTGCCAGTATCCCTGGAACCAGTAGATCGGCGAGCGCGGACGGTCGACTGCCATCACGCCCGGCTGGCCCACGCCCAGTTCATTTTCATCGTCGTCGATCACCGCCAGCCGATAGCCCGGCATCGCCAGACCAGCCGACCCCATGTGTACGTCATGCTGCAAACCGTGATGGTTGCACAGGACCATGCCGGTTTCGGTCTGACCGTAATGGTCGTTGATCAGGCAGTCCAGATGCTCGCGGAACCAGCGTATCACCTCAGGATTCAATGGCTCGCCAGCGCTGCTGACCGCACGCAGACGGCCTTTGACCGGCGCTGCGGCGGCTGCGCCTGCTGCAATCAACATACGGTACGCAGTCGGCGAACCGGTGAGATTGGTGATACCGTATTTTTCGATAATCCGATAGGTGCTCTCCACCGTGAACGAACCTTCGTAAAGGGTGATGGCATGCCCCATCATCAATGGTCCGGTCACGCAGTAATACAGGCCGTAGGCCCAGCCCGGATCGGCGATATTCCAGAAAGAATCTTCCGGTCGCAGGTCGACCGCGTAGCGGGTATACACATAGAATGACAGCATTGCCCGCAAGGGCACCGCAACGCCTTTGGCCGGACCGGTGGTGCCCGAAGTGAACAACATGATGAAGGCATCATCAGCTTTACGCATTACCGGCTCGAATTCAGCCGGCTGCTTGTCCATTTCGGGCCAGAAAGCAAAGTCACCGGCTTCCAGCGCGCTGTCGCCATGCACCGTCATGATCGGCGGACAATCAGGAACTTCCTTCAGCTTATGGCGATTATCGGCATCGGTAATAATCAGCCTGGCTTCGCTGGCAGCGACGCGGTGTTCAATCGATTTCGAGCCAAACGCCGTGAACAGCGGTTGGTACACCGCACCGGCGCGCCAGGTGCCGAGAATTGCCACCAGCAGTTCTGGCGTGCGCGGCAGCAGGCCCGCGACACGGTCGCCCGGCTGCACACCCTGCGTTTTGAGGAAATTGGCAAAACGACCAGACAACTCTTTGAGCTGGGCGAAGGTATAACTGGCGCTGCGGCCGTCCTTGCCTTCCCAGTTCAAGGCAATGCGGTCCGGAGTAGCGTGGCGGTCGCAACACTCTACGCAGGCATTGACACCGGTTTGCAGGTTTCCGGAAAGTTCGGCGGCCACACTGTCGATGTTGAAATCGGCATAGAACTGCGCATAGTCCGGAACTGCATTGGCTGCGGCTGGGAAACCAGATGACATGAATGTTCTCCTCTAACTTAAAATGACTGGCTGGGCCAGTTCTTGTTATGTTGTTATGAGAAATGGAAATATCCGAACTAAAACTGCAGCTTAGTCTAGGATATTTGGTGACTTGGAGCCATGTTAAAAGCGATCATTGCAGTTGATCGGAATTGCAATAGCATCACTAGGAATTATGGAAGACTGGGAAAAAGGAACAATCGCCATCGGGCTCGTCAGCGAAGCGCTGCACAATATGCACCAGCGCGGCATGGATACCGATGCGCTGTTGCTGCAGGCAGGGATATCGCCGCGCCTGCTGATGGCGCCGCACGCCCGGGTAGCAGCAGCCAATTACGGCCGGCTGTGGTATTTGATCTCGCAAGTCACGGATGATGAATTCTTCGGCATGGATAGCCATCCGATGCGGGTCGGCAGCTTCAACCTGCTATGCCGCAGCGCCCTGCACAGCGCCACTTTGGGCAAAGCCCTGGAACGCATTCTGGATTTCCTGCGGCTGGTGCTGGACGACATGTCCGGCACCTTATCAAAGCAGGATAGATTGACGCATATCGCTATCAATGAAAGCGGCAGTCCGCGCCGCATGTTTACCTACGCCACCTTCCTGCTGTTCGTGCACGGCGTAGGCAGCTGGCTGATCGGCCGCCGCATCAAACTGACGTCAGCCGATTTCCGCTGCAGCGAGCCACTTTCGAGCCTCGACTATAAGATCCGCTTTTGCGACCACGCGCACTTTGAACAGCCTCAGACCAGCATTACCTTCGATGCGGCCTATCTGGATCTGCCGATAGTGCAAAACCAGCGCACGCTGCAATCGTTCCTGCGCGAAGCACCCGGCAATTTGCTGGTCAAATACAGTAATCACGATGGCCTGGCCGCCACCATCCGGCGCCATTTGCGGCAGTTGCCCATGAATGAATGGTCTGACTTTGACAGTTTGTCGGAAGAACTGCAAACGCCGGCCTCAACGCTGCGCCGCAAGCTGAGCCAGGAGGGGCAGTCGTATCAGGCGATCAAGGACAATCTGCGGCGCGACCTTGCCATCAATTACCTGAGCGGCTCTTCCAGAAGCATCGAGGAGATTGCTGTCAGCCTTGGCTTCGCCGACCCGAGCGCCTTCCATCGGGCTTTCAAGAAATGGACCGGCAGCAGCCCGGGAGAACATAGGCGCGCCTCTTCGGCGTCATAGCGTGGCGTCGCAGTTCCCTTTGCGCCGCACCGGGGTACGCATCAGCATCATGCCAGGTCCCTACCAACCCTCACCATATTGGAGAACATCTATGTATGCCCGGTATGTAAAGACAAGGAGCTAGTCATGAGCGAGCGCCAAAGTATTGAAATCGATTATTGCCCCGGCTGCCGCGAGTCTGGCTGGACCGAAGCGAGCTGGACAAGATCATCCAGCAATCGACGCAAGAACTGACCAGCGTGCAGGCGCCGGCATCGATGCGGCAATCGCACCCGGAATTCCGTGCGCCGCAGCATGGTTCGCGCCATGACGAGTACCGGTCCGACTATCGCCGTTCCAAGAAAAAAGAAAGCTTCTGGCAAGAGCTGTTCGACTAAGTAAAGAGCCTACTAATTTGAGTAAAGGACCTACTCATGCAAGTTGCCACCACGCAGGCAGCAACTGCTTGATTTCCGGCCGCGCAAAACGGTCGTCGATCAGGTAGACCACGCCGCGGTCCTGCTGGGTGCGGATCACCCTTCCGGCAGCTTGCACCACTTTTTGCATGCCCGGATAAAGATAAGTGTAGTCATAACCGTTACCGAAAATCTCGCCCATGCGCCGCATGATCTGCTCATTGACCGGGTTGATCTGTGGCAAACCCAGCGTCGCGATGAAAGCGCCGATCAGGCGCGCGCCAGGCAGATCGATGCCTTCGGCGAAGGAGCCGCCCAGCACGGCAAAGCCGACGCCTTGCGAGGTGTCGGTAAAACGCGCCAGGAAATCCTCCCTTTCCTGCTCATTCATGCTGCGCGCCTGCAGCCACAGTGGAATCTCCGGATAGCGCTCGGCGAACAGCGTCGCAACCTTTTGTAAATAGTCGTAACTGCTGAAAAACATCAGATAGTTACCCGCCCGTTGCCGGTATTGAAGCGCAATCAGGTCGGCGATAGGCGCCAGCGAGCGCTCGCGATGCTGGAAGCGGGTCGAGATACCCGTCACCAGCTGCACCTTCAGTTGGTCCGCAGTAAAAGGCGAAGGCACGTCGATCCAGACGGTGTCGGCCGGCATGCCCAGCGTGTCGCTGTAAAAATGCCATGGGTTCAAGGTGGCGGAAAACAACACCGTGGAACGGGCGGCGGCAAAGCGTTGCTCCAGGAAAGGCGCCGGCACGATATTGCGGATGCACAAAGTACTGCCGTGCGCGCCCTGCCGGGTGATATCAAATAGCGAATGACTGCCGAACAGTTCGGCCATGCGTGTGAAATGCAAGGCATCGAAATAGAATTGCTGCAAATGGCTATCCATCGCGGCAGGATGGTCGACCATATAGTCGGTGATATCGGCCACCGCCTTGAGCAGTGCCCCAACAAACGCCTCCGGTATCTCCGGATAATGCTGGTAGTCGCAGTCCTGTTCCTTGCCCAAGGCATTCCATTGCCGGCTGACCCGGTCCAGCCCGCGCTTGAGCGCCGGCGGCGCGGTTTTGCGCAAGCTCTTCAAATGGATGTACGTCATTTCAGCGGAATACATCTTGCGCGCGCGGTCGATCATGTTGTGCGCCTCATCGACCAGTACGCCGACCCGCCACTGGCTGGCGCTGGTCATGCCATACAACATGGCGCTGACGTCGAAGTAATAGTTGTAGTCGCCGACAATCACATCCGACCAGCTGGCCATTTCCTGGCTGAGGTAATACGGGCAAATCTGATGCGAAGCGGCGACCTGGCGCAGGCTTTCCCGGTCCAAGCCGCCGGCTTCGATCGCAGCTTTGCGCGCCTGTGGCAAACGGTCATAGAACCCTTGCGCCAGCGGGCAGGATTCGCCATGACAGGCTTTGTCGGGATGTTCGCAGGCTTTATCGCGCGCCACCAGCTCCAGGACCCGCAGGGGCAACAGCGGCGCGCTTTGTTTAATCCGCGTGACGGCGTCCAGCGCCAACGCCCGGCCGGAAGTCTTCGCCGCCAGGAAAAAAATCTTGTCCATCCCCTGCCCCGGGCTCGCTTTCAACATCGGAAACAAGCTGCCGATAGTCTTGCCGATACCGGTGGGCGCTTGCGCCAGCAAACAACGGCCGCTGGTGGCGCTTTTGTAGACCGCTTCCGCCATGACGCGTTGGCCGGGGCGAAAATCGGCGTGTGGAAATGGCAAAGTGAGTAGCTGTGCATCACGCATCGCACGGTGCGCCATTTCCTGTTCGGCCCAGGCCAGGAAACGCGCGCAGTGGTCTTCAAAGAATTGCTTTAGCAGTCCTGCAGTCAAATGTTCTGTCAGCAGGGTTTCCTTCTGGCTACCGATATCGTAGTACACCAGCGCCAGCTGCAACTCATCCAGTTGCCGGCTCTGGCACAACAAGTGACCGTAGATCCGGACCTGCGCCCAGTGCAGATGGCGATGGTTCTCCGGCATGCGGCCGAGATCGCCGCGGAAAGTCTTGACCTCTTCCAGCCGGTTCAAGCCCGGGTCATAGCCATCGGCGCGCCCGCGCACCAGCAAGTGACCAAATGATCCGCTTAGGCTGACCTCGGATTCATAAGAGGCATTACGGCGCGACGCCACGACGGCATGGCCAGTGATTCCCTCTTGTGCGGTTGGCGACGGCGTGAAGCGCAGGTCGAGATCGCCCTGCTTGGCCGTGAATTCGCACAGGGTGCGCACGGCGACCACATAGCTGGAGCTGGATGCAGCGGCATTCATCACGCCGTCTCCCCGACCCATTGCACGTAGTACACCGCAACCGGGATGTCATGGCTGGCGAAATAATCCAGCCAGCGGATCTGATTGTCTTGCAAGCGGTCGCCAGGCCCCTTGACTTCAATCATCTGGTAACGCCTCTCCGCCGGCCAGAATTGGATCAGGTCCGGCAGACCGGAGCGGTTGCTCTTGATGTCTTGCAGGATCCGCTCAAAACACTTTTCCAGGTGCGGTGCGGGGATGCAATCCAAGGCCAGCGTCAGTAATTCATCATCGATTGCACCCCAGAACACGAACGGCGACTGGGTATTTTCCTTGGCATGGAAACGATGCAAGATGATCTGCTTGTAGCCGCCGTTGCGTAGCATGGCAAAGCCGGCATCAAACTGCGCGGTCCGCCGCAAACGGAAATCGGGGCTGTGCAAATCGGCCGGACCGCTCTGGAACGGATGAAAAAAAGCGCCCGGCACCGGCGTAAAGATCGCATCCCAGAACAACAGGCCGAACAGGGAATTGATCAGCGCGTTTTCGACATAGACTGCGGGCGCATCCTCTCGGGCAAGATACTGGCCGAGCGCGGCCTCGACCGACATGCCAGAATCGGGAGGCATCAATTGAATCTGATGCTGGACGATGCCAACGGCAGCAGCTTTAGCCAGTTTTGGATAGCCAAGCACACGCCGCAGGCGCGGCATCACACGCAGCAACTGTTGTTGTTCGGCTTCGCTTTCCGCCTGCCCTTCAGCCTGCTGCGCCAACGCAAACGCCGCTTCGGGTTCCCCGCAACGTTCCAGCACCCGGATTGCCCGCAGACGCGCTCCGGGCCGGCTGTTATCGGCATACAGGCGCAAAGCCAGCGATAGCTCGCCGATGCGCTCGCAATGTTGCGCGATGTGGAACAGCAGCTTGCTGCGGCGCTCCTCCAGCCAGGTATTGGGATAAGGCTCGGCGCAGATATCGGCCACTATGGCGTGCGGCATTTCGCCGTTGTAAAACCGTTCGCGGCAAGCATGCAGATGCAGGTAATCGTCAAGATCCTGGCGGCAGCTGAAACCTTGCGCAGCGGGAGATAAATCGACCTGTTCATACTTGAAAATACCTAGCTCCGACAGCACGAATTCCGACCAGTCCTGATACAAGTTACCGAAAAACATCAGGCGCAGACGATCGCACAGCGCAACAACCGGCGCACTCAGCTGTAACAGGCTGTCGCTGGCGCTGGGACACCAATCGGTAAAACTGCGCGTGCGCGCAGCGCTACCGTCCACGCCCTCCGCCGCATGCAGCAAGGCCAGCTGTTCACTCTTGCGCGCGCCCTTATTGGTCTGCAACAGCAGGAAAGCTGCGATGATTTCAGTTTTAGTTAACACGCTGAACAACTGATCCAGATCCAGCAAGGGCTGCGGATCGATCCAGCCAGCCGCTACCAGAGCCGCAGCTGCGTTGCCTGCGCAACCGATTTCGTCGTAACGCAGTTTGCTGAGCCGGAACAACCCGCCTTTGCGCATCACCATCCGTACCAGTAACGCCGCCGAAGCTTGAGGCAAACTGCCGAAACCATCGACGAACGCCTGCTCCTGCGGATTCAACAGATGACGATAACGAGTGCGTACCGATTCGACAACGGTGACAAAATTGTCCAGGTAGTAAAAGCGGTTTTCCAGCGGTTTTTTCATGATCCGGATGCAATGACATTCAAGCAATGCGGCTCAAGCGGTGAGCAGTCACTTTAGATGATTTTTACACTGTACAAACGTACAGTTATTCGTAGTATATACGAACGCTCGGTGTTCAATTGATGGGAAACATGCGCAGCCGTCAAAATATGAAAAACTGGCTGAGGAGCGGAGGACGCCAAAATTGAAGATTCTTATAAAAAATCCCCGTCGCTGCAGATGCAGGTACGGGGATTTTTTCAGGCTGGTTTCTACTGATCGCTTACCAAAGCATTACTTGCCGATCAGACTTTCTGTTTTGCAGAAATCGCATTGGCCACGACCAGCGCCGTCATGTTGACGACACGGCGCACCGTGGCGGATGGGTTCAGGATATGCACGGGAGCAGCCGCGCCCAGCAGTACCGGCCCTACCGTCACGCCTTGACCGCCGGTCATCTTCAACACGTTGAACAGGATATTGGCGGAGTCCAGATTCGGCATGACCAGTACATTGGCGTTGCCTGTCAGGGTCGACTTAGGCAAGAACTGCGCACGCAGCTCGGCGCTCAGCGCGGCATCGCCATGCATCTCTCCATCGGCTTCGACATCCGGCATGCGCTTGACGAACAGGTCGCGTGCGGCGCGCATCTTTTTCGCCGATGGACGATTACTGGAACCGAACATCGAATGCGACAGAAAGGCCACTTTGGGCGGCACTCCGAAACGCCGGACTTCTTCCACCGCCATCGCGGCGATATCGGCCAGTTGTTCGGCGTCCGGATCGTCATTGACGAAGGTATCGGCGATGAACAAGGTGTGTTTATCCAGCACCAGGCCGTTCATGGCGGCAAAGCCCTTGGCGCCTTCGCGCAGGCCGATGATGTCGCTGACATGTTCCAGATGGCTGTCGAAACGGCCGACTAGGCCGCACAGCATGCCGTCGGCATCGCCCAGCTTGACCAGCATCGAAGCGATGGTCGTATTCGAACGGCGCAATGTCGATTTCGCCATCTCAGGCGTCACCCCATCGCGCGCCTTGATCTCGTGATAGGCCTCCCAGTACTGGCGGAAACGGCCGTCGTCTTCCGGGTTGACCAATTCGAAATCGCGGCCAGCCTGCAAACGCAAACCGGCGCGTTTGATGCGCGCTTCGATCACCGCCGGACGGCCGATCAGGATTGGCCGCACCAGCTTTTCTTCCAATGCGATCTGTACCGCGCGCAACACGCGTTCATCTTCGCCTTCAGCGTAGACGATGCGCTGCGGCTCACCGCGCGCAGCCAGGAACACCGGACGCATGAACATGCCGGTGTGACTGACGAAACGCATCAGCGACTGGCGATAGGCATCCATGTCCTTGATCGGGCGCGTCGCCACGCCAGACTCTTCGGCGGCGCGCGCCACTGCTGGCGCAATGCGCAAGATCAGGCGCGAATCGAAAGGCTTCGGAATGATGTATTCCGGGCCGAACTGCAGTTCCTGGCCGGCATAGGCGGAAGCCACTTCTTCGCTGATCTCAGCCTTGGTCAGGTCGGCAATCTCGCGCACGCAAGCAACCTTCATGGCTTCGGTGATGCTGGTGGCGCCGCAATCCAGAGCGCCACGGAAAATATAGGGGAAGCACAACACGTTGTTGACCTGGTTCGGATAATCCGAACGGCCGGTGGCGATGATGCAGTCCGGGCGCGCTTCCAGCGCCAGTTCAGGGCGGATTTCCGGTTCCGGGTTGGCCAGCGCCAGGATGATAGGCTGGCTGCCCATGGCCTTCACCATATCCTGCGTCAAGACACCAGGTGCGGAGCAACCGAGGAATACGTCGGCGCCAACAATCGCGTCTGCCAGAGTGCGTGCGTCGGTAACTTGCACATAGCGCTGCTTGGATACGTCGAGCTTGTCTTCGCGCTTGTCATGGATCACGCCGCGCGAATCGCAGACGAAAATGTTTTCGCGCTTGACGCCCAGCTCCACCATCAGGTCGAGGCAGGCAATCGCCGCTGCGCCAGCCCCGGAAGCCACTAGCTTGACTTCACCGATCGCTTTGTTGACCAGTTCCAGGCCGTTCAGCAATGCTGCAGAGGAAATGATGGCGGTACCGTGCTGATCGTCATGGAAGACCGGAATCTTCATGCGCTCGCGCAGTTTCTTCTCGATGTAGAAACATTCCGGCGCCTTGATGTCTTCCAGGTTGATGCCGCCCAGGGTCGGCTCTAGCGCAGCAATGATCTCGACCAGCTTGTCCGGATCGCGCTCTGCCAGTTCGATATCGAACACATCGATGCCGGCGAAATTATGGAACAGGCAGCCCTTGCCTTCCATGACCGGCTTGCCGGCCAGCGGGCCGATATCGCCCAGGCCCAGCACAGCGGTGCCGTTGGTGACCACGCCGACCAGGTTGGCGCGCGAGGTATATTCCACAGCCATTTCTGGATCTTCGTGGATCGCCAGGCAGGCATAGGCTACGCCAGGCGAGTAAGCCAGCGACAGGTCGCGCTGGTTCGACAAAGGCTTGGTCGGCACCACGGCGATCTTGCCGCGCGTCGGGCTGCGGTGGTATTCCAGCGCAGCGTCGCGCAGAGCCTGTTCGGCTGCTGAAAGAGTGGTGGGGGTGCTCATTGATGGTCTCCTGGATACGTAACGAAAATTCTGTGGCAGCGACATTAGCACAATGCCTATCGATTCGGTTTCTCGGTAACCGATACCTCTGCCTATGAAGATGCTTTTGGGAAAGGAAATTATTCTGTAGGATTACCGCTTCAATAGTACTGCCGATACAAATGGTAGACGAATCCGGCGCAATTTGCAGCGCCCCCGTTAAAGAAATCACAAGCAGCAAGCACTGAATCTGGACACATAAAACAAAAAGCCCGCATATGCGAGCTTTTTATCGGTAGATAGAGACATAAATAAATTATTACGGTCATCCACCACCGCGTCAGGCCACCACGCTGCTCTCCGCGGGTTGCTGCAGCAGCAATGTTTCATAACTCCAGCGTGTCCAGCTTGATGCAACTCCCAGCCTGGCGGTATTGGGCCGGATCTTCGGCTTGTGGATCGCCACCCGTATTTCATCCAGCATGGCGAATTCCCGAAACGACAAGCTGGCGACTTCCGAGGCGAGCGTCTCCAGCAAACGCGTATGCGGCTTGCCTTGCAGGAAAGAAGACACTACCGTGCAGTAGTGATCGTAGTCGATGACTGAAGCGGCATCGTCAGCGTGCATGCCGCGGCCGCCGGTCTTGTATGACAACTCGATATCCAGCTCGACGGCTTGCGGCTTTTCATGTTCAAGCGGATACAAGCCGACGCGCGTCATTGCAGACAAACCTTCCACGAAGATCTGCCAGCGCACGCCGCTGGCGATGTTTTCATTCTTCATAATCCTGGAATCCTCAGTTGAACAGGCATGAGTGTGCGCTTTTTCGGTTCTCTGGCTAGGCGCGACGACGACGCGGACTGTAGTCCGCTAGGAGAAGCAACAACGCCAGAGGATCGGGAAAAGGTGCAATCGCGTCTGTAGCGCTGGCCATCCAACTGAATGCGTTCATCGAACGAAAATAAATCAGCATTCATCGGTGCTTCAGACAGATATAAGCGGTCAATTGAGGAATCTAGGATCATAAGTACTCCTGGCAGGCATCCAGCAAGATACGGCCAAAATAGTCGGCAAAACTGCGCCTTACAACCAGCTCATAAGCGCCATCCGCCAACGGTCGCAGCAGGATACCGGCCTTGAAGTAGTGACTTTGTGCACATTGGCCGGATTTAAACACGCTTGCATGAAAATCCAGCGGACAGCCCTTCTGCAATACCTCGCGCGCTTTCGCACCGCTTAGCACTAACGCGGTGTTGCCGCTGCTGACATCCACCATCGACGCAAACTCCCCCGCCAGCGAGGTCGCCAGATCGGCACAAAGCGCCGGCAAGCGCGGCTGTTTGGATTGGATCAGCCATTCATTCGGCGCTAGCCAATAAATGACGAACTGCTCGCTTTCGGCGGTCGTATTCGGCTGCGTCGGCAAACTTGCTCCGGTGAGATGCTTGACCGCCCGCAACAACGCCAGGGAATCCGCTTTACCCTTGAGATTGATCAGTTCGAGAAATGGCTTTTCTTCCAGATTGATCGCCTGGCTGACGCCCGCAGTAAGCGGCGTCAGCAACTGCCCTAGCTCGGAAAACGGCGATTCCTGCTGCACCTGGAAAAGCTGGGTTTCATTCAACATGTTGACGGACTCCTTCTGCATCGTAGAACACCAGGCTGCTGATTTTTGCTGCGATATTGCGTCCGTTTGCCAGCGGAATACTCACCTCCTGCCCCATCTTGCCCAGACCGCCCTTGATCAGCGCGAACGCAATCGAGCGCCGCAGGATCGGACTGAAATAGCTCGATGTCACGTGACCGATCATCGTTGCGGTAGGCCCGCTGCTCGGCTCGGCCACGATCTGGCTGCCTTCCGGCAGTACGAAGTCTTTATCGGCGCTGAGCAAGCCCACCAGCTGCTTGCGGTTTTCCCCAGCCGTATCGGATCGCGACAAGGAACGCTTGCCGAGAAAATCCTTGGACTTGGCGACCAGGCCGCCCATGCCAAGGTCGTAAGGCGTGACCGAGCCGTCGGTATCCTGGCCGACGATGATGTAGCCCTTCTCCGCCCGCAGCACATGCATGGTTTCTGTGCCATAAGGCGTGATGTCGAACTCCTTGCCGGCATCGATGATCGCGTCCCAGATCGCCCGCCCCATATTGGCCGGCACGTTCACCTCATACGACAGTTCGCCAGAGAAGCTGATGCGCATGATGCGGGTGAATACGCTGTTGATGCTGCCCTCGCGGAACGACATGAAGGGGAATTTCTCGTTGGAGAAATCGATATCCTTGCACACCTTTTGCAGCACGCGCCGGGCATTCGGCCCCACCACTGCGAACGTCGCGAAATGGTCGGTGACCGAAGTCAGGTTGACTTTCAGGTGCGGCCATTCGGTTTGCAGCCAGCGCTCCATCCAGTCCAGCACGCGCGCCGCGCCGCCAGTCGTCGTGCTCATCAGGAAATGCTGTTCACCCAGGCGCACCGTGACGCCGTCGTCGAACACCATGCCGTTTTCATCCAGCATCAAGCCATAGCGACACTTGCCGACTTCCAGCTTGTTCCAGGGATTGGTGTACATCCAGTTCAACAAGGTCACGGCGTCGGGTCCTTGCACATCGATCTTGCCCAAGGTAGATGCGTCAAGGATGCCTACGCTGTTGCGCGCTGCCAGGCATTCGCGCGCCACCGCCGCATGCAGGTCTTCCTTGCCGCGCGGGTAGTACCATGGCCGTTTCCAGTTGCCGACGTCCTCAAACAGTGCGCCCTGCTCCTGATGCCATGGATGGATACAGGTCTTGCGGATCGGTGTCAGGAACTCGCCCAACTCGCGCCCGGCCACTGTCCCAAAAGTGACCGGCGTGTAATTCGGGCGAAAGGTAGTGGTGCCGGTTTCCGGGATGCTCTTACCCAGCACTTCGGCCAAGATCGCCATACCGTTGATGTTGCCGAGCTTGCCCTGGTCGGTACCGAAGCCCAGCGCTGTGTAGCGCTTGACGTGTTCTACCGAGTGATAGCCCTCGCGCGCAGCCAGGTAGATATCGGCAGCGGAGACATCATTCTGGTAATCGACGAACTGCTTGGGACCGCGACCGACATGCTTACGCTCGCCTACCAGCCACAGTGGCATGATGGGGGCTTCGGACAATTCCGCTACTTTCCAGTTAGGCAGCTCCACCGGCTTCAAGCCGGCAGAAACAATGGCCTGCTGCGCAGCCAGCGCGCCGTCACGCAAGGCGCCGCTCAGACTGAAGTCGCCATTGGCGGCGCCGGCGCTGGTTTCCTTCTGCATTGCCGAGCCGGGGACAAAACAGGCTTTGTCATTGTTCCAGTGCGCCTTGCCGCCAGATTGGGCGAACAAGTGGATCACCGGATTCCAGCCACCGGACACACCCAGCAAGTCGCAGTCAAGCGAAGTAATGAACTGCCCCGGCACGCCATCCCTGTGGTGCGCTACTTCCACCGCCTTAACATGGCGGCTGCCGCTGGCCGCGACCACCACGGCGTCGTTGATGATATGGACACCTTGCCGTTTGGCGGCAGCCGGCAAACTGCTGTTGCTAGCCGCGCGCGGATCGACCACGGTCACTTCCGCGCCATTGCTCTTCAAGTCAAGCGCTGTCTGGTAGGCATCGTCGTTGTTGGCGAAGACCACCGCTTTGCGTCCGGGCAGCACGCCATAACGATGGATATAGGTCGATACCGCCGAGGCCAGCATGATGCCGGGCAAATCGTTATTGCCGAACACGATAGGCCGCTCGTGCGCGCCGGTGGCCAGGATCACATGTTTGGCGCGCACTTTCCACAGGCGTTCGCGTACCTTGTTGCCGCGCCGTTGCGCCAGCGGCAGATGTTCGCTCAGGCGCTGGGTAATAGTCACCAGATTATGATCCTGGTAGCCGAATGCGGTGCTGCGCGACAGGATCGTGACTTCAGGCAGAGCCCGCAAGTCGGCGCTGATCTTGCTCACCCAGGCCGCTGCCGGCAAGCCATCGATCACGGCCGGACCGGATAGCAGGCTGCCGCCGAGTTCCGACTGATCGTCGACCAACATCACCCGCGCCCCTGAATTCGCCGCCACCCACGCGGCCGCCAGGCCGGCCGGACCGGCACCGGCGATCAGCACGTCGCAATGGGCGTAGGTCTTTTCGTAGCGGTCGGGATCCAGTTCGGTCGGCGCCTTGCCGAAGCCGGCTGCTTCGCGTATCACTTCTTCGTACTTGCCCCACCAGCTGCGCGGCCATTTGAACGTCTTGTAATAGAAGCCGGCAGGGATGAAACGAGCAAACAGCTGGTTCACCGCCATGCGGTCATTCTCGATGCTAGGGCTGGCGTTGACGCTGGTGGCGCTCAAGCCGTGGTAAAGCTCGATTTCAGTGGCGCGAGCGTTCGGCACGGTATAAGCGCCCGCCTCCAGCTGCACCAAGGCATTCGGCTCTTCCACGCCAGCCGTGACGATGCCGCGCGGCCGGTGGTATTTCCAGCTGCGGGCAACGAAATGCACGCCGTTCGCCAGCAGCGCCGAGGCGAGCGTATCGCCCTGGAAACCGTCATAACGCTTACCGTTGAATGTGAAAGTGAGGGGAACGCCGCGGTCAATGCGGCCGCCGCTGCCCAGTCTGTGGTTCTGGCTCATGTTGCACTCCCTGCCTGTGCAGCGGTGTCTGCGACCGGCTTGGCTTCGAACTTGCTGTAGCTGAGGAATTCATAGGTGACTGTGTCGCGCTCTGCCATGAACCAGCGGCGGCAACCCTGGTTATGCACCCATTGCTCGCGGTGTACGCCGCGCGGATTCTTGCGCATGAACAGATAGTCGCCCCAGGCTTCGTCGCTCAGTTTTTCGGTCTCCAGCGGACGTGCGATATCGGCTTCGCCGCCGCAATGGAACTCACTCTCGGCGCGCGGCCCGCACCAAGGGCAGGTGATCAATAACATGGTGGTTCTCCAGACAGGTGGCGGATTGAATCCAGGATCGGTAAGCAGACTAAGCAGATAGACTCAGTGTGCGACAGCGGCTGCGCCGTGTTCGTCAATCAGGTGGCCGTTGTAGAAACGGTCCAGCGCGAACGGTGCGTTCAGGGGGTGCGGACTGTCGTTGGCGATCGTATGCGCGAACACCCAACCCGAACCCGGCGTGGCCTTGAAGCCGCCGGTGCCCCAGCCGCAGTTGAAATACAAACCCTTGACCGGCGTCTTCGATATGATCGGGCAGGCATCCGGCGAAACATCGACGATCCCGCCCCATTGGCGGTTCATGCGGACCCGGCTAAACACCGGGAACATTTCGACAATTGCCTGCAAGGTACCTTCAATCACGTGATAGCTGCCGCGCTGGCCGTAGCCGGTGTATTGATCGACGCCGGCGCCGATCACCAGGTCACCCTTGTCGGACTGGCTGATGTAGGCATGCACCGCATTCGACATCACCACCGTATCGATGACCGGCTTGATCGGTTCCGACACCAGGGCCTGCAGCGGATGGCTTTCCAGCGGCAGGCGGATGCCGGCCATCTCGGCCAACACGCTGGAATGGCCGGCCGCAACCACCGCCACCTTCTTGGCCTTGATAAAACCCTTGACGGTGTCGACGCCGGTGACTGCGCCGTTCTCGCGCCGGATTCCGGTGACGCCGCAATTTTGCAAGATATCCACGCCACGCTCGTCGGCGCCGCGGGCAAAGCCCCATGCCACCGCGTCATGCCGCGCCACGCCGCCACGGCGCTGGAACGAGGCGCCGAGCACCGGATAGTGGCTATTCAGATTGATGATTGGAACGATTTCCTTGACTTGGGCCGGCGTCAGCCATTCGGCGTCGACGCCGTTGAGACGGTTGGCGTTGATGCGGCGATCGGTATCGCGCACGTCTTGCAAGGTATGCGCCAGGTTCATCACGCCGCGCTGGCTGAACATGACGTTGTAGTTCAAATCCTGCGACAAGCCTTCCCATAGCTGCATGGCTTTTTCATACAACATCGCCGATTCGTCCCACAGGTAGTTCGAACGCACGATGGTGGTGTTGCGGGCGGTGTTGCCGCCGCCGATCCAGCCTTTTTCGATGACGGCGATATTGCGCAAGCCGTGCACCTTGGCCAGGTAATAAGCGGTGGCCAGGCCATGGCCGCCGCCACCGACGATCACGATGTCGTACTCTTTTTTCGGTTCCGGGCTTTTCCAGGCTCGCTGCCAGTTTTCATGGTAAGAGAGGCTATTTCGGATCAGGCTGAATATCGAATAATTGCTCATAAAATCCTCAAAAATAAGCTCTCAAACTTCCGGAACCGTTAAGGACAGCTCTCTAAACCTGCTGCGCAACTCCCTTTCTGGCCTGTGATGCTCACTGTGCATCCGCACAGCTGCGCTTCTCGATCAAACAGAAAGTTGCTCGCCACGTTTTTGAGAACTGTCCTTGTTATCGCTGACGACTACTCAGCACTCAATGACATTTACCGCCAAACCACCACGTGATGTTTCCTTGTACTTGGTCTTCATGTCGGCGCCGGTCTGCATCATGGTCTTGATGACTTTGTCCAGCGATACATAATGTTTGCCGTTGCCGCGCAAGGCCATGCGGGCGGCGTTGATCGCCTTGACCGCACCCATTGCATTACGCTCGATGCAAGGAATCTGCACCAACCCGCCGACCGGATCGCAGGTCATGCCGAGATTGTGTTCCATGCCGATTTCGGCCGCATTCTCGATCTGCTCCGTACTGCCGCCGAGCACCGCAGCCAGCGCCCCGGCCGCCATTGAACAAGCGACGCCGACCTCGCCCTGGCAGCCGACTTCGGCGCCTGAGATCGATGCATTTTCCTTGTAGATCAGGCCGATCGCCGCCGCCGTCAGCATGAAGGTCATGACGCCGTCCTTGTTCGAACCCGGAATGAATTTGGTGTAGTAATGCAGCACCGCCGGCAATACCCCTGCCGCGCCATTGGTCGGCGCCGTGACGATCCGTCCGCCGGCGGCGTTTTCTTCATTTACCGCCATGGCATACAGGTTGACCCAGTCCAGCATCGACAAGGGATCGGTCAACGACTCCTCCGAGCGCTCCTTCAGCTGACGGTACAGTTCGGCAGCGCGTCGCTTGACCTTCATCGGACCGGGCAGTTCGCCATCGATGGAACAGCCGCGCTTGACCGCCGCCGCCATCACATCCCAGATACCCAGTAGCTTGGCGCGCACTTCTTCCGCCGAACGCCAGTGCTTTTCGTTTTCCATCATCAGGGCCGCGATGGTCAAACCGCTTTCCGCTGACATGCGTAGCAAATCGTCGCCGGAATGGAAGGGGTAAGGTAATTCATCATCCGACTGCACGCTGCCGGCCTGCACCAGGTTGACGCGCTGGCCTTCCTTGCTGACCACGAAACCGCCTCCGACCGAGTAATACTCTTTTTCCGCAATCACGCTGCCGACACCGTCGAGGGCGACAAAACGCATGCCGTTGGGATGCTGCGGTAACGCTTCGCGGCGGAAAAACAGCACATGCTCTTTTTCCACGCAGCCGATCGGATGGGTACCGTTCAACAGCAGCGTCTTGGAACTGCGAATTTCGGCGAGACGCGGTTCGACATGATCCGGATCGATATTGTCCGGCAGGTTGGCTTCCAGCCCCAACAACACCGCCTTATCGCTACCGTGACCCTTGCCGGTGGCGCCCAGCGAGCCGTACAGCTCGACACGCACCGCGTGTACCGCATCCAGCAAGTTCGCGTCGTGCAAATAGGCAGAAAAACGATTGGCGGCAATCATCGGTCCCACCGTATGCGAACTGGATGGACCGATGCCGACCTTGAATAAATCGAATGTGCTGATCTTCATTTGCTTCTCGATAAACGATGCTGGCAAAACAATGTAAAACCGTTCATTACAACTCCTGGATTGGTTGAAGTACTTTTCCCGGCAAACAACAGCAAAGGCACGAGGTACAACCACGCCAGGGAGCAGTGCAAACTTGCCGGCCAGGCTGCCTGAACAAGGCCCCCATCAACGACAAATTGCAGTGCTATTCCTTGGCATCATTTTGTCCTCGCACCGGACTCGCTATTTTCCGTAGCTGACAAGTGTTTGTCCTTTTCCGACACACACGACAATTTTAATTTTACGGCCAAGTTGCAGCCATGATGCGATGACATTTCCTTGTAGGGCATAAATCAAATGCTGAAATATTATCAATTAGATATTTTTAGATTGATTTCGCAAACTTGCCGGCACTTTGGCCCGCAACGGGAAATTTTCTGTTTCCAAAGAGAGCGCCTGGACGGCGGTAACGTCAAAACGGAGTAGGATAGCAAGCCCTCATTCTCCAACCCAGTCAAAAGAGCCTCCGCAAGATATGCCAAACGCCAATCTACGCAGTCAATGCCACACCTTCTTTTCTGCCACGCCGCCACGCCCCGCCGCCAAGGATTTTGCCGAGATGGCTGCATGGTGCGAAGCACATGATGTCCAGCACGACAGCTACGGCGAAGGCAAGCTGGTCCAGGATTTCGAAAACAAGATCGCAGAGTTGTTGGGCTTTGAGGCTGCCCGCTTTGTGATTACCGGAACGATGACACAGACAGTGGCGCTCAGAATCGCCTGCCAGGACAAGAACAACCGGCTGGTGGCACTTCATCCGACGGCGCATATATTGCGTCACGAAAGCAGCAATTACCAGTTGCTCGACCATTTCACCGCGCTCAACGTCGGCAGCCCGTTCCGGCCATGGACGGTGGACGACCTGAAAGCCTTGCCTGACCGGCTGGGAGCCGCGCTGTATGAATTGCCCATGCGTGAAATTGGCGGCCAGTTGCCTGCATGGGAACAGCTGGAGGCAATCAAGGAATACTGCAGGGAAAAGAATATTCACTTGCATATGGACGGCGCCCGCCTGTGGGAAGCCGCTACCGGCTACGGCCAATCCCTGAAAAGCGTCGCGTCCGGCTTCGACAGCGCCTACGTCTCGCTTTACAAGGGCATAGACGGCTTGGGCGGCGCCATGTTGCTCGGCAAGCGCGACTTCATCGACCGTTCATCCGAATGGATAAAGCGCATGGGCGGCAACGTCTATCAGCGCTCTCCCTACGTAGTGGCGGCGGCGATGCGGATGGATGAAAAACTGGCAAAGATGCCTGCCTACCTGCACCGTACGCGTGAGGTGTATCAATTGCTGACACGTTATCCGCTCTGGCAAGTCAATCCAAAGCAACCGCACTGCAATATGCTGCATCTTTACCTGCCTGTGGATCGCGAAGCCGCGAATGCCGCGCGCGACCAGTTGGCCAGGGAACATGGAGTCTGGCTGTTTGGCCGGGCCAGCGACGCCGCGCTACCGCAGCAATGTTATATCGAGTGGTATGTGGGAGAGGGCCTGCTGTCCTTGTCCGACGAACAGGTCATGACGATTCTGGATCAATTCCAGGTCTTGCTGACAACTGCTTGAAAACTGCCTGCTGCCGGTGCGATAAGCAAGGGCAGCAGACCTTTGTGGCTGGATTGCTCAGGCGGCCTGTTTCAGCAGATGATGCGGATCGATGACGAATTTCTTAGGCGCACCGGCATCGAACTGCTGATAGCCGGCAGGCGCCTGGTCCAGGGTAATCACTTCCACGCCGACGATGTCGGCGATCTTGATGCGATCCCACAGAATCGCTTGCATCAGTTGCCGGTTGTACTTCATCACCGGCGTCTGGCCGGTATGGAAGCTGTGCGACTTGGCCCAGCCAAGCCCCAGACGAATGCTCAGGCTGCCGCGCTTGGCGGCGCTGTCGACTGCGCCCGGATCGTCGGTTACATACAAGCCAGGAATACCGATCTTGCCCGCCACTCGCGTGACTTCCATCAGGGAATTAAGTACGGTGGCCGGCGCTTCCACCTGCGCCCCGGCATGGCCGTGGCCGCGCGCTTCGAAGCCGACGCAATCGATTGCGCAATCGACTTCCGGCACCCCGAGTATCTGGGCGATCTGATCGCTGAGCGGCGCATCGCCGGACAAATCGACCGTCTCGAAACCGACGCTGCGCGCATGGATCAAACGCAAGGGATTGACATCGCCGACAATCACCACCGCCGCACCCAGCAAGCGTGCCGAAGCCGCCGCAGCCAGGCCTACCGGGCCAGCGCCAGCGACATATACCGTCGTTCCGGGGCCAACGCCGGCAGTCACCGCACCGTGATAACCGGTCGGCAAGATATCCGACAAACAAGTCAGGTCGCGGATCTTGGCCATCGCTTGCGCCTTGTCAGGGAAGCGCAGCAGGTTGAAGTCGGCATAAGGCACCATCACATACTCAGCTTGACCGCCGATCCAGCCGCCCATATCGACATAACCATAAGCGCCGCCCGCCCGCGCCGGATTCACCGTTTCGCAAACGCCAGTGTGCTGCTCCTTGCAGGTACGGCAGCGACCGCAGGCGACGTTGAACGGTACCGACACCAGATCGCCCTTTTTGATGGTTTCGACATCGGAACCGACCTCAATGACTTCTCCGGTGATTTCATGGCCGAGCACTAGTCCGGCCTGCGCAGTTGTGCGGCCGCGCACCATGTGCTGGTCGGAGCCGCAGATATTGGTGGATACCACTTTCAGGATGACGCCGTGCTCGATTTTCTTGCCCTGCGGATTATCCAGTTTGGGAAACGGGATCGACTGTATTTCTACCTTGCCCTGCTCGATATAAACCACGCCACGATTTTCAGACATGTTGTCTCCTTGTGTCAGATTATTATGTGGAACTGCTTAACAGTCGGGTGGTATATCCCTGCACTTCGCAGCGCTTGCCACCCGGTTCAATCTTGTCGATCAGATACCGAGTGAAGCCTTGACCGCAGGCAAACCCTCCTTGCCGTCGAACGTCTTGACGCCGGCCAGCAATTTATCGAGGACCTGAGGGTTCTTTTTCAGCCACTCTTTCGCCGCATCCTTGGGGTCTTCCTTGTCCATGATGCGTCCCATCAACTGGTTTTCGATGCCGGTGGAAAATTGCAAATTGGCTGCCAGCTTGTCGGCGTTCGGGCAGCGCGTCGCATAATCGGTCGCTGTCACGGTATAGACCTTGGCTTCGCCATAATTCGGACCGAAGACGTCGTCGCCGCCGCTCAGATAGCTGATTTTCTGCTGCACGTTCATCGGATGCGGTTCCCAACCCAGGATCACGATCCATTTCTTTTGCTTCACCGCACGGCCCAGTTCGATCAGCATGCCGGCCTCGCTGGATTCCACCATCTTGAAATTCTTCAGGTTGAACTGGTTCTTGCTGATCATTCCCTGGATTAGCGCATTGCCGTCATTGCCCGGTTCGATGCCGTAGATCTTGCCATCGAGCTCCTTGGAGTACTTTGCGATATCGGCGAAGGTCTTGAGGCCGGCATCGTAAGCGTAGGTAGGCACCGCGAGCGTATATTTGGCACCGGTCAGGTTTGGCGTGGCCAGCACCTTGACCGAGTTGTCCTTGACGAAGGGCGCAATGATCGGATCCATGGTCGGCGCCCAATAGCCGAGGAACAAGTCGATCTGCTTGTTCTTGACGCCGGCAAACGTGATCGGCACCGAAGCGATGGTTTTGGTGGTGTGATAGCCCAGCCCTTCGTACATGGCGGAAGCGAGGCCGGTGGTGGCGGCAATATCGGTCCAGCCGACATCGGCAAAGCGTACGTTTTTACACGACTGCGGCTCCTGCGCCTGCACCGGCCCCAGCATGCTGCACGCCATGCTGACGCCGATGAGCACTAGCTTGAATGTTTTCATTGCATTTTCTCCTGTGGCAAAGACCAAAGTCCGACGCACTTCGGGGAACTGCATCGGCATAAGTTAAGTGAAAATTTTGCACACCGACGCATCGCCCGCAGCAACCGGAGAAAACCATGCGTACCTGTACAAACAAGAAATTACATTGCATGCGCGCTGCGGCTTAGACCGATTGCGACATGCTATTGCCTGCTGGCGTCAAGTAGCGCGTCCGGCGCCAATGACAACGGCGGTAGCGGCGGTAGCGGCGGCAGCTCATCGACGGCGGACAGGTAGGGATGACGCAGATGCCGCTCGCTGCTGGGAGACCGGCCGAACTGGTTGCGGTAAGCCTTGCTGAAATGGCAGGATGACTGGAAGCCGCAAGCCACGGTAACGCTCATGATCGACATCGTAGTCTGCAACAGCAGTTCACGGGCGCGCCGCAAACGCAGCTGCAAATAATAATGCGTCGGCGTGACGTCCAGGTAATACTTGAACATGCGCTGCAATTGCCGTTGCGACAAGCCCACCAGCCGCGCAATTTCTTCAAACGACAAGGTTTCTTCGATGTGGGTTTCCATCAGCCGCGCCACTTCGATCAACTCCTTGCGGCTGAATCCCAGGCGCGCTGCAATCGGAATGTGCTGCTGATAAGCGCCATCGCGGATCCGCTCCAGGATGAACTGCTCGGAAATTTCTGCCGCCAGCGTCTTGCCATAACGATTGGCGGTCAGGTTGAGCATCAGGTCGATCGGCGCGGTCCCGCCAGAGCAAGTGAGGCGATCGCGGTCAACCGCAAACAAACCCTCGGTAAACAACACCCGCGGAAAATCTTCGCGCAACGCCGATATATTTTCCCAATGGATGGCGCACTGGTAGCCGTTCATCAATCCCGCTTTGACCAAGGCGTAGCTACCGGTGCAAATCCCGCCCAGCATGACATTGCGCCGCGCCAGCTGCGTCAGCATGGCATTGAGCTTGTCGTTGACCGCTTCGTGGATCTTGACGCCGCCGCAGACGAACAGGATGTCGGGTGTTCCGGCCTGCTCCAGTGTCAGCGTCGGGGTGATCGGCAAACCGTTGCTGGCCAACGCGGGCAAGCCATCGACGCTGATCACCGACCAGCGATACAAGGTCTGGCGGCTGATGTAATTGGCCATGCGCAGGACTTCGATGGCGCTGGCAAAGGCGATCATCGAGAAATTCGGCAAGGTGAGGAAACCGAAATAAACCACCGCCGACGGCGCCGCTGGCTGTTGCATCATCGGCTTTAAAACTGATTGCTGCTGCGAAGACATCCTGCCTCCATCTATGGCTACCGGCGATGGCGTTTCATCGCCCGGATCACGTTGCTGCAATATTGCGCAATTCTCTCTTCTGCGTCAGGCCAAGGCGCTAACCAGCGGCCAGCGCCGGGCTCTTCCGAAACCATTTTCGCAGGCGGAAGAAACGCTGCACTTTACCGGCTTCCGGCGTGCGGCCGAAACTTTCGGTAATCCGGTCGAGAATGATCGCCAGCAGCACCACGCTCAGTCCGCTTTCAAAGCCGAGGCCGATATCCAGCCGCTGGATGCTGGCCAGCACGTCGTTACCCAAGCCCCCAGCACCCACCATCGAAGCGATGATCACCATCGACAAGGCCATCATGATGGTCTGGTTGATGCCCGCCATAATCGACGGCAAGGCGTTCGGAAACTGTACCTTGTACAGCAGTTGCCAGCCGGTGCAGCCAAAGGCTTGCCCGGCTTCGACGATTTCATTGTTGACCTGGCGGATGCCGAGCGCGGTCAGGCGCACCGCCGGCGGCATGGCGAAAATCACGGTAGAGATAATGCCCGGTACCCGGCCCAGGCCGAACATCATGGCGGCCGGAATCAGGTAGACGAAGGCTGGCATGGTCTGCATCAGATCGAGGATGGGACGCACCACCATCGCCACCCGCTTGCTCTTGGCGGCCCAGACGCCGACCGGAATCCCCAGCGCCAGACTGATCAGCGTGGATGAAATAGTCAGCCCCAAGGTAACGACAGTCTGGTCCCAGAAACCGGTGTTGTAGATGACGAAGAAAGAGACCACGGTGAACAACGCAAATTTGAAGCCGACGCGCCAGATGCCCAGCACGATGAAGAAGCCCATCAGCAGCCATAACGGCAGCGCTTGCAAACCGTGTTCTATGGATTCGGCAAACCAGCTGATGGCGTTGCCAAAGCTGTCGAAGCTGTTGCCGTGCTTATCGAGTATGTAATGGACGAACTGGTCGACCCAGCGCCCCAGCGGAAGATGCTCAGACATGCGAACCTCGGGATTTTGACAAAGCTTGGAGAACCATGGACTGGCTGATCGCGCCGCAATAACAGCCGTCGCCATCCACCACCGGTAAGGGACTGCGGCTGCCGATCAGCTTGTCCATCACATCTTCCAGATTGCTGCGGTGATGGATCACCTCGATCCGGTCCATGCCGCTGGCCTGGATATTGCCGCCAGCGTCGGCATGACGGCGGGTAGCGACGATGCCCTGCACCTTGCGCCCGGCATCGACCACGAAGGCGTAGTCAGAGCGGCTTCTGTTATACAGATCGCCATTGGCGTGGATCTCGCTGGCGGAGGCTACCAGCGGCACCGCGTTGGCTTGCATCAGGTCGCCGGCGGTCAGGTAGCGGTTGGTGTCGACGCCGTCGAAGAAGGCGCGCACATAGTCTTCGGCCGGATTGTCGATGATTTCCTGGGCGCTGCCGACCTGCACCAGGCGACCGCCTTCCATGATGGCGATGCGACTGCCGATGCGCAGCGCTTCTTCCAGGTCATGCGAGACAAAAATGATCGTACGGCGCTGTTCTTTTTGCAAATCCAGCAACACGTCCTGCATTTCCTTGCGCTTGAGCGGATCGAGCGCGGAGAATGCTTCATCCATGATCATCAGCGAAGGATTAACCGACAAGGCTCGCGCCAGGCCGACCCGCTGTTGCATGCCGCCCGATAGTTCGCACGGCAGCTTGTTTGCAAACGACGCCAGGCCGACTTGCTCCAATACCGTCATGGTGCGCCGTTCGCGCTCCTTCTTGCCGATCCCGGCCACTTCCAAACCAAATGCAGCGTTCGACAATACGGTCCGGTGCGGCATCAGCGCAAACGACTGGAATACCATGCTCATGTCGCGCCGGCGCAGTTTGATCAATTGCGAATTCGTCATCTGCGCCACATTCTGGCCATCGACCAGAACGTTGCCGGCGCTGGGATCCACAAGCCGGTTGATCAGGCGTATCAGCGTCGATTTGCCGGAGCCCGACAGCCCCATCAACACGAATATCTCGCCCTCCTGCACCTCGAACGAGACATTCTGGACGCCGACCACCTGCCCGGTTTCGGCGAATATCTTGTCTTTGGAATGCCCTTTTTCGAGCATGCTCAAGGCCAACTGCGGGTTGTTACCGAAGACCTTGTACAAACGGTCGACTACCACTTTTGCAGACTTCATTACCTGTCTCCTGATAGTGCATGCGGCCTGTTGCCGGTCAGGCAATTCCTGATTGCAACATGTCGCTAGCGTGCGGGTCTAGCCTGACGGTCATTGCCCGCTTTTTTGAAATCCACTGCTGCAGAGTGTATGTGCAGCACAGCAGGAAAGACAAGCAGCAGCGACATCTAGGCGACCATCACGATCATGGGGAATTCACGGAAAACTTCGTCCTCAATTAATTACATAGTCGCGACAATGGTCTTTTATCGAATGACGATATACGACAAGCACTTAATCAAAAACGACGAAGCACGTGTCGTGCCATGACTAGCGCACGCTAGCCAAGATCAGGTATGTCGCAATTCCATCATTTTTAGTCGCAATTGCAGGGAGTTGCGTTTGGACGCCGGGACAATAATTATCGGCAGGTATCGAAGCAAGTGCGCTATCCAAGGCGCCACGGCGATCGTTATCCATCCGGCACGGTAGCCGTTCATCTGGCGCCGCATCCATGCAGTTGCGTTTTCTTTTTTGCCATCGGCGCCGACGGCCACCATACTACGCGGCCGATGTCAAAATAGAAACGCATTAACAGGGAGTAGTAGACATGCTTCAGAATTTCAACAAAATCAAAATTTCTCTATGGCTAGCGGCTACCTTGCTGTCCGGTTTTCAAGTATCAGCCATTTCCCAGACCGTCGATCCGGCCGCCACGGCAACCGCCGCACCTGCTGCGGCCGCGGCAGCGCCCGCATCGCCCTTCACCGCCAACGTCACGATCGCTTCGCAATATGTCTCGCGCGGCTTCCGCCAGACCTGGGGCAAGCCGGCGATCCAGGGCGGCTTTGACTACGCCAATCCGAACGGCCTGTTTGCCGGCACCTGGATGTCCACGGTCAGCGATCACTTTATCGAAGGCGGTTCGGTCGAATGGGATTTGTACGGCGGCTATACCGGCAGTGCAGGCGACCTGACCTACACCGGGCAAATCTATTACTACGTCTATCCCGGCGCCGAAGTGGCTTTCGCCAACACCAAATACAACTATGGCGAAGCAGTCGCTTCGCTCACCTATAAATGGTTCAACGTCAAATACTGGCTGACCTACACGCCGGATTATTTCGGCTACAACAGCGCCACGCTCGGTATCGGCAACGGCCAACACAGCCGCGGTTCCGGCTACCTGGACTTGAACGGCACTTTCGACCTGGGCAGCGGCTACAGCTTGCTGCTGCATTACGGGAATGAACGGGTGCGGAATTTTTCAGCCTATAGTTTCCAGGATGGCAAAGTGGCGCTCTCCAAGGCTTTCGACGGCGGCTGGACCGTGACCGGAGCGGTCACCAAAGGCTGGAACAAGAATGGCGTGTATGACCGTTACACCACCGGCGTCCTGAACTCCGCCGGCGTGGCGGATGTCTCCAATCCGCTTGCCACCACGCTCGTACTGTCGCTGACCAAGACCTTCTAGCAATCCTGCTCTCCTGACGCTTCGCAAAGAATATTGCTCCCCTGGCAAACGCGAAGCGCATTGCCGAAGTCATCTACTGCAGCATGACTTCGGTTCTTTTCAGCGACACGTTTCCCAGCCGGTTTGCGCTCAGGCGGAATGCAAGCGAAAGTCAACCAATGGCGGCCGCCCCGGCAACGTCAATGTCGCCTGCGCCGCCGGTGACTGGCTGATAATCTTGCCGCGCCGGATTACATATCTTCTGCCGGCGCGCAAGCGGATAGCCTCGACCGTGCAACCCGCATCCAGCACCACCAGATCGGCGTTGCAGCCAGGCGTCAAGCCATAACCGCCAAGCCCCAGTATCCGCGCCGGAGTTTCCGTCACTGCCATGAAACACTCGTGCATCGCATCCTGCCCGGTCATCTGCGCTACATGCAGGCCCATGTGCGCCACCTCCAGCATGTCGCCGGAACCCAGGCTGTACCAGGGGTCCATCACGCAATCGTGGCCGAAGGCGACATCGATGCCGGCCGCCAGCATTTCCGGCACGCGCGTCATGCCGCGCCGCTTAGGGTAGCTGTCGTGACGGCCTTGCAAGGTGATGTTGATCAGCGGATTGGCGATCGCCGCCACCCCGGCTTCGCGGATCAGCGGCAGCAGTTTGCTGACATAGTAGTTATCCATCGAATGCATCGAAGTCAGGTGCGAACCGGCAACCAGGCCGTGCAAGCCAAGCCGCTGTGTATGGAACGCCAGGGTTTCGATATGGCGCGACATCGGGTCATCCGATTCATCGCAATGCATGTCGACGCGCAAGCCCTTTTCGGCAGCGAACTCGCATAGCAGGCGGATCGATTCCGCGCCGTCCGCCATGGTCCGTTCAAAATGCGGTATGCCGCCCACCACGTCGACGCCCATGGCGATCGCCCGTTTCAGGTTGGCGAAAGCGCGCGGGCTGCGCAGCAAGCCGTCTTGCGGAAAAGCCACCAACTGCAAATCCAGATACGGCGCCACCCGGCGCTTGACTTGCAACAGGGCTTCCACCGCCAGCAAACGATCGTCGCAAATATCGACATGCGAACGGATCGCCAGCAAACCGCGCGCCACCGCCCAGTCGCAATACTGCATGGCGCGGGCGAACAAGGCTTCCTGCGTCAGCGCCGGCTTCAGCTCGCCCCACAACGCAATGCCTTCCAGCAGCGTGCCGGAACTGTTGACGCGCGGCAGGCCATAGCTCAGGGTCGCATCCATGTGAAAGTGGGCATCGACAAACGGCGGCGTCACCAGATTGCCGCCAGCGTCGATCACTTGGTCGGCATTAACCGCCAGCGCCACGCCGACCGCATTGATGCGCCCCCCGGCAATGGCAATGTCGACACCGGTCCTGCCGCTCGGTAGCGCGGCATTTCGAATTAACAGATCCATAGGCATCCTCTTTTATGCGATACAAACCCGCCTGCCGATACGGTGCCAGCATGGCGATCAGCCATCTTAACGGCAAAAGGAAATCTGGATGTGTAAAAAAATGGGATGTTAAGATGCAAAAAAACTGCCATTTTCTCTACTCTTTATTTCAACAGAGTCTCTGAGGAGATTGCAATCCGGCAATCAATCCACTTTTATCATGCGTTCATTGAAAAAAAAATCCATCGTTTACCTGGTGTCCGCAGCCTTGCTCCTGCTGTTCGTTTTTGGACTCTATCGCCATTTTTTCTCAGGCGGCAAGGAAACCGACTATCTCACCGCAACGGTCGCCAAGAGCGATATTCAGGATACTGTGCTAGCCAGCGGCTCGCTGGAAGCCTTGCAGCAAGTGAGTGTGGGCGCGCAAGCATCCGGCCAGGTAAAATCGTTGAGAGTTTCCCTTGGACAAGATGTTAAAAAGGGCCAGTTAGTGGCCGAGATCGATTCGCTGACGCAACAGAACGCCTTGCAAAACGCCGAGTCCGCACTGACGCAGGTGCGCGCCCAGTTACGCTCGAAACAAGCGGCGCTGGTCCAGGCCCAGCTCAACTTCACGCGCCAGCAACGGTTGCTGGCAGGCGACGCCGGTTCACGCGAGAATTATGAAACCGCGCAAGCGACGCTGCA
The DNA here is from genome assembly GCF_000786695.1 of Collimonas arenae. NCBI lineage: Bacteria > Pseudomonadati > Pseudomonadota > Betaproteobacteria > Burkholderiales > Oxalobacteraceae > Collimonas > Collimonas arenae. The sequence continues at coordinate 1,633,072 of NZ_CP009962.1, read as the reverse complement.
ATCGACGCAAGCCGACATCGATTCCCTCAACGCCCAGATCGAACAAGCCAAGATCACCGTCAGCACCGCCATGCTCAATCTCGGCTACACCAAGATCACCGCGCCTATGGATGGCAAGGTTGTCTCTATCGTGACCAAGGAAGGGCAAACCGTGAATTCCGCCCAGTTGGCGCCGACCATCATCATCCTGGCCGAGTTGCGCACCATGACGGTCAAGGCGCTGGTGTCGGAAGCAGACGTGATCCGCGTCAAGCCGCAACTGCCGGTATTCTTCACCATACTGGGCGATCCGGACCACCGCTACCACGGCACCCTGCGCACGGTCGAGCCGGCGCCGGATTCGATCAGCAGCGACGGCAGCGACAACAAGAGCAAAAGCAATGCCGCTGCGGCGCCGGTGTATTACAACGCCTTGTTCGATGTCCCCAATCCGGACAACAAGCTCCGTATCTCGATGACCGCGCAGGTCTCGATCGTGCTCAATGAAGCCAAGAATGCCTTGGTGATTCCATCTACCGCCCTGGGTGAACGCAGCAAGGACGGCCGCTATCAGGTCAAGGTACTGCAAACCAAGGATGGCAAACAGACAGTCGCCACGCGCCAGGTGCGGATCGGCATCAACAACATACAGGCGCAAGTACTGGACGGCTTGCAGGCAGGCGAAAAAGTGGTCGTCGGCGAAGCCGGCGCCGCTCCTGCGGAGGACCAGGCCGTCATGGTTGCGGGTTAAACATGATGCCTGCCTTGCTAGAACTGAACGGCCTGTACCGGCGATTCCCGTCGGGAGAAGAAACCGTCACCGTCCTCAACAATATCAACCTGAAAATCAACGCTGGTGAAATGGTGGCGCTGGTCGGCCCCTCCGGCTCGGGTAAATCGACGCTGATGAATATCCTCGGCTGCCTCGACCGCCCCAGCAGCGGAAGTTATCTCGTCGCCGGCCAGGCCACCGGCGAGATGCAGCCGGACGCGTTGGCGCAACTGCGGCGCGAGCATTTCGGCTTCATTTTCCAGCGCTATCATTTACTGCCGGATCTGGACGCCCTGAGCAATGTCGAAATCCCGGCGATCTATGCCGGCAAGCCGGCCGCTGTGCGCAGACAGCGCTCACTCGATTTGCTGGCGCGACTGGGCCTGGCCAAGCGCAGCCACCACCGGCCCAGCCAGTTGTCCGGCGGCCAGCAGCAACGCGTCAGCATCGCCCGTTCGCTAATGAATGGCGGCCAGGTGATACTGGCTGATGAACCGACCGGCGCCCTCGACAGCCACAGCGGCCAGGAAGTCATCAAGATCTTGCAGGAGCTGCACGCCGAGGGCCATACCGTGATCATCGTCACGCATGACATGCACGTGGCAGAATATGCCCAGCGCATCATCGAGATCAGCGACGGCGAGATCATTGCCGACCGCCTACGCAGCGACAGCAGTACAGAGGTCTCCACGTCCGATTCAGCACCGGCCGCCGCCAGCGCCATAAGCACTATCAGTCCGCCGCAAATAACCCTGGCGCCGGAGTCTTCGTGGCGCGCCACCGCCGCAAGCCTGCTCGAAGCCTGCCGCATGGCTTCGCTGGCCATGCGCTCGCACCGGCTGCGCAGCTTCCTCACCATGCTCGGCATTATCATCGGCATCGCTTCCGTGGTGTCCGTGGTGGCGCTGGGCGAGGGTTCGCGCCGGCAGATTCTCAAGGACATCAGCTTCCTCGGCACCAACACCATCACGATCTATCCCGGCAAGGGCTGGGGCGATGAAAAAGCAGCCGCCGTGCGCTCGCTGATGTCCGCCGACGCCGACGTTCTGGCGCAGCAAAGCTATGCCGATAGTGCGACCCCTGGCGTCACCACGTCGGCCACGATACGCTATCGCAACATTTCCGCCAGCGCCACGCTGCAGGGCGTCGGCGATCAGCATTTCCGCGTGCACGGCATAGAACTCGCGGAAGGCATGTCGTTCACTCCTGCCAGCGTCAAACACCAGATGCAAGAAGTGGTGATCGACCACAATACCCGCCAAAAACTGTTCGGCAAGACAGATAACCCCATCGGGCAAGTCCTGATGCTAGGGAACATTCCCAGCCGCATTATCGGGGTCGCCAAGAAGGAAAAGAATTCCTTTGGCGGTGGCGGCGGCAGCCTGACCTTGTGGGTGCCCTATACCACCGCCCTGACCCGTATCATCGGCCAGTCCTATCTGCAATCGATCTCCGTGCGCGTCAGCGATAGCGCCTCGCCGGCGGCAGCCGAGCGCAGCATCGCCAAACTGCTCACCCAGCGCCATGGCAGCAAGGATTTCTTTATCCAGAACAGCGACAGTATCCGCAAGGCCATTGAATCAACCACTGCCGTCATGACCCTGCTGGTGTCGACGATTGCGCTGATCTCGCTGGTGGTGGGCGGCATCGGCGTGATGAATATCATGCTGGTGTCCGTGACCGAGCGGATCCAGGAAATCGGCGTACGAATGGCGGTCGGCGCGCGCCAGGGCGACATCATGCGGCAGTTCCTGATCGAAGCGGTCTTGGTCTGCCTGCTCGGCGGCATACTCGGGATTGCGCTGGCGCTCGGTATCGGCGCGCTATTCTCCAGCATCGTCGGCGCCGACGGCAGTTTCCAGATGCATTACTCGCTCACCTCCATCGTAGTGGCTTGCACATGTTCAACCTTGATCGGCATCATCTTCGGTTTCCTCCCTGCCCGCAACGCGGCGCGTCTGGATCCGGTAGAAGCCCTGGCACGAGAATGAAAAATATCACCATGTACCCGACAATCGCCGTGCTTGCCGGTAGCCTGCTGGCAGGCTGTACTGCCTTGCATACGCCCTACCAGCAACCACCGTTAGCCACACCGGCGAACTGGCAGAATCTACCTCCGCAAACTGCTGGCGACGCAACCCTGCACGACCGCTGGTGGCGGCGCTTCAACGATCCTCAATTGAACCAGCTGGTCGAGCTGGCGCTCGCTCGCAACAATGACTTGGCGGCGGCGGCCATCCTGGTGCGCCGCGCGCAATTGCAAGCCGGCTTGGCGGTCACCAATCCGACAGTATCGCTAGGATTCAGCACCAGCAATAGCCGCAACCTGGGCGGTACGTCGAATAACTTGCCGGGCCTCCCCGGCGCCCCGGCCAGCAGCCATAGCCAGTCGTTGAGCGCCAGCGTCGCCTATGAAGTCGACCTGTGGGGCAAGCTGGCCAGCCAGCGCGACGCCGCGCAATGGGAAGCGCTGGCGACTGTGGAAGACCGCGACAGCACGGCCCTGGCGCTGGTCGGCACAACCGCCGGCCTGTACTGGAAAATCGCCAACCTGCAGCAACGCATCGCTCTCAGTGAACAAAGCATCGCTTATGTCGCCAAGATCCTGGAACTGGTCCGTGTGCAATACGATGCGGGTGCGGTATCGTCGCTGGAAGTGCTGGAAGCCGAACGTTCGCTTGCATCGCAACAGGCCAGCCATACCCAGTTGCTGCAAGAACTGGTCGAGACGCGCACAGCATTGGCGATCCTGTTCGACGGCCCACCGGAAACGCTCGACAACCGACAGTACCAGCTTGCTGTCGCCACCGTGCCGGCGGTCGAAGCCGGACTGCCTTCAGAATTGCTGGCGCGGCGGCCGGATTTGCGGGCGGCGGAACTGCGCCTGCGCAAGACGCTGTCTGGCGCAGGCGCAGTTCGCGCCGGCTATTACCCCTCGTTCACCCTGACCGGCACGCTCGGCAGCGGCAGCAGCAGCTTGCAGAACCTGCTGCAAAATCCGCTGGCGACGCTGGCCTCCAGCCTGACTTTTCCATTCCTGCAATGGAACCAGATGCAATTGAATATCGCGGTCTCCAAGACCGACTATGAAAAGGCCTCGATCGATTTCCGCCAGACTTTTTATAAAGCCCTCGGCGACGTTGAAAACGCACTCTCCGCACGCAGCCAGTTCCAGGCGCAAGGGCTCAAGCTGGAGCAATCGCTGGCGGCGGCGAAGCGGATCGAAAACCTGTACCAGGAACGCTATCGCGCCGGTTCAGTGGCGCTCAAGATCTGGCTGGACGCGCAGGAGACCTTGCGTTCCGCCGAAATCGCAGTGGCCGACAATAATCTGAATCTGCTCAACAGCCAGGTCAAGCTGTACCAGGCCCTGGGCGGCGATATGGTCGACACCCAGGCAAGTCCAGCCAACGAGGAGCGGCCGGTTGCTTTGCGGCGCGCCGACAATCCAGCCGACGCGACGCTTCAGTAAGGCTTGTCTTCCTGCGGGTCTGCCGGCGGCGGCAATGCATCGATAAAGCCGATATCGCGCAACACATGGTCACTCAGTTCGCGGGTGCTGGACAGGCGCCGTCGCTGCTCCGTTGCCGGACGCGCCGGGATCTGCCGTTGTCGCCACCAGCCGGCTGCGCGTTCCGTCAGCTTCCCAAACTCTTCCAATAACCGCCGCACGGCCGGCGATGTAGCTAATGCGGATTCAGGCAAGGGTTGGCGAATTGTCGAGATACATATCATGGCGGCCTCATTATCAAATTAAATTCTTTATCGTGGCGAGGACTAAGACAGCGCAACGAACAACGCAACCAGCAGCATGCAAGCAGCAAACACATAACCTTGCACCTGCATTGCCCGCGCAGTCCTGATCCGGCTGAAAATGATCTTTCCCGCAAAAATCCAGGGAAAATGGCAAGCCACGCAGACCAGCATGAACACACTGGAAATTTGCAGCACCTGATCGAATAGCGGCATGGCCGGATTCATGAACTGGGAAAACATCACCAGGATCATCGAATGAATCTTCAGGTTCAGCGATACCGAGACAAAGCCATCGACGGCGTTCAGCCGCTTTACCTCCTTTCCGGCCGGGAGCGGCGCCGACTGCAAAAATCCGTAGGCCAGGTAAAGGAGGTACGCCGTTCCAGCCCATTTCATTGTCTGGTTCAGAAGCGGATGCAGCCGGAAAACCTCGCTCAGGCCCATGCCGTAGATCAGGCACCAGAACAGGTTCGCCGCTTCGAATCCGATCCAGAACGACCGGCTGCCGCGCAAGCCGTACCTGGCGCCGGCAGCCGCCAGCACCGTATTGCCAGGACCGGGGCTGATGACCATCGGCACTACAAATCCCAGCAGCAGCAAGCAAGTCTCCCAAGCTATCATTTCCACGTCCCCTTCTTACGATTTCATCAATGAAATACAGCACCTTGTCCGACGCAAATTAGACCGTATTTACCTATCCCGGCAAAACGAAGTATTCTCATGGCTTCGATAAGAAAAATTGATTGAAGAGAATTGACTGGACCATGCGCCGACTACCTCCCCTCACCTCCTTGAAAGCCTTCGAAGCGGCCGCCCGGCATCGCAATTTCACGCGCGCCGCCGCCGAGCTTTTCGTCACGCAGGCGGCGATCAGCCATCAGGTCAAGCAGCTGGAAGAATGGTTGGGATTGAAACTGTTCGAGCGACGCGGCCATGCATTGACGCTGACCGCGGACGGCAAATCCTATCTGCCGGAGGTGGCGGAGGCGCTCGACCGACTGGTAGCGGCGACTGAGCGCTTGACCAGCAATTTAGCGGCCGGCACTTTGCGCATCACGGTGTTGCCGTCCTTCGCCGCAAAATGGCTGATGCCGCGACTAAGCCGGTTTCACGCCGCCCATCCGGAGATCGAGCTGGATCTGGTCAGCAATGAGGAGAGTTGGGATTTTTCAAGCAAGGATTTCGATCTCGGCATTCGTCTTGGCAACGGCCGCTGGCCCGGTGTGCAAGCCGATCTGATCGCCGATGAGTGGCTGACACCGATGTACAACCAGGCGCTGGATGCGCGCACACCGTTGCAGAAGCCTGCCGACCTGGCGCACCACGCGCTGCTACATGATGCACCGCGCGACAACTGGCCGCGCTGGCTGGAATTGGTCGATGCTCCTGCGGTGGATGCACGCAAAGGCGCCAGCTTTACCGACGCCAGCCTAGCGCTGCAAGCCGCCATCGATGGCCACGGGGTGCTGCTGGGCCGGCTGTTTCTGGCCGCCGACGATATCGCCGCCGGCCGCCTGTTGACGCCCTATCCGCAACGCCTGAAAAACGATTACTCCTATTGGCTCGCCTATCCCAAGGCATCGGCGCTGAAACCAAGAATCGCGGCGTTCCGCTCCTGGTTGCTGAGGGAAGCGGAAGCCTGCCGCAACTGACCCGGTTTAACGTCAGGTGCTTTTACTTCTGCAGCCATTCGCTGACGCGCTGCGGATGCACATCGACCCACTGCTTGGCGGCGACTTCCGGCTTGGCGCCGTTTTCCACCGCCAGCATGACGCTATCGATCTCTCCCGGTTTCCATGAGAAATTCTTCAGCAGATCGTTGACCGGCCTGGCCTTCGCCTCCAGGCCGGGATTGGCGATACTGTCGACATGCTCGGCTTCGCCATAGACTTTCTTCGGATCGTCCAGGAACTTGAGTTTCCACTTGGCGAACATCCAGTGCGGTACCCAGCCGGTGACCGCAATCGCCTTGTTGTTCCTGATCGAGCGCTCAAGCTCGGCCACCATACCGCTGCCGGAACTCGGCAACAGTTTGTAGTCCAGACCGTACTCCTTGATCGCCAGCTCGGTCTTGGTCATGACGCCGGCGCCGGCATCGATACCGACGATGCGGCCATCGAAAGCCTCTTTCTGCGCAGGCAGATCGGCGATGCTGCTAGCGTTGACATACGCCGGCACGATCAGTCCTATCCTCGCGCCCGGAAAATTGACGCCGAGGTTGACCACCTTATCTTTCAGTTTTTCGTAATAGGCGCCCTGGGTAGTCGGCAACCATGCCGACATGGTGGCATCCAGATCGCCACGCGCCACGCCCTGCCACATCAAGCCAGCGGAAACCGGGATCAGCTTCACTTCGTAGCCAAGATCCCGACGAATGATCTGCGCCGCGACATAAGTCGTTGCGACACTATCCGACCAGCCTTCCACGTAACCGATCTTGATGACCGGTTTGCTCTCAGCCGCCGCCACTACGGCATTTGTGAAACAAGCCAGAATTGCAACAAGACAGCATAATGTCCGTATCAATTTCATGTCTAACCCCTATCAACATACCGTGGTTTATCTTGCCAAAAACAATTGGGGTCAGAGGCGCTCGGCTAGAGGCGCTCGGCTAGAGGCGCTCGGCCAGAGTCGAATTATTGGATTGCTTTCTAATTAATTCGACTCTGACCCCGATTATTAATTAATTCGACTCTGGCTCCGATTACTCGATTATTTCCAATTATTGACCCCGACTATTTGTCCACCACCAAATTGCTCAGCGGTTTGCTGCAGCACAGGAGCACCATGCCCTGGTCAATCTCCCGTTGGCGGATACCGCCTTTGTGTTGCATGTCTACCGTACCGGAAATCAGCTTTACCTTGCAGGTGCCGCACATGCCTTGAGCGCAAGACGATGCCAGTCTTACCCCTGCGCTGCGGGCTGCGTCGAGCACATGTTGCTGCGGACCGCAGACGATTTGACGGTTGCTTTTCTGGAAGTTGATTTCGAAGCCGACCGATGCCAGTGATTCTTTATTAGCCGTTGCCGCGCCGTTTACCGCGATAGCCTGCCCTGTCTCTTGCTGCAAAGTCTCGAAGGAAAAACTTTCTTCGTGATAGCGGACGCGATCGAAGCCTGCTTCGTTCAGCATGTTGCGTACCGCTTTCATGTAGGGCGCGGGGCCGCATACAAAAATTTCTCGTTCCATGAAATCCGGCGCCATCAATCTGAGCGCAGCCAGCGACAACATGCCGGTTGGCCCCGACCACTCGCGGCGCTGGCCCAGCTGCTCGCAGATGAAGCGCGTGCGGAAATTCTGCTGGTTGGCAGCGATCAGGCCGAGTTCGCGCTCGAAGATGATGTCATCCGGCGTGCGTGCGCTGTGGATGAAGACGATGTCTCGGTCATCGGAGAGGTCATGATGGGCGCGCGACATCGACATCAACGGCGTGATGCCGGATCCGGCTGACAGGAACAGATATTTTTCCGCCGGATGCGCTGCGCAGGTGAATTCGCCGGCGGGGCGCATTACTCTGACTTTGTCGCCGGCTTTCAGATTATCATGCAGCCAGTTCGATACCGGCCCGCCGGGAACCCGCTTGACTGTGATCGAGATCGTATGCGGCCGCGCAGGCGACGACGAAATTGTATAGCAGCGATTGACCGGCTCGCCATTGATTTCCAACTCCAGCGTGATGAACTGGCCAGGCTGAAAAGCAAACGCGCTGCCATCCGGTGTAGCAAAGAAAAAACTCTTGACGTCGTGCGTCTCGACACGCACCTGGCAGCAATCCAGCGTGTCCTCGCTCTCGCTGTTCCACAGCGATGGCAGCGTATCCCAGAAATTCCGGCGATTCAGTTTATTGGCGTCCATGACCGGCCCCGGCAATATTTCGGATTTCAATCGATTCTCCGCAGCATGGTCACCGGGCTACCCGCCGACTGTTCCGCCAGGCCGGCTGACAAGCGGCCGATATACCAGGTACAGAATTTTTCCACCAAGCCTTCGGTAAATGGCGAATAGGGTCCGGGCTGATAAGCGCTGCTGCGCGCTCCTTGCTGCGACAACTCGACCAGTCGCTTGTCCTGGTCATTGGTCGCGTTCCATACCGCAGTCAGGTTGTCGAGCTGATAGTCGATGCCTTCACGCGCATCTTTATGCACCAGCCACTTTGTGCGTACCAGCGTACGTTCAGCCGACAGGGGCAGGACCGAAAAACTGACGATGTGGTCGCTCATGAAGTGATGCCAGGAATTGGGCTGGGTCCAGAACGACAGCCCTCCCAGGTCGGCGCGTTCGAACTCTCCCAGCAACTTGCCGGAAGCAACCTTGCCGTCCAGCGTTTGCGATTCGCCGGCGCGGTCCAGCGGCAAGCGCTGGGTTCGAAAACCGGTAACAAGTTCGTCCAGCCGTTCTATCTCTGCGGAAGGCAAGCCGCCGCGCTCCCACTCGCCGCAGCGCTCCGCCGCCAAGCGGTTGAATTCCGCGATCTGTTCGGCATTACCAGGCGCGGACTGATAACCGAAACCGAACTCGAACAGCGACGCCGTCAGTTCCGGATGGTTGGTCGCACAGTGATAACACTCGCGGTTATTTTCCATGGTCAGCTTCCAGTTGCCCTCTTCGATCAGGTCAACCTGCTTGGCGATCTTGCAATCCTTCAGCCCGTGCGGCAGCAGATATGGCGCCATGGCGTCGCGCATTACGGAAAAATCCTGCGGTGGTTGTTCCGCCAGGCAGATGAAAATCAGCCCCGCCAGGTTCTCCACATGAACGGATTTGAGACTGTGCTTGGAGCGGTCGAATTTCTCACCCATGTGCTCGGCATAGATCAACTCTCCACCGATGTTGTAGGTCCATTGATGGTAGGGGCAGACCAGGTTACCAACCGAGCCTTTGTGTTCCGAGCACAGGCGCGCGCCGCGATGGCGGCATACATTGTGATAGGCGCGCACCGCCATGTCGTCGTCACGCACCACCACGATGGAATTGAGACCGATCTCAACTGTGACGTAATCGCCCGGCTCGGGAATATCCGGCTCAACTGCGACATGGATCCAATGCTTGCTGAAAATCTCCCGGATATCCAGATCGAAGATTTCCGGGCTAAGGTAAAACGGCGCGTCCAGGCTATGCCCCGGCAGGCGCTCGGCGATCAGTGATTGGATCTCTTTAGACACTTTCAATTTCTTCTCCATGTGATGCATTTATGGAACCACCGCTTGTGCAGCCTTTGAGGCGGCTTCAACATTAAGCTGGCCAGGTGCTCCGGCGAAGACAGTACGAGTGATACAGCCAGGAGAACCAACAACGTTAGATTGATGTTGAATAATGTTGAGACCACCTCTTAATAATCGACCAAATGATGTTCACGTAAATAGGTAAGAACAACTTGCGCCTTGTCGGCGGCGCTGCCTTCATGCACGACCTTGCCGCCGCGGCTTTCTGCCACCGTGGCCGCTTGCATGCGTGCGTGGCCGGAACGCTTCTCCGGCGCGGCCAGCTTGCGCGGCTTGACCTTAGCTGCTTCGACTGTCCACTCTTCGGCGCTCTCGCTGCTCGCGCTGAGAAACGTCCGTTTCGTCATTTGGCCGCTGCGCAAGCTAGCGTAGGCATAACGCAGCCTGCACGGCGCTAATGAATGCACCGTCAGCAAGGCAGGCAATCGCAATCCGACTTCGCGTCGCCGTCCTTTCGGCAGGAATTGTTGGGCGACGATGCCAGTGCTGCCTGGCGTCACGGCGATCACACCGGCCAGCAAAGGCAAATTCAAGCGAGCTGCCAGTTGGTAAGGCAACGTGCCGCTTGCGTCCCCGCTTTCCGCGCGGCTGCCGCATAACACCAGGTCATAAGCTTGCAATTGCTCCAGCAGCGCAGGCAGGACGTCCTGCGCCGTAGTCGTCTCGATCACGTTGATCTTGGTAGCGCCTAAGGCCAGGTACTCCGCCAGCGCTGGGTTGTCGGCCGGGCCGGCATGAATCACGTCGATAGTTGCGCCCGTCGTGCGCTGTATCAATTCGGCCGCCAGTCCCAAGGCAGCAGCATCGTTGCGGCTGTAGCGCGGCACGCCGCTGACCGGATTCCGGCCTATGGAAACCAATACAGCGATACGCTTGATAATTTGCTGGTTCATGCCGCCAACTCCACTGCCCGGGCTTGCCGGACTTGTTCAAGCAATGCCCCCATCAACTCTTGGGCGTCACCGATAATGCTGAGGTCGGCGCGTTTGATCATCGGTGCGCTAGCGTCCAGATTGACCGCGATCACATGGCGGCAATCCTTGATGCCCTGCAAATGCTGGACCGCGCCGGATATACCGAAGGCCAGGTAAGCGCTGGCGCTGACGGTTTTACCGGTGGCGCCGATCTGCTTGTCGCGCTTGAACTTGCCGTCGTCGACCGCAACCCGGCTGGCGCCTACTGCGGCATCGAGCGCATTCGCCAAGGCATTAAACAGCGCAACGTCGCCGACGCCGTTGCCTGCGGAGACGATGAAATCGGCTTCATCCAGTTCCATCTGCGATGCCGCCATGGTTTTGACGCCCATATCCGCAAATGCGCTAACACTATTGGATGCACTGCCGACATTGCCGAGAGTGAGTACCAACTGCTCTGCCTGCTGACCGCGTCCGAGAAAAGGCAAGCGCGCATCCACCGCATCAACTTCCAGCAAGATGATCCTTGCCAGGCTACGTCGCGCCAACAGGCTGCCCTGCTGCCGATAAACAGCCAGGCCCGCATGGCTGATCTCAACCACATTGGCGGCCAGGCTGGCAGCATTCAAGGCTGCGCCCAGACGTCGTCCCAGATCACTGTCGGCCACCCCGTTATCCGGCATGAAAACATGGGCTGGCCGTAATTCTTCAAGCAAGGCAACCACAATCGCCAACTCGGCTTCCGGCGCGAACAGATGATTGCCATATTGCGGCAGCACGACGCACCGGTCGACTCCCAGCGTTGCCGCTTCCTCCTTCAGCTCACCGAACACCAGCAGCACTACTTCGGTGGCGTCGTCGGCGAGCAAGGCTGCGACAGCTACCACCTGGCGCGCGTGTTCATCCAATGTGCCGCGATCGCTATGAGCTATCGCCAACAGGCAACGTGTGACCACTGCATCGACAGCCAGGCGCACAGGTTTTAGCGCCTGATGGAGCAGACTTTGATGTGCTAAAGAAAAATCAACACTGCCGCCACCGATCTGCCCCAGCACGATGCGCTTGAGTCCCTCCGCGTTGACCGTGAACGAACGGCGTGGATCCACCCGCTTGATGCCGCCATGTATCGTCATGTCCATGCTCAAGTCTCCAAGGCTGAGGCAAGCAATTCCGCAATGTCGCGTATCTCGGGCCGGGGTCCTACGACGCCTTCCAGCATCGCCGTGCAATTCGGACACGCCACCACCACTGTATCGGCGCGTACTGCGCGCGCATCGTGGATACGGATATCCGGGATCCGCTGCTTGCCGGGGATATCGGTCAGAGGCGCTCCGCCACCGCCGCCGCAGCAGCGGCCACGCATACCGTTGCGCTCCATTTCATGCAAAGACAGATCCATCAGTTTGAGCAGTTCGCGCGGCGCTTCGATTTCTCCGTTGTAGCGGCCCAGGTAGCAAGGATCGTGATAGGTAAAGCGTTGTTCCTTGTCGGCAGCGGCACGCAATTTGATCTTGCCGGCGCTAACCAGCCCGGCCATGAAGGCGGCGTGATGAAAAACCTGATAATGACCGCCCAATGCAGGATATTCATTGCGCAGGCAATGCATGACATGCGGATCCGCAGTAACGATTCTTTTAAATGTGAATGCTGACAATTGCGCAATCATCTGCTGCGCCATGTTCTGGAAGGTTGCTTCGTCGCCCAGACGACGGGCGACGTCGCCGGTATCCGTTTCCAGCGCGCCAAGCACGGCGAAATCGACATTCGCTGCCTGCAGCACCTTGACCAGCGCACGCAGCGTGCGCTGGTAACGCATGTCGAAGCCGCCCTCGCCAACCACCAGCAATACGTCAACCGCTTGCCCGGCGCTAATCTGCCTGACATCAAGATCGATCGCCCAGTGATAGCGCACACCCAGATCGAAACCGCCCGCGCTGCCGGTCTCGCGCAAATTGGCCAACACTTCCGGTCCTTTACCCGGCACCGCACCAAACTGCAGAGTCTGGTGACGTCGCATGTCGACAATTGCATCCACGTGCTCGATCAGCATCGGGCACTCCTGCACGCAGGCACGGCAGGTAGTGCAGGACCATAGCGTTTCGGGCGAGATCAAGCCTGGCAGGATCGGGGCTTGGGGCTGGCCTTGATGCGCGCCAAGCGGCATTCCTGGATAAGGACTGCCGGCAAAGCTGGCGTCACTGCCACCGGCCATGCCGGTGACCATATCCTGTATCAGTTTCTTCGGATTCAAGGGCTGGCCCGCGGCGAACGCCGGACAGGCCGCTTCGCACTTGCCGCACTGGACGCAGGCATCGAAACTGAGTAATTGATTCCAGCGGAACTCAACCGGCTTACCGACGCCCAGTTCGCCCTGCTCCAGCTTTAGCGGCTTGAGTGCGGTGGTCGGCGTACCGGCTTCAGCGCCAGCTTCCGTCTTGCGGAAACGTTCAGGGCGTGGATGAAAAGCCAGGTGCAACAAACCGGCCAGCGCATGTTTCATCGGCCCGCCGCGGGTAGCGCCTACAGTCAGCGTCCACGCCCCAAGCCCCAGCAAAGCCACGACCACCAAGGCGCTCAAGCCCGAAACGAACTGCAAGGGAATCAAACCCAGCGCCAGCAGGCCGATTGCGAACGCCGCCAGCATCCACGGCAAGCGCATCCAGACGCCACGCGACAGGCGCGCAGGCGGCGTGCGGCGGCGATGCCAGACGAACAACACGCCAACCAGCATTACCAGCGCAAACAGGGCAATCGCCGTATTCAGGAATGAGGCGTACAACATCAAACCGTAATTGACCGCCACCAGCGCCATGGCCGCAATCGCTCCGCCGGCGGTAGCGATGTGTGTGCGCGCAATATAAGGATCACGCGCCACCACATGGTGCAAGTCGACGAAATAGCGTTTGGGAACCGCCAGCAAGCCTAGCCAGGCTATCGGCGCTTCACGGCCGGCGCGCCACAGCGCCGCCCGCCGCAACATGCCGGTCGCCAGTCCCGCCACGGCCAGCCAGAACAGGAAGGTGATGGCCAGATTGAGAGAAGAAGCTGCGGCGCTCATGGTCAGAAATCTTTGCACAGACGCAGCGAATCGTAGATCGCAGCGTGGATGTTATGCATGGAAATGCAGTCGCCAACCCGGAACAGCAGAAAGCGCCCATCGCCCAAGGGTTCCGACAAGGCCGGTTGCGGTTCGGCGGCAAACAGCTTGTTGACATCAATCTGGCCACGGTTCAGTGATTGCGGCTTGAGCGACCAGTACAACTGATCGTTGGGCAGGATGCCGTTTTCAATCACCACCTGGTCGACCACCCGCTCTTCCTGCACCTCGGTATATTCGTTGCGCAACACGGCAACCTTCTTGTCTCCTTCGGCATAGACCCGGTCCAGCCAGTAATTCGGCGTCGGAATCACGCCTTGCGCATACAGGCGGCGATAGAAAATCGGGAAAGTCGTGCCGCCGGTGTCGTCGGCAATTTTGACGTCGGGTGTGACGATTTCCACCAGGCTGCCGCGGCTGGCCAGGAAATCGGCTACGCCGAAGCCGGCGTGGGTGCTGATACCGTCGTACACAAGTACGTTCTTGCCCGGCGCAACGCGTCCTTGCAAGATATCCCAGGAGCTGACCGATAAGCCCTCGGCGATGCCCCATGCCGCAACCTGGCTGGTGTAGTTGCTGCCGCCGGTGGCGAGCACCACGATGTCGGGTTGCTCGGCCAGGATCATGGCTTCGTCGGCATCGACGCCAAGCCGGCGGTCGACGCCGAGGCGCTTGGTTTCCATATCGAACCAGCGCACGATGCCGGCCATTTGCTCGCGCTGCGGCGCCTTGGCTGCCAGGTTGATCTGGCCACCGACCACCTCGCTACGCTCGAACAGCACCACCTCGTGGCCACGTTCGCGCGCCACGCGCGCCGCTTCCAGTCCTGCCGGGCCGGCGCCGACGACAACCACCTTGCGCTTGGCGCCACGGCTCTTGGCAATTTGATGCGGCATGCTTTGCTCGCGCGAGGTGGCGGCGTTCTGCACGCACAGCACGTCGAGACCGTTGTATTGGCGGTCGATGCAGTAGTTGGCGCCGACGCACTGCTTGATTTCATCTTCGCGGCCATCGCGGATCTTGATCACCATGTGCGGATCCGCAATCTGGGCGCGCGTCATGCCGACCAGGTCGACCATGCCAGAAGACAGTATGCGCTCCGCCTGGCCGGCGTCGCGTATGCTTTGCGCGTGCATTACCGGCACCTTGGACACCGCCTTGATGCCCGCCGCCAGATGGACGAACGGCTCCGGCGGCAAGGCCATCGGCGGCATGCAGTTGGCCAGCGTATTGTGGGTATCGGCGCCGGAACCGACCACGCTCAGAAAATCGATCAGGCCGCTGGCCGACATCGCCTGGGCGATCTGCTTGGCGGTTTCGTGGTCCACGCCGTCTTCATGGAACTCATCGCCGCACATGCGCATGCCGACGCAGAAATCGCTGCCCACAGCTTCCCGCACCGCCGTCAAGACTTCGATGCCGAAGCGCATGCGGTTTTCCAGGCTGCCGCCGTATTCATCGGTGCGCTGGTTGACGCGCGGGCTCCAGAACTGGTCGATCAACTGCTGGTGGGCGGCCGATATTTCAATGCCGTCCATGCCCGCCTGCTTGACTCTTTTGGCGGCTGCCGCAAAGTCGGCGACGATGCGGCGGATTTCTTCAATTTCGATGATCTTGGCATTACCACGATGAACCGGCTCGCGAATCCCGGAAGGGCTGACCAGATGCGGCCAGTTTTCACCATGCCATGCCGTGCGCCGCCCCATATGGGTCGCCTGGATCATGATCTTGGCGCCGTGCCGGTGCATCGCTTCCGCCAGACGCGCCAGCGGTTCGATGACTTTGTCGGTAGTCAGGTTGACTGATTTCCACCAGCCTTGCGGGCTGTCGATCGACACCGTGCTGGAGCCGCCGCAAATAGCCAGGCCCAGGCCGCCCTTGGCCTTTTCTTCGTAGTAACGGATATAGCGTTCCCCCGGCAAGCCGCCGGCGTCCGCATAGACTTCGGCGTGTGCGGTGCTGACCACCCGGTTACGCAGGGTTACCTGGTTCAGGGTCAGCGGCGAAAACAAAGTCGGATAGCGCATGACACACCTTGTCTCTAAGCGGAAAGCGATTTGACCGTAAACACACAATGATCGTGGCCTTCACCGCCGCATTGCGTCTCGCTGCACACAGATTTGCGCGGGTTGCCGGTGGTATCAGACACCCAGTCCATGGCGCCGGCGAACCAGCCCGCGAACATGTAGCACAACTTGCCGTGCACTTCCGGTTGCTGCAGCACGAACGAGGAATTGCGCAGCTCGATGCTGGCGCTGGCGTTGGCGGCGTCGACTTCGGTAAAGGAGAACAAGCCCCAGCCGCGCTGCGACAGCCGCTTCAGGTAGTGCTTGTAGACGTCGAGGCCGGACATATCATGCTGTTTAGCTTCCTTCTCGCACCAGTAATAGGCGGACTTGTGGCCGGCGTCGTAAAGGATTTGCGCATATTTTTCGCGCCCCAGCGCCGCTTCCACAGCGGTATGGTTATTGGTGAAAAAATGACGCGGCACGTACAGCATCGGCAGCTTGTCGGTGGTCCAGACACCGCTCTCGGCATCGACTTCAATCGGCAATTGGGGTTGCATCGCTACTCCTCAGTATTTCAACTATGTCACTTGGTCAACCCTGGATTGAAATCAGGCGCCCCAAACCTCACCGAATACCCGCAGCCAGTTCTCACCCAGCACTTTGCGTATCCGGCTTTCTTTCCAGCCTGCCCGCTCCGTCGCAGCGGTAAGGTTCGGGAAATCGCCTATGGTGCGAAAACCTTCCGGATTGATCACCGTACCGAAATCGGTCAGGCGGCGATGGCGGCCCTTGTCGTGCGTCAGCCATTCGAAGAACGGCTTTCCGTAGCCTTGCGTAAAGTCAGTGCCGATACCAACGCAATCGTCGCCAACCAGGTTGATGATGTAGTCGAACGCTTCCACATAGTCGTCGACGTTGGCATTGCTGCCGCGCTTGAGGAAAGGCGGGAACATGGTGACGCCGATGAAGCCGCCATGGTCGGCAATGAATTTCAACTGCTCGTCGCTCTTGTTGCGCGGATGCTGTTTCAGGCCGGATGGCAGGCAGTGTGAATAACAGACCGGCTTGGCCGACGCCAGGATCGCTTCGCTGGAAGTATTGCCGCCGACATGCGACAGATCGACCATGATGCCGACCCGGTTCATTTCTGCAATGACTTCACGGCCGAACCCGGAAAGTCCGCCATCGCGTTCATAACAACCGGTGCCGATCAGATTCTGTGTGTTGTAGCAAAGCTGCACCACCCGCACGCCCAGTTCGGCGAACACTTCGATATAGCCGAGGTTGTCTTCAAACGCATGGGCGTTCTGGAAACCGAGAATGACGCCGGTGCGTCCTTCCTTCTTTGCCCGCTTGATATCCTCGACGCCGCGCACCAGCGTCAGCAGGTCGGCGTTGTCGCGAATCAGGTTTTTCATGTCGACCACATTGCCGACCGTGCCCTGGAAATTCTCCCACACCGAAATGGTGCAGTTGACGGCGCTCAAGCCGCCTTTCTTCATGTCTTCGAATACCAGCCGTTCCCATTTGGAGATATTCAAGCCGTCGATAACCAGGCTTTGCTGATGCAAATTGCTCATGACGATCTCCTTAATAAATCGGGAAGCGCTTGCACAGCGCCTGCACTTCGGCCAACACCTTTTTCTCCACCTCGGTATCGCCTTCAGGTTTGCGCGCCAGGGCATCGAAAATCTCGACAGTCAGGCGGCCGATGGTGCGAAACTCTTCAATGCCGAAACCGCGTGCGGTGCCGGCTGGCGTGCCAAGACGAATCCCCGACGTCACAGTCGGCTTTTCGGTATCGAAAGGGATACCGTTCTTGTTGCAGGTGATGCCTGCGCGTTCCAGCGCATGCTCCACCTGCGTGCCTTTGAGGCCCTTCGGACGCAGATCCACCAGCAGCAGATGGTTTTCAGTACCGCCGGTGACAAGGTCGACGCCGCCGGCCAGCAGCACTTCGCCCAACGCTTTCGCATTGGCGACCACATTGGCGATGTATTGCTTGAATTCCGGTTCCAGCGCTTCACCGAAAGCAACGGCCTTGCCGGCGATCACGTGCATCAGCGGGCCGCCCTGCAAGCCCGGGAACACCGCGGAATTGATTTTCTTGGCGATGTCCTCATCGTTCGTCAGCACGAAGCCGCCGCGCGGGCCGCGCAAGGTCTTGTGCGTGGTAGAGGTAACCACATGCGCATGCGGAACCGGACTTGGATGATGGCCGGTCGCCACCAGTCCTGCGATGTGCGCCATGTCTACCATCAGCAGAGCATCGACGCTATCGGCGATGGCGCGGAAGCGGGCGAAATCCAGCTGGCGCGGATAGGCGGAATAGCCGGCGATGATCAGACGCGGCTTGTGCAACTTCGCCAGCGCTTCGACTTCGTCATAGTCGATCAGGTAAGTATCGCGGTTGACGCCGTATTGCACGGCGTTGAACCATTTTCCAGACATGGCCGGCCGTGCGCCATGCGTCAGGTGGCCGCCGGCGTCGAGCGACATGCCCAGCACGGTCTCGCCCGGCTTGACCAAAGCCAGCATGACCGCGCCATTGGCCTGGGCGCCGGAATGCGGCTGCACATTGGCAAACTTGGCGCCGAACAGTTGTTTGACGCGGTCGAGCGCCAGCGTTTCCACCTGGTCGACAAATTCGCAGCCGCCGTAATAGCGTTTGCCCGGATAGCCCTCCGCATACTTGTTGGTCAGCACCGACCCCTGCGCTTCCAGCACGGCGCGCGAAACGATATTTTCCGAGGCGATCATCTCGATCTGGTTTTGCTGGCGCGCCAGTTCGAGGGCGATGGCTTGCCGGATCGGTGCGTCGCGTTCGGCCAGCGACTGGGAAAATGCAGGAAGTGTCATTTTTGGTGTCCAGGAAAAGGTTGTATGTCAATACGTAGCAAGGCGCCGCTGTTGACATCATTCTTCTCCCAAGCCCCCACCCGCTATTGACTTGATCTGACGGGAACCTTTCAATTTGCGACATTGCTGTCACTTTTAGGCAAGCGCCGGTTTTGCGGCGCTCACGGAACGCCTGCGAGGACGCTTGCGCCGAAATGGATCACGCGCACAAAAACCGGGATCGGTTATGTGGTGTTTTCACAACTTCTGCAATCAAAAACGACAAATTCTCTTGCCCCTTCCTCCGCACTGCATACCTGAATAATCTGCCTCAGATAGTGCTGCGCTCTTCCCAGAGGCGCATATCAGGACCACGTAAATAAATCATCTGGTCGACTTGGCATGCTTATTGCGACGCACAACCGAAAGCGTTTGTGAGTCCGCCATTTCAACGTTACATTGTCCATCGCTGATGTTTGCCAACGGAGCAGGTCATGTCTAAAAGCACTTCTACTTCCTTCACCCACTTTGCTTTCATACCGCTCAACAATTTTACGATGCTGGCGTTTTCAAACGCCATCGAAGTACTGAGAATGGCCAACTATCTCGAAGGAAAAACGATGTATCGCTGGTCGATCATTAGCCCCGAAGGCGGGCCAGTGGCTGCCAGCAATGGTCTTTCCGTCACCACCGTGCGCGCCGACCAATGTGCAGCGGTCGATGCCGCATTCGTTTGCGGCGGCACCGAGATTGCAGCCGCCATCAACACCGCTACGCTGGATTTACTAAAGCATCTGGCAATGCAGGGAATCACGCTGGGTAGTTTATGCACCGGCGCTTTGGCGCTGGCCGAGGCTGGCCTGCTGGATGGCTATACCTGCGCCACGCACTGGGAAAACTTGTCCGCGATGAAGCGTTCCTATCCGTCGATTGCCTTCGCTCCCGACCTGTTTGTCGTGGACCGCGATCGCATCACCTGCACCGGCGGCATTGCGCCGCTGGATATGATGCTGAACCTGATTTCAGGCCAGGTTGGGAAAACCACGATTGCGGCGATTGCCGATCAGTTCATCCTGGAGCACGTGCGCGATCACAAGGATCAGCAACGCGTGCCGTTGACAGTGCGCATGACGTCTGCCCGTCCGGCCATGGTGGAAGTGGTGTCGCTGATGGAAGCGAATATAGAAGAACCGCTGTCGCTGGATGAGCTGGCGCAGTTGTCGAACTCCTCGCCACGCCAGCTGCAGCGCATGTTCAAGGAACACATGGGCATGTCGCCCACCCATTACTACCTGACGCTGCGTTTGCGCAAAGCCAGAGAATTGCTGCGCCAGACCGACATGTCGATACTCAGCATCACGGTCGCCTGCGGCTTCCAGTCGGCCTGCCATTTCAGTAAAACCTATCGCGAGATTTTCAACGTGGCGCCGAGCACGGAACGCCGCCAGCAAGCACCGGTGCCGGCTGCGCTGCTAGCGGCTCAAACGCATCAACCTGCGGCTTTCATTTCGTAGGTCTGGACAAAAGGGAACAGTCCAAACCTGCGGTTTCATCAACCGTTGGAGGATCGTTCCCACAGATTGATGCCGCCTTCTTGCGCCTGCACGTCGATCGCCGCCAGTTCTTCTTTCGAAAAATCCAAACGCTGCAAAGCTTCCACGTTTTCCCGGATTTGCGCCGGACTGCTGGCGCCGATCAAGGTTGTGGTCACGCGCGGATCGCGCAGCACCCAGGCCAGCGCCATCTGCGCCAGGCTCTGCCCGCGGGTCTTGGCAATCTCGTTCAAGGCCCGCACCCGCGCCAGGTTCTCCGGACTCAAATGCGCCTGCTGCAATGACCCGCCGCCTTCGCGATTGATGCGCGCATCTTGCGGAATCCCGTTGAGATATTTATCGCTCAGCAAACCCTGCGCCAGCGCGGTAAACGTAATACAGCCCATGCCTTCCTGCTCCAGCGTATCCAGCAAGCCCTGTTCGATCCAGCGATTCAGCATGTTGTAGGACGGCTGGTGAATCAGGCAAGGCACTTTCCAGTCGCGCAGCAGCTGGGCGGCTTCCGCAGTCTTGGCCGGCGAATAGGAAGAGACGCCGACATACAGCGCCTTACCTTGTTGCACGGCAGTCGCCAACGCACTCATGGTTTCTTCCAGCGGCGTCTCCGGATCGAAGCGATGCGAATAAAAAATATCGACGTAATCCAGACCCAGCCGCTGCAAACTCTGGTCCAGGCTGGCCAGCACATACTTGCGTGAACCGCCGCCCTGTCCGTAGGGGCCCGGCCACATGTCCCAGCCGGCCTTGGTGGAGATAATCAGCTCGTCGCGGTAAGGCCTCAGATCTTCCTTCAGGATGCGGCCGAAATTGGTTTCGGCGCTGCCGTATGGCGGTCCGTAGTTGTTGGCCAGGTCGAAATGGGTAATCCCGAGGTCGAATGCGGTATGCACCATTTCACGCTGGCGCGCCAGCGACGTGGTGTCGCCGAAATTATGCCAAAGCCCCATGGACAGCAGTGGCAGCTTGAGACCGCTACGTCCACAAAATCTGTACTGCATGCTCTCGTAACGCTTGCCTGATGCGTGGTAAGTCATGGTCGAAATAATCCTTTTAATGTCGTAGTTGGTGCAGCCCTCCGATTATAGAAGCAGTGGCGGCAAGCCGCTGCCGCGCACAAAATCCTACCCATCAATAACGATAATGATTCTCATTTATGTATAATGCCGGTATAAATAAATCATGAAATCATAAAATCATAAAATCATCAACAATCGGCGAGGATAACGTTTTGAAGAAGCAGATAGCAGGCATATGTTCGGTCGTGCTGGCCCATGGCGTCATGGCGACAGAGATAGCAAACGACGATACAGCGCGCAAGACGGGGAATCCGACGACGCAGGTTGGCAGCACACCAAAAGCGGCCGTGACCAATGAGAATGTCCTTCCAGTGATTTCAGTCAAAGCGACCGCCGATTCCCGGCCGCAGGCAGAAAACGGCTATCAGCCTAAACGCGCCTCGATTGCCAGCCGCAGCGACGCCGCCCTGATCGACGTACCGCAGGCGGTCAGCGTAGTCACCTCGCAATTCCTGCAAGACCGCCAGCCAGGCAGCCTGGCCGATGCGCTGGATACCGTCTCCGGCGTCCGCATGGGCAACACCCTGGGCGGCACGCTGGACGCAATCATCAAACGCGGCTTCGGCGATAACCGCGACAATTCCATGCTGCGCGACGGCATGCTATCGGTACAGCCGCGCAACTTCACCCCTACCACCGAACGCGTCGAAGTGCTGAAAGGCCCGTCATCGATGCTATACGGCAGCATGGATCCGGGCGGCGTCATCAACGTCATCAGCAAAAAGCCGCTGCTGGAAGCGCAGCATTCGGTCACGTTGAGCGGCTCCAGTTATGGAGGCCTCAACGAACAGATCGATCTCACCGGACCTATCGGCGATTCGGGACTGGCTTACCGGTTAATCGCCGATCACCGGCGCAACAATTACTGGCGCAATTTCGGCGAAATCACCCAATCGGTGGTGGCGCCATCGCTGGCCTGGTATGGCCGTGATACCACCTTGTCGTTCGCCTACGAACACATGAACTATTCGGTGCCGATCGACCGCGGCACCATCATCGATCCTCGCACCGGCAATCCGGTCGCGGTTCCCAAGGAACGTCGCTTCGACGAAAACTACAATGCCTCCGCCGGTCGTTCCGACGCAGTCAACCTGCGCTTCGAGCACCAGATCAACCAGGACTGGACTGTGCGCGGCGGCTACGGCTTCAGCCGTAGCTACTACAACGACTGGCAAGCCCGCGTGCTGTCAGTGAACTACGCCACCGGCATCGCCACCCGCCGCGTCGACGCTACCCAGAACGGCGTGCAGTCCGCGCATACGCTGACCTTGAATGCAGAAGGAAAAATCCGTTGGGGCGGCATCTTGCACGATATCGTCGGCGGCGTTGACTACATGCGCAACTACCGCGTGCTGGGCGACCTCTATCGCGGCCCCAGCAATAGCCAGTTCAATATTTACAATCCGGTCTACGGCCAGCTAACGCAGGCCGGCAGCAAGATCAGCCCGGCCGATAGCGACCAAACCGACAAGCTGATCTCGCGCGGCGTTTTCCTGCAGGATTCGATGCATCTGGATGAGCGTTGGATTGTGCTGGCCGGCCTGCGCTACGAATACTTCAACGAACTGACCGGCAAAGGCCGCCCGTTCAAGGTCGGCAGCGAAGTTGCCGCCGGCCGGACGACGCCGCGCGCCGGCGTGGTCTATAAGCTGGCGCCGGACTGGTCGATGTACGCCAGCTACAGCGAATCCTTCAAGCCCAACACCTCGATCGCCACCCCCATCGGTACCCTGCCGCCGGAACTAGCCAAGGGCTACGAAATCGGCTCCAAGCTGGAGACAGACAATCTGACTGCCACCGTCGCCGTGTTCGATATTCAAAAGCGCAACATCCAGACCACCGAGACCATCGGCGGCATCAACTACACACGCAATGCCGGCAAGGCCCGTTCCCGCGGATTGGAGATGGACGCTAGCGGCCGCCTCACGCAAAATCTGAGCGTGGTGGCCAGTTATGCTTACACCGAAGCACGTTACGCAGATGATCCAAAGCTGGCAGGCAATCCCTTGCCGAATACGCCAAAACACGCAGCGTCCCTGTATCTGACGCGCGATTTCGGCGTCTCCCATGTCGGCCCGGTTGAAGGCCGCATCAGAGCCGGCGTGGGTGCACGCGTGTTCAGCAGCTTACCGGTAGGCGACGGCACCGGCAAGGTCTACCATCTGCCCTACGGGCGCGTGGCTGACGCCTTCGTTTCCTGGGATACCCTGGTCGCCGGCCAGGCTATCGACTGGCAATTCAATGTAAAGAACCTTTTCGATTCGACCTACTACACCGCCAGTTGCTGCAGCGGCACGCCATTCGTCAACATCGGCGCAGGCCGCGAATTGACGCTTAGCGCCAAGCTGAATTTCTGAAGATGATCGAGATGAATCCACTTCAGAAAGTGAAAAAATGCAAAACAGCTGCCCTGCTGGCCGGCGCGCTGTCGCTCCAGGGCAGCGCGGCGCTCGCCGCTGCGCCGGAGTCGCTTCCGGACTATCTGCCGCATGCCGTGCGCCTGCCGCCGCAAGCCAGTTATCTGGACGAGACGGGCGCCATCCGCATTGGCGGCGCCGAACACGCGCAGTTCATCATCGATCGCTTTAACGCCTTGTTCAGCGCCAGTCATCCGGGCCTGCGCTTTACCGATCACATCAAAGGCACAACCGCGACCATCCCATTGCTGACTTACGGCCGGATGCTATTCGGCCCCATGGGACGTACGATCAATAACCTCGAACTGCAAGCCTATGAGAAAGCAGTCGGCGCCGCACCATTGGAAATTCGTATTGCCCACACCTCCGACAATGCGCAACAGGAAATGTCATATTCGCTCGGCATCTACGTCAATCGCGCCAATCCGGTCGAACGCATGAGTGCGTGCCAGGTAGCGCGCATATTCAGCAACGGCAATCCGGAGGGAGACCTGTCGCGCTGGGGTCAGCTAGGCGTCGGCGGTGAATGGAAAGAACGCATCATCCATCCTTTCGGAACGCCAGAATATACCGGCATGGGAACGTATATGCAGTCCGAGCAATTGCAAGGCCGCACTTTCGCATCCACCTACGAACAATGGGGCAGTACCGAAGCCATCTTGAAAAGGCTGGAACAAGATCCGGCCGGCATTGCGTTTGCCGCCATCGGACGCGAGAGCGCGACACTCAAGCAGGTAGTCATCGTCTCTGAAGATGGTCGCACCGAGACGCGCGGCAGTCGTCAGGATGTCTCTTCCAGCATTTATCCTTACGGTCGCTATGTCTATTTTTACTTGCAGCGCGTGCCAGGCCAGCCGCTTGATCCTGTCGCTAAAGAATATCTGCGCATGGTGCTGTCACGGCAAGGCCAGCAGATCATTGCCAGTCAGCCGGACGGGTACATTCCGCTCACCGCTGCCGAAGTCAGCACCGAGCTGCGCAAACTAGACTGAACCGGACTCCACTATCGTCATGCCAACAAAATCACACAAGCATATTCGCGTGCCGTCGCCGCTGTCCGTGCCGCTAATCACCCTACTGGCGCTCTGCGCTTTTACATTTAATGCGAACGCCGGCCCGGCTGCCGCGAACATCCCTGACACCGCTGAAACAAATTTTGGCGATCGCACCGCTAACGAGTCATATCTGCTGCTGGCTGGCGCGGACGACATGAATGATATGCTTAAGCAGTTCAATCTCCGGTTTGCCGCTGCACAGCCAAACGTCAACGTCAAAATGGTGCTCAAGGGTAGCGTGACCGGATTACCGGCACTGACCGCCGGCGCAGCCTCCATGGCGCTTTTGACGCACGATCCCAGTCCGGCTGAGATTTCCGCCTTTCGACAGGTGTGGGGCTATGCACCGCAAGCGATCCGTATCGGCTACGCCGGCTTCGGGCCAGACTCCCGGCACAAGCTGCCGCCCGCCGTGTATATCAACCAGCGTAATCCTTTGACCAGCCTGACTACGCAACAGCTGACGCAGGTATTCACAGTCGGAAGCGTCGCGGGCGATATCAATTTCTGGTCCCAACTGGGACTCAAAGGCGCGTGGGAACAACGGCGCATTCACCTGTATGGTTTGCGCGACAATGGCGGCATCGCCACCGCCCTGCGCAGCGAACATCTAGGCAAACAGCCATTTTCTCCACAGTACGAAGCACTGGCCAGTCCGCAAGCCGTGCTCGATGCGGTCGCCGACGATCCTTACGGCATCGCCCTGCTTGGTCCGGCGACCA
Organism: Collimonas arenae; assembly: GCF_000786695.1. NCBI lineage: Bacteria > Pseudomonadati > Pseudomonadota > Betaproteobacteria > Burkholderiales > Oxalobacteraceae > Collimonas > Collimonas arenae. The sequence goes on along the minus strand of NZ_CP009962.1, from coordinate 1,607,660 downwards.
TCGGCCCAAATGCTGCAGCGCTACGCATATTGCCTCTGGCGTCGGCAAACGGCGCAACACCCATTACCCCTTCTCGCGGAAATGTAGCCGCTGGAAAATACCCACTCTCGGTGTATGTTCGGATCTATGTCAATCGCGCACCTGGCAAGGCACTGGATGCATCGGTCAAAAATTACCTGGAAACGTTGTTGTCTCCCGCAGGACAGGGCTTGATAGCAGATGTAGCAGAAGCTACCGGCTATTTGCCATTGTCTGCCGACGATCTGCTGCAAGAAAAGAAAAAACTGGACTAGCGGATTCAGGGCCAGTACAAACCATTCAGCTGGAATGTTTACCGCTGTGCAAAAAAACAGTGAGCGTATCCCGTTGCGGCGGCACGCCGATTTGCGTCAGGATCCGCCCAACTGCGCCACGATGGTAGTTGCCATGCGTGACCACATGCATCAGCATCTCGGCCCGCGACATCCGTCCAGGCGATCCGTCGACGAATGTGAAATCCACATTTTCAGCAAGTTCTGCTTCGGATACCTCGCTTGCATATGACAACAGCCACCGATCCATCTCGGCGACAGCATCGCGCAGATCGGCAAGTACCGGCGTGGCTTCCGTATTCAAACCCTTGTATGTGTGCCGCTGGCGTTGCAGGTTGGCTTTGAAGATGCAATCCACCACATAGACGTGATTGAGGATGCGGATGACGTCGTGAATTTCACGCTCATGGGCATCCTCGGGCAAGGCGCCGATGGCGGAAAACAAGGTGTCGTTGGCCCAGGTTTTGTATTCAAACAGGGTGGTAAACAGGTTTTGTGCGTTCATGATGGCTAGCGTCGCATAGCTAATTGAAAGATGTACAAACGGATAAAAAAGCAAGTAATATCTACAAGAACCTATTGTGTTTCCCAAATCGTCATATTTCTTTCTCGGCCAACATTTGGCTAAGAAAAACCTCCAAATACACAAGAGTTCGCTGCCCAGTAGCCACGTTCTTCAAAACAGGAAAATAGCAGATAAAATATATTTCTCTGCCAAAGAATTTAATCGATAAGCCACTAGAGATCAAAAAATTCTCTCGGGTCACTATATGCTGCGTCAATCAGCGAAGCGACACTCAAGTAACCTAATCCATATCTTCCTGCATCAGGGTCCCACAATTTGTATTGATCAAGAGCTTTCCGCTTCAATGTCATCCATGCATCTGGAAGATTAACAACATACTGTCCGCCTCTTTGCGAATATGGTTTATTAAATTCATAAATTCTATAAAAACGAAAATCAGAAGAAACGCCTTTGTTTCGTACTATATTCGCAGCCTCCCAGCAAGCTAGATGAGTAGGATTGGCGGGGAACGGTTCAGCGCATGAAGTACAACCATCATTCGCAGCCAATTTATGAGATGCCCCAGGGTACTGCTTCTCGAAAGACTCAATGATTGACGCGACCTTTTGAACAAAGGCGGGATAAGTATTAGCATCATACGCGTTACGATCGTCAAGCCCTTGAGCAAAATTAACAATAAAAACCTTATCAACTCCAAGAGCCAATCCGCTAGCAACAAACTCAGATCGGCGGCCCCACATCATTTGTTCAAGCGTAATTGGGAGCCTCCCGATATTTCCCAACTTCAAATTAACCAGGGTCAAAAGACCATCATTCACTCCATTCGTTAAAAGGACGAGGAAGACCTTGCGGCCGGCAGCCTTGTGTTCTGCTATCGCACCAGCCATGCCAATGGCCTCGTCGTCTTGATGCGGTGAATAAAATATAGCGGGCGAGCTAATCGGTTGTCCTACTACAGAAGTAATTCCGAATGCATAAGTTGCACCTCCTGCTAACAACCCGTTTCCAATTTTCTTCATCAACTGCCTTCTAGATATCGGAATATTTAGGGCTTCAAATTTCATATAGATCTCCGAAATTAAAATATTAATTGTGCACTAAATCTTCCCTTTATCTGATACACAATCTCTTGCTAAAGAAAAAAGTTCTTTACTGACTTTCTGGATATGTAGCTTTGAAGTCTGGCAATCAGATCAAACAAAGGATTTCTCACGCCGAGACTGTTTGCCCTACAATCTCGCCATGAGTCATTTAACTATCCTATTGCCATTTGGCCTGCCGCGGCCGGAACTGGCACGCGATTTACTGCGCGAATTGAAGCTGCCAGCCCTTGCCACTCTGGTGGCACGCGCCAAAAAAGAGGATTCGCGCCGCGAATTCGACGAATTCGCGCGCGCCTTGCCACATGAAATGTGGTTAAGCGCGCAATTTCCCTTGCTTTCGTTTGTTCCAGCGAACCTCTTGCCAGGACAGGATGTGCAAAACAGTCCCGCCCTCGCCTGCGCCGCCATGCGCGCGCTGAGCTTACCTGTGGAACAAGGCAACTGGTTCATGCTGCATCCGGCGCACATCCATATCGCCCGCGACCATCTGGTGCTGACGGACATCCGTCAGATCGACTTGTCCGAGGTAGATGCGCGTGAATTGTTCGATGCTGCGGCGCCGCTGTTTGCCGAGGTGGGCAGAGAGCTGCTGTATGGCGACGCCAACACCTGGTTCATGCGCGCCGATGGCTGGCACGGCTTGCTGACCTCGACGCCGGACGCCACTTGCGGGCACAACATCGATATCTGGATGCCGCAAGGCGAAGGCGCCCGCGACTGGCGCAAGTTGCAGAATGAAGTACAGATGCTGTGGTTTGCCCATCCTTTGAACGAACGTCGCCAGATACAGGGCAAGCAGGCTGTCAACTCCTTGTGGCTGTGGGGTGGCGCGCCAGCTACCGTATCAAGCCCCGGCCAGCGCGAAGTATTCAACCTACCGGACGGCTTCCGCGGCCTTGGCCAATATGCCAGGACGGTGCTGGCCAATGCCAGCGCCGCCGACGTCATCGCGGCCAGGCCGGAAAACGGCCTGCTGACGCTGGATCTGCTGATCCAGCCGGCGCTCACCGGTGAATGGTCAAGCTGGCTGGAACAGCTGCAAACTCTGGAAAGCAATTGGTTCGCGCCTCTTCTGCAAGCCATGCAGCAAGGGCAACTGGATCAGCTCTCGCTAATCGTCACCGATAGCAGCCACGTGCTTGAACTGCACACCAGCCGCTTCTCGCTGAAAAAATTCTGGCGTAAGCCAAGTCTAACCAGATTGCTGCCATGACGCGTATCACTACCCGCCCCTACTCTTTTCGCGACTCTGAACGGCTGCATCAAAGCGGCATTCATCCGGTCCTGGCGCGCGTATATAGCGCGCGTGGTTTGCTTGATGTCAAGGAACTGGAAAGCGAACTGACGGCGCTGATACCGCCTTCAGGGCTGTTGCATATCGACGCCGCCGCCAGTTTCCTGGCCGACGCCATCGCTGCGCAAAAGAAAATGGTGATCGTCGCCGACTACGATTGCGACGGCGCCACGGCATGCGCAGTCGGCCTGCGCGGCCTTCGGCTGCTGGGCGCCAATATCGACTTTATCGTACCGAACCGGTTTGAATATGGCTATGGCCTGACGCCGGAAATCGTCGAACTGACCGCGCGCGAGAAATCGCCCGATATCATCGTCACCGTCGACAACGGTATCGCCAGCATCGATGGCGTCGAGGAAGCCAACCGGCGCGGCATCGAAGTAGTCGTCACCGACCATCACTTGCCTGCAGATACCTTGCCGGCGGCGCGCGTCATCGTCAATCCGAACCAGCCTGAATGCGGCTTTCCAAGCAAAAATCTGGCGGGCGTCGGCGTCATGTTTTATGTCTTGCTGGCGCTGCGCGCCGAAATGCGCAAGCGTGGCGTGTTCGACGCCAAGAGCCAGCCGAAACTGGACGTGCTGCTGGATCTGGTGGCGCTCGGCACCGTGGCCGACGTCGTCAAGCTGGACGCCAACAACCGTATCCTGGTGGCGCAAGGCCTGAAACGCATGCGCGCCGGCCGCATGCATGCAGGCATTGCCGCCCTGTTCCGCGCCGCCGGCCGAGAAGCACGCCGGGCCACTCCTTTCGATCTGGGCTTTGCGCTGGGACCGCGCCTGAACGCCGCCGGCCGCCTGGCCGATATGGCGCTCGGAATCGAATGCCTGACTACCGACGATGAAGGCCGGGCCTGGGCCATCGCTCAGCAACTCGACACCATCAATCGCGAACGGCGCGATATCGAGGCCGGCATGCAGGATACCGCGCTGGCTTTGCTGGACGATTTCAAGCCGCAAGATAGTACGACCATCAGCGTCTTCGACGCTTCCTGGCATCAGGGCGTGATCGGTATCGTCGCTTCACGCCTCAAGGATAAATTCTATCGGCCGACGATTACCTTTGCGCCGGGAGGCGAAGGGCTGATCAAGGGTTCGGGACGCTCGATTCCCGGTTTTCATTTGCGCGATGCGCTGGATCTGGTGTCCAAGCACGCGCCTAGCCTGATCCAGAAATTCGGCGGCCATGCGATGGCCGCGGGACTGACGATTCGCGCAGATGCGTTTGACGCCTTTGCCGAAGCCTTTGAAAAGGTCGGTCGCGAATGGCTCGGAAAAAGCCAGCTGGAGCGCGTGGTGGAAACCGACGGGCCGCTGGAAGACGCTTACTACACGACGCAATTCATCGAACTGATGGATGGACAGGTATGGGGCCAGGGTTTTGCGCCGCCACTGTTCTGCGACGAATTCAGGGTGGTCAGCCAGCGCATCTTGAAGGAGAAGCATTTGAAACTTCAGCTGGAGCGGAACGGCACGCGCTACGACGCGATCTGGTTCGGTCATACTGATGAGCTGGGGAGCAAGGCTAAGGTGGCGTTTCGACTGGATGCCAACGAATATAACGGTGTGACCAAGGTGCAACTGATGGTCGAACATGCCGAGCCAATGTAGTCTCCAGGAGAAGGGAAATTCTCCTACCCTTTTTAAGCGTTCGCCTGCCGTTGCTGGCTGGGTGGGAAATTTTCGAATTTGCTCCACACTCGCCGTAACTGACGGGTTGAATTGAAGCCAGCCTGTTGCGCTACCTGCTCCATGTCCAGCTTGGACTGGGTGAGTAACTCCCGCACCAGCGCAACGCGGATGCGCTGGATGTAATCAACCAGGCTGCTGCCGGTATGTTCGCGGAACAAGCGCGTCAGGTGCCTTTCGCTGGTGCAGGCGATCTCGGCCAGTTGCGGCAAATCCCAGTCGTTGGCGGGATCGCGGATCACGGCATCTTGCACCCTGTGCACCGCAGGATGCAGATGATTGCGGCAAGCGAGCCAAGGCGACAACTGCGGATCACTGCCGGCGCGCCTCATGTACACCACTAGTGAACGGGCTATCGAGGCGCTGCGGGCGTGACCGGTAATTTGCGCCACGACATGCAGGGCCAGGTCGATACCGGTAGTGACGCCGGCGCTGGTGTAGATATTGCCGTCTTCAACAAATATCCGGTTTTCCAGCACATGCGCACGTGGCGCGATACGTCGCAGGTCGTTGCAATGACTGTGATGCGTGGTGCATTGACGGCCATAGAGCAACCCTGCATAACCGGCCAGCAAGGCGCCGGTACAAATGCATAGCAAACGATGCGAGTCCCGCCAGTTGGCGCGCAGCCAGGCTACCGCACGCTGATCGGCAGCGCTGCTGAAATCGTCGTCGCTACCGGTACAGCCGTTCAGTATCAGGATCGCGTTGGCAGGAAGGCTGTCTGGCAAGGGCTCGAACCCGCTCAAACTCAATCCGATGGATGTGCTGATGCTGGGCGCGGCGCTGATATAGCGCACGTCGAAAAAATCGGCCCGCTCTTCACGCTGCGCAATCCGGTTGGCATAGCGCAGCACTTCCGCCGGACCGATCAGGTCAAGCGCCATGGTAGCGTCCCGCAGCAAAAAATAGACCGGAATGGCTGCTGCGGCAGCATGCATGTTGTCGGCTATTGCAGCCATCGATACTCCATCTGTTTGGCGGTGGCTTCGGCGAGCGGACGGCCGGCCAGGCGTTCGACCAGATGCAAACTCATGTCTATACCTGCCGAAATACCGCCGGAAGTCACCACTTTACCGCAATCCATCCAAGGAACGTTACGCTGCACGTTCAAAGCCGGAAAACCGGCTTGCAAGGCATCCTGGTCTTCCCAATGCGTAGCAACATCCAGTCCATTCAACAAACCTGCCTTGGCCAGCAAGAAAGCGCCGGTGCAAACCGACGCCGTGATGACCGTACCAAGCGATTGGGTTGCAATCCAGTGAATTACCGCGTCGTCATTGAGGATTGCAGCAACGTCGCCGCCCGGTACCAGCAGCACGTCAATGTCTGCAGATGGCGCCAGCACGCAGTCGGGTAATACTTTCATCCCGCCTCTTGCACGCACCGGCCGCATGGCTGGCGCTACAAGGAAGCACTTGAACAGGTTTGCCGCTGCGCCGTTGCCGTTGCTCCGGCCATGGACCCTCGCAGCTGTCGAAAACACTTCATACGGCCCTGAAAAATCCAGAATCTCCACATCGTCAAATACTAGTATTCCTACGCTCAACATCTTTTTTCCTCATCTGCTTTACATGCAGCCCGAAGACCGGACTGCCCCCGTTGAGATCGATGTTAGGTCAGCAGCCAATATCCTGAAATGCTCGCTGTAGACATAATGCGGACAAAACCGGACATCCTTGAAACAGCCTGATGGAAGCCGTCAGCGACACTATGAAACGGATACAGCATGTCAATCGATGCCAATTGCAAAACATATCCAGTTCAGTATAATCAACCTGTCAAACCCGTATGTTTTCTTGGAGACTCGCTGAAACGCTTACGCGAATTCCCCGAAGATGCGAGGCAAGATACGGGGTATCAATTGGATAAAGTGCAAAGAGGCAAGCAACCGGACGATTTCAAACCGATGCCGTCCATAGGCAAGGGAGTAGAAGAGATCCGCGTTCGGGATCTGTCCGGCATTTATCGAATCGTGTACACAACCCGGCTTGTCGATACCGTATATGTGTTGCACGCCTTCCAAAAGAAGACGCAAGCCACACCTAAAAGCGATATTGAATTAGCCAGGAGTCGCCTCGCGCATTTGATGAAAGGCAAAAAATGAACAAGACTGAAAACTACGCAAGCATCTGGGACGCAATCGCCGATTCGCCTGAACAGGCTGCGAACCTGCGCACCCGCTCTGAGTTGATGCAAAAAATCGCCGAAATCGTCCGGCAAAGCGCATGGACGCAAACAGAAGCCGCCACTCATTGCGGTATCAGCCAGCCCCGCATCAACGATCTTCTGCGCGGCCGCGTATCGCGTTTTTCTCTTGATGCATTGGTGAACATCGCCACGGCGCTGGGCCGCCGCGTGCATCTCGAACTGGAAGTTGCCTGAAGCCCGCGCCTCCTACTTTCCCCCTTAACGCACCGGCAAGAATTGCAGGAATGTCCCGCCCACCAGATTTTGCAGATAACTGATGCCGGCGCGGCGATACTTCTCGGTGGTCATCTCGGCCAGCAGGTCGATACGGGCAATGATCTTGCCGAACTCCCGCTCGAAACTGATGTTGTGTTCACTCTCGCTGATATCGTTGGAGAGTAACAAGGGCTGGCCCGCCGCATTTTTTCGGCTATTAAGTATCCAAGAGGCAATTTCCATATTGCGCGCTGCGTTGTAGAGATACTGGGCATCGAAACTGTCGATCAGGTAGAACTTGGTCTTGCCGCCGTGGGCAACGATGATCATGTCCGCAGCGCCATAAATGAATGCCGCCGCGCGGTCGCCACTGAAATCCGGCGTCAGCGCCAGTGACAACGCCTGGATATCGTGCTTGCCTTGCAATTCGGGCCAGGGCTGGCGCGATTCGATGGCGTCGCGCACGCGCTTGATCGCCAGTTCCCGGTTGGTAGCCGTTTTTTTCCACTCCGCCGGGTTGCGCCGGTACAACTTATCCAATAAACGATACAAGCTGTCCAGGTTGTCATGCATGCCGAGGGTGGCGATGCGATTGACATCGGACTGCGCCAATTCTGTACCGCTGGTAGACGCACCCTGTACTTCGCCATGCGGCGCAGGCGTCGGCGCCATCAGGCCGCAGGCGCCGAGTGCAAAGCATAGCGGAATCATCCGTATCGACGATGGCAAAAAGGCATTACATCGTAACTTAAGCGGCATAAGCGTCAGAGCCGGGCTTGAGAGTTATCAAGCGCAATCCATTGTAAAGAAGACCCCGCTTCGATTACCGCCATATCGCAATGGTTCACATTCCTTACGATTTGAGACAAAACCAGCCCGTATCCATGCCAAATGGCAAACAGCGGCGCCATCTACCATGCTGCTGGCGTATAATTTAGGGTTTGATTGCAAAAGAGCCAAAAATGGAAGCCGAACGCTTAAATTCCCTGCAAAACCTGCTCGCGGACCTGACCAGCCGCGAAGCCGAACTTCGGAGGTATCTTTGACTTCGATACGAAGTTAGAGAAACTCGACCAGGTCAATGGCGAACTGGAAGATCCGGAAGTCTGGAATGACCAGAAACGCGCCCAGGACCTGGGTAAAGAAAAGAAATCGCTGGAAGCCATCGTCCTGACGCTGACCAAGATCGAAGCCGATCTGCGCGACACCTCGGACCTGTTCCAGATGGCCCGCGAAGAACAGGATGAAGACACGGTAGAGGCTGTCGAAGCCGATACCGAGACATTGCGCAAGCTGGTGGAAGGCATGGAATTCCGCCGCATGTTCAGCAACCCGATGGACCCGAACAACTGCTTCATCGATATCCAGGCAGGCGCTGGCGGTACCGAAGCGCAGGACTGGGCGTCGATGCTGCTGCGCCAATATCTGCGCTATTGCGAACGCAAGGGTTTCAAGGTCGAGATCCTGGAACAGTCCGACGGTGAAGTCGCCGGCATCAAGACCGCAACGCTGAAAGTCGAAGGCGAATATGCCTACGGTTTCCTGCGCACGGAAACCGGCGTCCACCGCTTGGTGCGCAAATCGCCGTTCGATTCCGCCAACGGCCGCCACACTTCGTTTTCCAGCCTGTTTGTGTATCCTGAAGTGGATGATTCGATCGACATCGATGTCAATCCTGCCGACGTTCGCGTTGATACCTACCGCGCGTCCGGTGCAGGTGGGCAGCACATCAATAAAACCGACTCCGCCGTGCGCCTGACGCATATGCCGTCCGGAATCGTGGTGCAATGCCAGAACGACCGCAGCCAGCACCGCAACCGTGCCGAAGCATGGGACATGCTGAAAGCCAAGCTGTACGAACTGGAATTGCGCAAACGCATGAGCGAGCAGCAAAAGCTGGAAGATTCCAAGACCGACGTCGGCTGGGGTCACCAGATTCGTTCCTACGTGCTGGACCAGTCGCGCATCAAGGATTTGCGTACCAACTTTGAGAGCGGCAATACCAAGGCCATTCTCGACGGCGACCTGGATGACTTCATCGCGGCATCGCTTAAGCAAGGCGTTTAATTTATCCATGCAGCCACGGGCCATGCCCGTGGTATGCAACGCATTGCTCCACAGACGTTTCACTGCATCACTTATAAAGACACTGACATGACGACAGACAATCAGCAACCACCTGTCCCGCAAGACGAAAATAAAATCATTGCGGAACGCCGCACCAAGCTCGGCGCTTTGCGCGGCCAGGGCGTGGCCTTCCCGAACGACTTCCGCCCTACGCATAAGGCTGACGCTATCCAGGCTGAATACGCCGCTCAGGATAACGAGACGCTGGACGCCGCCGCAGTCAAGGTCGTCGTAGCGGGCCGGATGATGCTGAAACGGGTGATGGGCAAAGCGTCCTTCGCTACCTTGCAAGATGCCTCCGGCAGCAAGGCCGACGGCCGCATCCAGCTGTTCATCACCAAGGAAAACATCGGCGAAGCCGACTACGACAGCTTCAAGCACTACGACCTGGGCGACATTCTCGGCGCTGAAGGCACGCTGTTCAAGACCAAGACCGGCGAACTGTCGATCAAGGTAACGACCCTGCGCCTGCTAACCAAGTCGCTGCGCCCGCTGCCGGACAAATTCCATGGCCTGGCCGACCAGGAAACCAAGTATCGCCAGCGTTATGTCGACCTGATCATGAACGAAGACACGCGCCGCACTTTCAAGGCGCGCACCGCCGCGATGTCGTCGATCCGCCGCTTCATGGAAAAGAACGACTTCATGGAAGTCGAAACGCCGATGCTGCACGCCATTCCCGGCGGCGCAGCGGCCAAGCCGTTTATCACGCATCACAACGCACTGGACATGCAAATGTTCATGCGTATCGCGCCTGAGCTGTATCTGAAGCGCCTGGTGGTCGGCGGTTTCGAACGCGTGTTTGAAGTCAATCGCAACTTCCGCAACGAAGGTGTGTCGCCGCGCCACAATCCAGAATTCACGATGATGGAATTCTATGCGGCTTACGTCGACTATCAATGGCTGATGACCTTCACTGAACAAGTGATTCGCCAGGCAGCGGAAGATGCGCACGGCACCGCCACCCTGACCTACCAAGGCCGCGAGCTGGACCTGAGCAAGCCGTTCCAGCGCCTGACCATCGTCGGCGCGATCAACAAATATGCACCGCAATACCAGGATGCACAGTTGCAAGACGCCGAGTTCATCAAGGCTGAACTGAAGAAATTCGGTGTCAAGCCGCACGCTCACGCGGGTCTCGGCGCGCTGCAACTGGCGTTGTTTGAAGAAACCGCAGAATCGCAGTTGTGGGATCCGACCTACATCGTCGACTATCCGGTTGAAGTATCGCCATTGGCGCGTGCTTCCGACACAGTGCCAGGCATCACCGAGCGCTTCGAACTGTTCATCACCGGCCGCGAAATCGCCAACGGCTTCTCCGAGTTGAATGACTCGGAAGACCAGGCCGCCCGCTTTCAGGCGCAGGTTGCCGCCAAAGACGCCGGCGACGAAGAAGCCATGTATTACGACGCCGACTACATCCGCGCGCTGGAATACGGCATGCCACCGACCGGCGGCTGCGGCATCGGCATCGACCGCCTGATGATGCTGATCACCGACTCGCCAAACATCCGCGACGTGATCCTGTTCCCGCACCTGCGCCGCGAGGACTGATATGCAGCATATGCGCTAGCGGCTTTCTCGCCACCATGCGCAGTTTAAATGGGGCCCGAGTAATTTACGACAGACTTTACCGTCGTAAATTACTCGGGCCCCATTTCACGTCCCACAGAGCAAAAATCTTGATAATCAGTAAAATTAATCCGACTCTGACCCCAATTGTTTTATTGGGGTCAGAGTCGAATTGTTTTACACTGCGCGCTGGCGGTGATCGGCCAATATCTGCTCTGCGCCCTTTTCCGCCACCATCATCACCGCGGCATTGATATTGCCGGACGTGATGTTGGGGAAGATCGACGCATCGATCACGCGCAGGGCTTTGACGCCATGCACTTTCAGCTGGTTCGATACAACAGACTTCTGCTGGTCCGGCCCCATCGCGCATGAGCCGCACAGATGATAGATCGATCCGGCCTGCTCCCTGAAAAATTGCAGCATGCTGGCGTCATCGCTTACCGCAGTCGCGGGCGATACCTCTTCCACGATGATTTTCTTGAAGGCCGGCGCCTCGATCAGCTTGCGTATCAAGGCGCCGCCCTGTATCGCCTCGTCTATGTCCTTTTGCGTGCTCAGGTAATTCGGCATGATCCTGGCTGGCACGCCGACATCTTTATCCGCAATCTCGATGGCGCCGCGGCTGCTGGGACGGCATGGATTGAAGAACAGCAGGAAGCCGGAATACGGGTCCGGCTTCAGTTTCGCCTTCGGATTCTTGGGAATCTGGTAGGACAAGGGATTGAAGTATAGCTGCAGGTTCGGATGCTGCTCCTGCATGCTGCCTTTGAAAAAACCGCCGGCCTGGTTGACGCTCATCGCCAGCGGACCGCTGCGCTTGAACAGGTATTGGATCCCCGCCCGCGCCTGTCCGAACAGCGATCCCAATTCGTCATTCAAGGTCTTTTTATTCGCCTTGAAATAAAACGATACGCACAGATGATCCTGTAAATTCTTCCCCACTGCGGGCAGATGCTGGACCAAGGGAATCTCATGCCTAGCAAGTAATTCGGCATCGGCAACGCCGGACAGTTGCAGCAGTTTAGGCGAATCGACCGCACCCGCCGCCAGGATCACTTCCTTATTGGCAGTAAATACCCTGCGCAGACCGTTTTGTAACACTGCGACGCCGACTGCGCGCTTGTCCGGATCAAACAGGATCTGTTCAGCCTGGGCGCGGCATTCCAGCGTCAGGTTAGGCCGCTTCAAGGCCGGATGCAGGTAAGCGTAGCTACTGGAATCGCGTCTGCCTTTACGTATATTGGCTTCGTAGATACCCGCACCCTCGAAGCTGGCGCCGTTGAAATCATCATTCAACGGATAGCCGAGTTCCTTACAAGCCTGGAGGTAGTCCTGACAGATGGGATGCGCATCGTGCTTCATCTGGGTGATGCCGATCAAACCCTTGGCATTGTGATAGGCGGTATCGCCGAGCGGATGCGCTTCCAGTTTCTTAAAGTAAGGCAGCACATCTTTATAACCCCACCCCGGATTCCCGGCAGCTTCCCAATCGTCAAAATCACAAGCCTGGCCGCGCACATAAATCATCGCATTGATATTGCCTGACCCACCCTGCACCTTGCCACGCGGCGCATACAGGCGACGCCCTGCCATCTGCGCTTCCGGTTCGCTGTAGTACATCCAGTTGTATTCCGGGTTGTAGTATGTCCGGGCGAAACCGACCGGTATCTTCAGCCAGTAGGAATTATCCCTGCCCCCCGCTTCCAGCAGCAACACACTGTACTTGCCCGATTCGCTCAGGCGATTCGCCAGAATGCAGCCAGCTGAACCAGCGCCGACAATGATGAAATCGAAAGCCATTATTTACTCTCTGCGCGCCAACGGTTTTTCCAGCTATCGGAAGATTGATGCTTGACGTCAAACGGCTTGGGGTCCATCGAAATATGCAATTTATCGCCGGTGTAGGGCGAATTGGCCGCCACGACATCCATATTCAACTCTACCCCAAGACCGGGCTCGGCCGAAGGAATAATGAAACCGTCTTCCCAGACTATCGGCTTCTTCAGGATCTCTGAATGGAAACCGTCCCAGTTGCGGATGCTTTCCTGAATCAGGAAATTCGGCGTCGCCGTGGCCAGCTGGATGCTGGCGGCGGCGCCGATCGGGCCGTTGTACAGATGCGGGGCAATCTGCGCGTAATACACTTCGGCGATGGCAGCGATTTTCTTGGCTTCCAGGATACCGCCGACGCGGCCCAGGTTCATTTGCAGGATCGAAGCGCCGCCACGGTTCAACAGATCGAAGAATTCATACTTGGTAGTCAGCCGTTCGCCGGTGGCGATCGGGATGCTGGTCTTGCCGGCCACCACTGCCATCGCATCCGACTGCCCGGGCGGCACCGGCTCTTCAAACCACAGCGGATCGTATTTTTCCAGCCGCTTGGCGAGACGCACCGCCGATGCCGGTGACATCTGTCCATGCGTACCGAACAACAGGTCGCATTTGCTGCCGACTGCATCGCGAATCTTGCGGCAAAACTCTTCCGATTTGTCCATCACTTCCAACGACAAGTGATGACCGGAGTAAGCGCTATATGGCCCGGCCGGGTCGAACTTCACCGCGGTAAAACCCTGCTTCATCATATCCACCGCGCACTCCGCCGCCAGGTCGACATCATCGTAGTCGTACTCTCCCTTGCCGTTCTTCGGGTACAAGTAAGTATAAGAGCGCAGGCGCTCATGCACCTTGCCGCCAATCAGTTCGTAGACCGGCTTGTTGGCGGCTTTGCCGATGATGTCCCAGCAGGCCATTTCCAGGCCGCTGACGATACCCATCATGGTCAGGTCCGGACGTTGGGTAAAGCCGCTCGAATAGGCCGAGCGGAAAAAGCGTTCGATATGGTGCGGATCATGATTCAGCAGGTGGCGTTCGAAGGCGTCATCTATCGCCGGCACCATGACCTTGGGGTGGAAGGTCGATGCATATATCTCGCCGACGCCTTCGATGCCGCAATCAGTCTTCAACGTCACGAAGATCCAGTACATGCCGCCGAAATACGGCGGCGGCACAGCGACGATATGAGATTGCATTGATACGATTTTCATGACGATGCCTTTTCCTTCTTTATAGATTTTTTAAAATAGAACACGCCGGCCGCGCCTAGCAAGCCGCACAGGGCGATATAGCCGTAATACACCTTGAAACCTGCCATGCCTGGATACATGCCAAGCAATGCAGAATTAATTTCCGGCAGGAAGACATCCGGCAAGTAGCCGATCATGGACACCAGGCCGATCGCCAGGCCGATAACCCGCGCCGGCACCTGGCACTTATCCAGTAGTGCCCAATACAAACCGCGCACGGTGTAGCTCATGGTGCCTACCAACAATACGAATACCAGCAGCACATAGGTATTGATGTATTGCGGCAAAATCATCAGGCCAACCAGGCCGGCTGCAGCCAGTAGCATGGCGCCGGCCAGCACGCCTTCGTTCGAATATTTATTGCCGAGAAAACCGCCGCCGATACCGCCGATAGGCCGCATCCATAATTTGATGACGGTAATGGTGCCGGCGGCGACGGCGTCCATGCCATGTCCCTGCCGCAAGAACGATGAGAACGAATAAGTCACCCAGAACAGCTGGTAGCCGGTAAATATGATGAAAGCCATCAGCCACAACTGAGGGATCCTGAGCAGGATGCGCAAACCGGCAATCAAGCCGATCTTGACTTCGCTGCCAAGGCTGGATGTCTCCGCGTCGTCGCGTTTATCCAGAAAGATAAAAATCATCATGGAAACCAGGAGGCAGCCGATCGAATACATATATACGATGGGTTGCATGGCTTGCTGGCTAGAAGCCGCATTGTGCGTCATGTAGGCAAAGATGCTCAAGGCTGCGGTCGCCAGCAACGCCTCGATCAACCCCCGGCCGCCATCAAGAATCCCGAAAAAACGCCCCTGTTCTTCCCGCTTGGCCAATAGCTTGACGCTCTTGATCAGCGCCGCCCAGAACGTCAGCCCTGCGCCTATGCCCCAACCGGCAAAGATCAGCGGCAAGAATTGCTTGTCCGGGAAGCTGGCAAACCACAACCCTAAAAATCCCACCAAAGCCAGAGAAAACGGAAGCAGGATCCGCGCCGAAATCTTGTCTGCCAGCCATCCACTGGGGCCGTAGGAAATCACATAGATAATGCCGAGTAATGCGTAACTGTTCTCAAGTTCGTCCTTGCTAATGCGGAAGGCATCAAGGATCGTGAGTTCGTAGTTTTGCCGCAGGTATAGCATCGGATAAATAATGCCGGCGGCCAGCAGCAATAATGCAAACTGAAAATAACGCTTCAAATCTTGTTTTTTCTGGCTTGCTACAGACGCGGGTGGTGCTACTGCCAAGGTATCTATCATGTCTCCATCCTGTGAGCCTGACGCGCCTTCTGGGTACGCTATGCCGGCAAAAACACTTCTAATATTTCATGACTACCAGGCGGGTCTGGGTGAATTCCAGCATGCCGTGCTTGCCGTCATCGCCACCCAGGCCGGAACGTTTCCAGCCAGCGTGATATCCCTGGTAGGGATCGGCCGGAGTCCGGTTGATGTACAACTCGCCGGCTTCAATGTTGTTGGCTACCTGCATGGCGGTACGGTAATCGGCGGTGTAGATGATCGACGACAAGCCGAACTGATGATCGTTGGCCATTTCCAAGGCTTGCTCCACCGTGTCGTATTCGACCACGCACAGCACCGGACCGAACACTTCCTCCTGCACGATTTCCATCTCTTGCCGGCAGTTGCTGAGCAAAGTCGCCGGATAGAAAAACCCTTTGCCGTCGGGAATCACACCACCGGCTTCCAGCGTCGCGCCATCGGCAATCGCCCGCACTACCATTCGATGCGCATTGTTGCGCGCCTCCGCATTGATCAACGGCCCCATATGCGTAGGATGTTGCGCACGGTTACCGCATTGCCGGCTGCCGAATTTCTGCTTGAGCAGGGCAATCAGCTTTGCCGCCACCTTGCGGTTGACATAGACCCGCTCCACCGCCGTGCAGAGTTGGCCGCAGTTAGTGGTTTTGGAACTGGTGATTTCTGTCGCCGCCAGTTCCAGATCCGCATCCGCTTCGACAATCACCGGCGTCTTGCCACCCAGCTCCAGCGAAGATTTGGCGATATTCGCCTTGGAATACTCCAGCACCTTGCGCCCCGCGCCGACGCTGCCGGTGAGAGTGATCATGCCCACTTTGGGATGGGTGCAGACAGTTTCCGCCACCTCGTGCTGCATGCTGACGATATTGACGACGCCAGCAGGAAAGCCTGCATCCAGCACCGCTTGCGCCACCTCGAAAGCCGAACAAGGCGTGTTGTTGCTTGGACGGACCACGACGGTATTGCCAGCGATCAGCGCCGGTGCGATCTTGCGCAACAAGGTATATACCGGATAGTTAAACGGGATCAGGCAAGCGACGACGCCAATCGGCTCACGCATCAGCAGCAGGTTTTCCGACGGCGAATCGCTGGGAATAATCTCGCCCTCGATACGGCGCGCCCACTCAGCGTGGTAACGCGTGATTTCGGCAGCGTAGATTGCTTCATTGCTGGCGTCGTTCAAGCTCTTGCCCGATTCGGCCGCCAGCGCCAGGCCGATTTCCGGGGCGCGCGCCAGCAAGGCATCGGCCAGCTTATGCAGGTATTTCGCCCTCTCCACGCCCGGCAATTTACGCCACGATTTCTGCGCGGCGGCGGCCGCATCCACCGCACTGCGCGCCTGCTCCGCAGTGGCGGCGGAAACCTGTCCGACCAGTTGCTCGGTGGCCGGATCGTACACGGCAATAAGGTCTGCATTTTTCGGCTCGACGAATCGATTACCGATGAAATTCTTATAGATGCGCATGACAAACTCTCAGAAATTGAATGGACCAGACCAAGATAGCAGCTTCTTAACCTGGCCGGACCAGCTATGCAGGCATGCGTTGCAGCCGAAGAAGGTTATTTTTTCGGTGTATAGAACGGATTGGAAATACTTCCCAGCGCCTCGGCCAGTTCCTTGCGGCTAGGCCAGCCTTTGGCCAGCGCACGCTGCGCCGCCAGATAGGTTGCCTCGCAATTATTGGCATACACCTGGTCCGCATCATCGGCCTGCGGGTTGACCCACACCGCCGCCACAGCGATCCATTCGTCTTCCGCTTCCGGCGGCAGCACGCCATCCAGCAGCGCCTTGGTCACGCCGTAGGCGACGCCTGCCTGCGCCGGCCCCCATGTCATGTTTTCATGATTGGGTGTGGTCAACACCGCCTTGCCGATGAATACCGTGGTCGGCTTGACCGGCATGTTCGGCTTCAATACCGCCTGGAACGGGATGTGTCCCGGGCCTGGGCTGCTGGCGGCGGTTACTGTTGCCGTTCCCATGGGGCCGTTTTTAGGGCCGAGGAACAAATTAATGTGCGCCGCATTCGGACCGCTGCCGCAAAAACCTTCGCCAATCTTGATCATGTAAATTCCTTGTCGCGTGATGTGTGTGTAAATATTTAATTAGGATTTGTAACTGCGCGGACGACGTATGTAGTTGTAATCATTGATCATGTCGCGCGGCCGGTAGGCTTGCTCGAGGTACTGGCATTCCTCTGCGCTCAGCACAATCTCGCCGGCTTCCACCGCCAGGCGCAACTGCTCAGGGCTGTCGGCGCCGATCATCGGCACGGTCGAATTGCTGTTCTGCGCCACCCAGGCCATGGCGATCTGCCCCGGCTGCACCGCCCTGTCGCTGGCGATCTTGACCACACGGTTAGCGATCTCGACGTCGATCTCATCGCCGAAGAATTGCGACAGGAAAGGATCGTGCTCCGTGCGCGCGCTCTTTTGCACACCGGTCAGGTAGCCGCGCGCCAGCGGGCTGAAGGTCGAGACCGCGATGCCCTTATCCTGGCAATACGGCATCATTTCCCGCTCTTCTTCGCGATACAGCAAGCTATATTGGCATTGCATGTTGACGAACTCGGTCCAGTTGTTTTGCCGCGCAATCGCATTCATCTCGGCAAATTGCCAGGAATACATGGTGCAGGCGCCGATATAGCGCGCCTTGCCGGACTTGACGATATCGTGCAAGGCTTCCATGGTCTCGGCCATCGGCGTGTGCGGATCAAATGCGTGCAACAGGTAGAGGTCGATGTAGTCGGTGCCGATGCGCCGCAGCGAACGGTCGATGGACGCCATCAGGTGCTTGCGCGACGACCCCTGGTCGTTGGCGTCGTCGCTCATGGCGTAAAAGGCCTTGGTCGCCAGCACCAGGCTGTCGCGTTGCTTCAACTTCAACAGCGTGCGGCCCACCACTTCCTCATTGGCGCCGTTGGAATACCAGTCCGCCATGTCGAAAAAATTGATGCCGAGATCCAGTGCGCTCTTGAGAATCGGCGCAGTCTTGTCCTCATCCAGCACCCAGCCTTTCCACTTCGATGATCCCATCGACATGGTGCCAAGACAGAAACGCGATACTTTAAGGCCGGTGCGGCCGAAGCGGACAGTTTGCATGAGAGAGGTGTTTTAAAATGGGTGGATGAGCAGCCATCGTAGGAGCAGGCGCAGGTTGCCGACAAACACAAAATACAGATTGCGCCATCTAAAAAATGCATGGGTGCAAAACCGGATACCTGAATATATTTAGGACAACTTCTCATGCATCACAAATTTCGATAGCACCATCTAATTATTGTGCTGGGCGGGATTGGCCTTTGCGCCGAATATATGCACAGATCAACGCACCTCAGGAAATCTATGCAATTGCAGAACCCCCAGCTTTTAAGGCAACAAGCCCTGATCGGCAACGAATGGCAAGACGCAGACAATCAATCCCGTTTCGATGTCGCCAACCCGGCCAGTGGCGCTGTGATCGGCAGCGTGCCGAACATGGGCGCAGCCGAGACGCGCCGTGCGATCGCCTCGGCCGACGCTGCCTGGCCGGCCTGGCGCCAACGCACAGCCAAGGAACGAAGCGTGATCCTGCGCAAATGGTTCGACCTGGTAATGGCGAACCAGGAAGACCTAGCGCAATTGATGACGGCGGAACAAGGTAAGCCGTTGGCCGAAGCCCGTGGCGAAGTTGCCTACGCCGCATCATTCATTGAATGGTTTGCCGAAGAAGCAAGGCGCAGCTATGGCGACGTGGTGCCGTCACCAGCCAATGACCGCCGCATCGTAGTGATCAAGCAAGCGGTCGGCGTAACTGCCGCAATCACGCCATGGAATTTTCCGCTGGCGATGATCACCCGCAAAGCGGCGCCTGCACTCGCGGCCGGTTGCACCATGATTCTCAAGCCAGCCGAGCAAACTCCCCTGTCCGCCCTGGCCCTGGCCTATCTGGCGCAACAGGCCGGCGTACCGGGCGGCGTGTTGAATGTCGTCACCGGCGATGCGGTACAGATCGGCGGTGAACTGACTTCCAGCGACGTCGTGCGCAAACTATCGTTCACCGGTTCAACCGCTGTGGGCCGTCTGTTGGCGAGTCAATCAGCAAATTCCCTGAAGAAACTTTCCCTGGAACTGGGAGGAAATGCACCTTTCGTCGTTTTTGACGACGCCGATCTGGATGCCGCCGCCGATGGCGCAATGGCCTCGAAATTCCGCAATACCGGCCAGACTTGCGTCTGCGCCAACCGGATCCTGGTGCAAGCGAGCGTCTACGACGCTTTCGCAGCCAAGCTTACGGCGCGCGTAGCAGCGCTGAAAGTTGCCGCCGGCACCGAAGACGGCGCTACCCAAGGACCGTTGATCGATAGCGACGCACTGCACAAAGTAGAAGAACATGTGGCCGATGCCTTGGCCAAGGGCGCCAAGCTCGCCACAGGCGGCGCACGGCATGCGCTCGGCGGCACTTTCTACGAACCGACCGTATTGCTCAATGCAACCCCGGATATGCAACTGGCGCAGGAAGAGACCTTCGGTCCTGTGGCCGGCCTGTTCCGCTTCAACACTGAAGAAGAAGCGATCGCGCTGGCCAACGCCACCGAGTTCGGCCTGTCCGCCTATTTTTACAGCCGCGATGTGGCCCGTGTGTGGCGTGTGGCCGAGGCGCTGGAAGTCGGCATGGTGGGCATCAACACCGGCGTCATTTCGCATGCGGAAGCGCCGTTCGGCGGCGTCAAGCAATCCGGACTGGGCCGCGAAGGCGGCAAATATGGCATCGATGAGTACCTGGAGTTGAAGTACCTGTGCATGGGCGGTTTGTAATCCTCCTGCACAAGCGCTAAAGCGCAAACCTGCGCTTTAGCGAACCGCAGTACCTAAGTCCACGGCTGGCGACAGATACAGTGGACATGATAAAAAATCAAAGGAGAACATATTGAAAAAAATCATCATCAAGACCGGCGGCGCCCTGCTGCTGACTTTGGCGGCGACGGCAGCACAAGCCACCGCAACCCCGCAATGGTGCGCCGAGGGAAAACCGGTCAAATTCGCCGGCGTGACCTGGGAAAGCGCGCAGTTCTTTACCGAAATCGCCAACTTCATCGTCGAAAACGGTTACGGCTGCAAGACCGAAAGCGTAACCGGCAGCACCGCCGTCACGGAAACCGCGCTGGTGTCGAACGATCTGCAAGTCTGGGTCGAGCAATGGGACCGCACCAACGTGATCAAGAAGGGCCGCACCGACGGCAAGATCGATTTGGTCGGCAACATCCTGGCCGGCGGTACCCGTGAAGGCTGGTTCGTCCCGGACTATGTGGTCAACGGCGACGCCAAGCGTGGCATCAAGGCAATTGCGCCCGGTCTGAAATCCGTGGCCGACCTGCCGAAATACAAGGATTTGTTCACCGATGACGAGGATCCGGCCAAGGGGCGTTTCTTGAATTGTCCAAGCGGCTGGGATTGCGAGCGCATCAACAACCAGAAATTCAAGGCGTACAAACTGGCCGCCACTTACACCAATTTCCGTCCTGGCACCGGCGGCGCACTGGACGCCACCATTTCGTCGGCTTATGAGCGCGGCAAACCTATCCTGTTTTACTACTGGTCGCCGGCTGGCCTGATGGGCAAGTACAAATTCGTCCAGCTGCAGGAACCGGAGTTCACGGAAAAATGCTGGAAGACCGTGCAGAACTCCACCACCGACGATGTCTGCGGCACAGTCACGCCGTCATTCAAGCTGACAATCGGTGTCTCTACACCGTTCATCAAGGGCGCGCCAGACGTCATCGCCTTCTTTAACAAACTCTCGGTGCCAGCCGATATCGTCAATCATGCCATTACCGAGATGGGTGAACGCAAGGTCGGCGGCTCGGTGCTTGCTAAAGAATTTCTACAAAAAAACAAAGCGTTATGGACGCAATGGGTTCCTGCCGACGTCGCTCAGAAAGTCGAGCTGAAGCTGTAATTCCCCTACCCTGAGGCCCGCTGCCGCACTATCGCCGGCGCGGGCTCTATCCTGTTTTTGTGGACTTACCGTATCAATCGATAGCAAAGAGCTTATCCGTGGGCGGATACTCTTGGAACGTCGTGTCTTCAGAAGGAAATCAGCATGTCTTTCGAATTCTTTATTCCGATTTCGTTTTCGGAAGTCTTAAATTCCGGTATCAACAACATCGTCCAGAAGTATGGCGACGGCCTGCATGATATTTCCACCTTCATGCTGCGTTACCTGATGGTTCCGCTGGAAGGTTTCCTGCAGTCGATCCCACCGTGGCTGGTGCTGGTGGCCGTCGGCCTGATCAGCTATCACGCCTTGCGCCGGGTACGCTTGAGCATCGTTTTCGTACTGGCGCTGTACTTCATCGGCTGCATGGGCTTATGGGAAAAAACGATCCAGACGCTCAGCATCATGCTGGTTTCCATCATCATCTGCCTGGTTATCGGCGTCCCTATCGGTATCCTGATGGCGCGTAGCAAGCTGCTGTCGCGCCTGCTGCTGCCGCTACTGGATGTGATGCAAACCTTCCCCATGTTCGTCTACATGCTGCCGGCTGTGATGTTGTTCAGCATCGGTAAAGTACCTGCAGTGCTGGCCACCGTCATCTATGCTTTGCCGCCGCTGATCCGCCTGACCGAACTCGGTATCCGCCAGGTCGACCAGGAAACCCGTGACGCTGCCTGGTCCTTCGGCACTACCAAATTCCAGCTATTGATGTGGGTGCAACTGCCGCTGGCGCGCCCCAGCATCATGGCCGGCATCAACCAGACCACCATGCTGGCCCTGGCCATGGTGGTGGTGGCGTCGATGATCGGCGCCCGCGGCCTGGGCGAGGATATTTTGCAAGGGCTGACCAACCTGGATTTTGGCAAAGGCGCGCATGCCGGAGTGGCGGTCGTCATCCTGGCAATCGTGATCGATCGGATTACCCAGGCCTACGGCATGAATCGCCGCCAGCGCTCGCAACTGACCAAGCCGGAGTAAGCCATGACAACTACAAACACAAGCACAAGCACAAGCAAAATTTCGGTACGCAATATCTACAAGGTATTCGGCGCGCAATGCGAATCGGCGCTGGATATGCTGAAGCAGGAAAAAAGCAAGGCGGAAGTCTTGCAGCAGACCGGCTGCAATGTCGGCTTGCGTGATATTTCCCTGGAAATTCCGGAGGCGAAAATCTCCGTCATCATGGGGCTCTCCGGTTCGGGTAAATCGACTCTGGTGCGGCACTTCAACCGCCTGATCGATCCTACCCAGGGCGAAATCCTGATCGACGGCGAAAACATCCTGTCGCTCGATGCGCACGGCCTGCGCCAGCTACGCCGCGACAAGATCAGCATGGTGTTCCAAAGCTTCGGCCTGTTGCCGCACTGGTCGGTGCTGGACAATACCGCCTTTGCCCTGCTAACGCGCGGCGTGAAAAAGAAGGAAGCGCATGAACGCGCGCAGGAATGGCTGGAACGGGTTGGATTGAAGGGTTACTCGAAGGCCTATCCGGACCAGCTGTCCGGCGGCATGCGCCAGCGTGTGGGCCTTGCGCGGGCGCTCGCAGCCGATACCGACATCATCCTGATGGATGAAGCCTTCAGTGCGCTTGATCCGTTGATACGCGCTGAAATGCAAGACCAGCTGCTGGTGCTGCAGGAACGCTTCAACAAGACCATTGTTTTCATCACGCACGATCTGGATGAGGCAATCCACATCGGCGCGCAAATCGCCATCTTGCGCGATGGCGTGCTGGTGCAGGCTGGTACCGCCGACGACATCCTGACTCGCCCTGCCGATGATTACGTCAGGCGCTTTGTCGAAAAACGTTCGAGCGGCTCCAGCCCGCACTGATCCAATGGCATCGGATCAAGCGTCGGGCAGGACTGCGGCAGAAACACCGGTCCGGCGCACCAGGTTTTGCAGCTCCAGTGAAGAGTTGGCGAAGCGCTGGATCATCCATGACCGGAACGATGCAATCGTTTCATCCAGCAGGTCATCGGAATGGGTCAGCAGATAGTAGCCATAACCGTCATCGACCCAGGCGTCGAAGGGCTGCACCAGCGTGCCGTTACGCAGCTCGTCCTGGAACAGCAAGGGATCGAGCAAGGCGATGCCGGTGCCGCTCATCGCATATTGCGCAGCCAGATTGGCGGTCTCGAACACCAGGCCGCGATCCACCGTTACCTTGGGCAATTCCGCTTGCCGTACAAACCTGTCCCACAAACGGTGGCGCGGCTGCCCTTCCAAAATGACATGCACAATCTCGTTGCCAGCGACAAAATCGGCCAGGCTGGCAGCATTGGCGGCTTCTAGCAGGCAAGGATGACACAGCGGTGTCAAGCGCACATGCCACAGCAGGTCCGCAATCAGATCGTTGACTTCGGGTTTTGAATACACCACCGCGATATCGCTATTGATATCAGGCATGCCGACCTTGTTGGGGATCACCAGATCCAGCATCACGTCCGGGAAAATATTCCTGAATTCGCGCAAGATCGGCACCGCCAGGTTATGTGCAAAGGTCGACGGCATCTGAATGTGCAGCACCCGGCGGGATTCTGCGCCGTCCTTGAGAATGTCTTTCAGCACATGCTCGATGCGGTCGAATGATTTGTTCACGACGGGCAGCAACGCACGTCCGGCTTCCGTCAGCTCCAGATGTTGATGCTTGCGCTCAAACAACTTTACGCCTAACAGAGCTTCCAGCGTCAGGATGTGCCGGCTGACGGCGCTTTGCGAGACGAACAGGCTGTTGGCGGCGGCAGTCACGCTCAGGTGCTTGCCGGCGGCTTCGAAAGCGCGCAATGCATTTAATGGCAGACATCGACGGTCCATAGGGTCTCCTAGCCTAGTTATCCTGGCGGCGCATTTTTCATGATTTTTTTGCGCCGCTGTGGCAGACATTCTACCGGCAAATCCGCCTCAAATTTCGTTCTTCGCATCGACCATGCGCGGCACGCCGTCGCCCTTCCTGTGTGCCACGCAAGCAAATGAGCACGTATCTGAATATGCGATGGGCCCATCTAATTATTGCGTTGGGAAACAAACGATTAATCACAGAAGATAAGCCAGCTCGCGGTATGCGCGCACATAAAAATCTATAACAAATCTAAAACGACAAGGAGACAAAACATGCAAAATCTGAATCGCAGCAGCAGCTTCCAACTTCCAGGCAAGGCAATCAAATTGGGACTGCTCCTGCTCGCGGCAACGGCTTCTCAGGCGCATGCCCAAACCAGCGTCACCATGTACGGCAACCTGGATGTATCTATCGGCAAGGAAAGCGGTGGCGCAGTCATCATGGGGCGCGGCTACAACAACTGGCTGGGCTTCAAAGGACAAGAAGATTTGGGCGATGGCTTATCCGCGATCTTCAATCTGCAAACCCGCTTCATTCCCGCCACCGGTGCACAAGAGCGCCCTACCACTTTCTTACAAGGCGAAAGCACGGTCGGCCTGAAAAGCAACACTGTCGGTAGCTTGCGCATCGGACGCGCTGTAACGCCTTTGTGGAACAATATCTGGCTGTTTGAGCCTTGGTACAACAGTGGCTTCAACGGCTCGCTGGCCAGCTACCAGACCGGCAGCTACAGCAGTGACGGCATCAACGATGTAGCGCTCGGTTATGCCAATTTTGCGCGGATCAGCAATGGCGTGTTTTACGATTCCCCGGACTTTTCAGGTTTCAGGTTTGCCGTGGCTGGCGAGGTTGAAAGGAATCCCTTGGCTAAAACGCGCAACGTCGGCATTTCGCTCAACTATGGCAAAGGCCCGGTGGGCGCCATGGCGTCGTATGAGCGCAACGACAACAACGATAATATCTATTTCCTCGGCGGCTCCTATGCTTTCGGTGGGCTAGTGATCATGGGCTCCTACGCGCATACCAAACTGGTTGGCGTGAATGCCGCGGCAGCTGGTCGCAGCAGCGAACGGCTGATGGTGCTGGCTGCCACCTATGCAGTCGGTGCGGATACCATCAAGGCCGGTTATGGACGCAATCAGGATAGCGGCAATCACAAGGTCAGCCTTGGATACAGTCACCCGCTTTCCAAGCGCACCGCGTTATACGCAGACCTGTATCGGGAAAAGATCGTTGTGAACACCACCGGTTACGCAGTGGGCATGAGCCACACGTTCTAGTTTTGCGATGCCAGGCTCCATGTCCGCTTTTTCATAAAATCGAAGGCATGCGAATTTAAAAGGAGGAGAGCTTTTTTACGACAAATCCCGCTGTCGTAAAAACTCTGCCTCTTTTGGCGCTTTAGGTAGTGCGGGCGTGGGCACCCGCAACAATTAATCCCACTCTGACCCCAATTGTTTTATCCGCCTGCACGCCTCTTTTACCAACTTGCCATTTCGGCAAATTAATTTCCTCCAGAAAAATATTTTCGTTATCCGTGAACTCGTTACATAAGGATACATCTGACACATTATCAATCTAGTGTTCCGGCTTTGAACCTTTGATAATTACATTACTCGACAAACAAAAAAATTTCTGGAGGTCAAAATGGATAACCCAAAACCAAACAATCGCATTCATCCGTTAGTTGCTGCGGCAGCGGTTGCCGTTACTCTTGCCAGCCTGGTTGGTGTAGCTGCAATGACTGGCTTGTTCCCTAGCTCGCAATCGACACCCGCACCTGTCGCCGCGATGTCACCTGATTACAACAGCCAGCAACAGCCGTCAGGTCAGGCAATGAATAACGGCGCGCCGCAAGCCGGCCAGAATGGTTACTACGCGCAGCAACAGCCGACGCAGGCGCAACAATCGCAGCAAGCGCCACGTCCGGAATATGCGCAAGCGCCACGCTCTGAATACGCACAGGCGCCGCGCCAGCCGGCTCCAGCGCCACAGCCGGCGATCTGCCACAGCTGCGGTCGGGTCGAGTC
Source organism: Collimonas arenae (assembly GCF_000786695.1). Taxonomy (NCBI): domain Bacteria; kingdom Pseudomonadati; phylum Pseudomonadota; class Betaproteobacteria; order Burkholderiales; family Oxalobacteraceae; genus Collimonas; species Collimonas arenae. Next base: position 1,581,424 of record NZ_CP009962.1, on the reverse strand, counting down.
GATCCAGGCTATCCAGCATGCAGCCCCGCCTAGCGGTTTGGGGATTGCCGCAGGCGCGGTTTTGGGTGGCGTCCTGGGTCACCAGGTCGGCCATGGTAACGGCAACACCCTGGCGACAGTAGCCGGCGCGGTAGGCGGCGGTTTTGCCGGTAACGAAGTTGAAAAACGCACCCGCACCAATACGACTTACCAGGTGATGGTGCGGATGGAAGACGGCAAGCTGCGCAGCTTCCCGCAGTCCGGCCAGGGCTGGCAAGTCGGCGATCCGGTCCGTGTAGTCAACGGCCACCTGGAAGGCCGCGGCTAAAACCTGTTCCACCAATAAAAAACCCGCTGTTGCTACGAATGTAGCGACAGCGGGTTTTTTATTTAAGAGGCTATTGCAAACACAGATGGCTAGGCGCTCCGACGAAGACAGTACGAGTAGTACGGCCAGGATGGTGTAGCAGGGGTTTCAGACGACATTGTCGTCTGCCTTCGGAACAACCCGGGCTTGCAAGCCCGGGCTCGCCCTGCAAGGACAACAACGCCAGGCGTGTTTGCAACAGCCTTTAAGTAACGATTATCTGGCTTCTTCTATCCAGGCAGCTTGTATCGCTTCCAGGATTTTTTCGCCGGTACGCTTTGGATCATCATCGAAGCCGTCCAGTTCAAGCACCCAGTTATGCAAATCGGTAAAACGGATTTTCTCCGGATCGACATCCGGGAATTTGTCGTACAAGGCTTCTGCAATTTCCAGTGTATCTATCCATTTCATGAGACGGCTCCCCTTTCGCTTAGTGGTTTTCGCTGGCGTGGTTGATGGTGTACTTGGGAATTTCGACCACCAGGTCTTCTTCGCCGAGGATAGCCTGGCATGACAGGCGAGAAGTCGCTTCCAGGCCCCAGGCCATGTCCAGCAAGTCTTCTTCCTTGTCATCCAGCTCGCCTAATGAGGCAAAGCCTTCGCGCACCACCACGTGGCATGTCGTGCAAGCGCAGGATTTTTCACAGGCGTGCTCGATCTCGATGTCATGGTCCAGCAAGGCATCGCAGACCGATTGTCCGCGCGGGGCTTCAATCACGACGCCCTCGGGGCAGTAGGTAGGATGGGGCAATACGACGATTTGGGGCACTTGGTTTACCTCGGGAATAGGTTGATACTTTTTTGTGAAATGAGTTACGACACTTGGTCCAGTGTCTTGCCGGTCAGTGCATCATGCACGCTGCGATCCATGCGGCGCGCAGCGAAATCTTCGGTGCCATGCGCCAGCGCCTCGACTGCCGCCTTGATCGCCAGATGGTCGGCGCCTTGCGTCTGCGTACGGACAACGGCAATCAACGCCGTAATCGCAGCCTGCTCTTCGGCGGACAACAACGCAGCATCGCTTTGCAAGGCCGATTCGGTCGCCAGCACGATGCGCTCCGCTTCTACCTGCTCTTCTCTTAACGCACGCGCCTGCATGTCGACGTCGGCCGAGGCAAACGACTCCTGCAACATGCGCGAAATGTCGTCATCCGCCAATCCATAGGATGGCTTGACGCTGATCGACGCTTCCACGCCGGAACGCAGTTCACGCGCCGAGACTGACAGCAAGCCGTCGGCATCAACCTGATAGGTCACGCGAATCCGCGCCGCACCGGCCGCCATCGGCGGAATACCGCGCAGTTCAAACTTGGCCAGTGAACGACAATCGCTGACCAGTTCGCGCTCGCCTTGCAGGATCTGGATCGCCATCGCGGTCTGGCCATCCTTGAAGGTAGTGAATTCCTGCGCACGGGCGCAAGGAATGGTCGAATTGCGCGGGATGACTTTTTCCACCAGGCCGCCCATGGTTTCTATACCCAACGATAAGGGAATCACATCCAGCAGCAGCCAGTCGTCGCCGGCGGCACGGTTGCCAGCCAGCAGGTTGGCCTGGATCGCAGCGCCCAGCGCCACTACCTTGTCGGGATCGATGTTCGCCAGCGGCGTAGTATGGAAATACGCACCGACCGCCTTGCGGATGCTTGGCATGCGGGTAGCGCCGCCGACCAGCACCACGCCATCGACATCGTCGGCGCTCAATTCGGCATCGCGCAATGCCTTGCGTGTCGGCGTCAACGTTTTGGCCACCAGATGCTGGGTAATCTCATCGAAAATTTCGGCGGTCAGCAGCAGGTGCACGCGCTCGCCGGAGTTCAACACAGCATCAATGGTGACTTCCGCTTTGGTCGACAGCAGTTCCTTGGCTTCGCGCGCCTTCACCATCAGCACTCGCGTGTCTTCGTCGGACAACGGCGCCAGCGCGGCTTCCTTGCTGATCCAGCAAAATAGCCGGTGATCGAAATCATCGCCGCCGAGGGCCGAGTCGCCACCGGTCGCCAGCACTTCGAACACACCCTTGGTCAGCTTCAGAATCGAGATATCGAAAGTGCCGCCGCCCAGGTCATAGACCACGTAGACGCCTTCCGAGGCGTTATCCAGGCCGTAGGCGATCGCCGCCGCCGTAGGCTCATTGAGCAGGCGAAGCACGTTGAGGCCGGCCAGCTTGGCCGCGTCCTTGGTGGCCTGGCGCTGCGCATCGTCGAAATAGGCTGGTACGGTAATCACCGCACCGACCAGGTCGTCGCCCAGCGCATCTTCCGCTTGCTGGCGCAAGGTCGCCAGGATTTCCGCTGAAATTTCCACCGGGCTCTTGACGCCAGCCACTGTCTTCAACTGCACCATGCCTGGCGCATCGAGAAAATCGTAGGGCAGGTTCTCAGCGTAGGCGATGTCCTTGAGGCCGCGGCCCATGAAGCGCTTGACCGACAAGATCGTGTTCTTCGGGTCAGTCGTCTGTGCAGCTTGCGCCTTATAGCCGATATGAGCATTGCCGTTCGGCAGATAGCGCACGATGGACGGCATCAGCGGCCGCCCTGCTTCGTCGTTCAGCACTTCAGGAATACTGTTACGCACCGTAGCGACCAGTGAATTGGTGGTGCCCAGGTCTATCCCTACCGCCAACCGGTGTTGATGCGGAGCGGTGGACATGCCTGGTTCTGAGATTTGCAAAAGTGCCATGGGGGTGTCTTGCTTTCCGTTTATTGCTTTATTGTGGCAGGGCGATGCGGATACCGAGACCGATAAACGCAGTGCCCGCCAAGCGGTTCATGATGGTGGCGGCCGATTTCTTGCGCTGGAAGAATGCGCCGACCATGCCTGAAAACAGGGCGACCACGCTAAAAATGGCCAGCGCCTGCAGGATAAATACCGCTGCCAGCAGCAACATCTGCGCCGGGATATGGCCGGCGCTTGCGTTCACGAACTGCGGCAGGAATGCGATAAAGAACAGCGTCACTTTCGGATTCAGCATATTGGCGATCACGCTCTGCCAATAGATGCGGGACAGCTTCATCGGCGCAACATTGCCTTGCAGATGAATCGCCGAATGCGAACGCAAGGTGCGGACGCCGATGTACACCAGATAGCCAGCGCCAGCATAGCGCAGCAGCGAATACGCCAGCGGCGAAGCCTTGATCAGCGCGGCGAAACCGAGCACCGCCAGCATCGTATGAAAAATCAGGCCCGAGCTGAAACCAAGTGCGGAGACCAGCCCGGCCTTGCGGCCCTGGGCGATGCCGCGCGTCAGTACATAAATATTATCCGGCCCCGGCGCCAGGGTCAGGGTTATCGCGGCGATCAGGAATAACCAGATATCGGGCATGCCAGTACTCAGTCAATAATTTGGTTAATCAAGATTCGAGGATAGCGAAAGCATTGCTGATCTCTTCGCCGAACTTTTCCAGGAACATCAATTGCCGCACAAATTGCGCCGCTTTCTCGAAATCCCCGGCATCCAGCAATGCGCCGATGTGTTGCAGATCCGCTCTACGGGCCGCACGCAATTCGCGATCCAGCTGCTCCAGCGCTTCCAGGTTTTTACCGGCGCGCGCATCGTCCAGCATTTCGCGCCACTCCATCTGCTGCATCAGGAAAGCCGCCGGCATCGCCGTATTCGACTCCGCCTGCAACGCGACGCCGTTCAGCTCGCACATATAGGCGGCGCGCTTGAACGGGCTCTTGAGGATCTGGTAGGCCTCGTTGGCGCGTGTGGTCCATTGCATCGCCACGCGCTTTTCAGCCGCGGTGGCGTTGACGAAACGGTCGGGGTGCGTCTGGTTCTGCACCTCGTGATAAGCCTGGTCCAGCGCCGTCGTATCGAGTGTGAAGCGTTGCGGCAACTGGAACAGTTCAAAGTGATTTTGCATGTTTACTCTGGCAGATCAGGGGACCCACAAAACAAAAGCCTGTTGTGGTTCAACAGGCTTGGCAGTTCAACCGTAGTTCAAACCAGCGAAAAATCCGGATCAGATCCGGAAACTTTCGCCGCAGCCGCATTCGTCCTTGACGTTCGGGTTGTAGAACTTGAAGCCTTCGTTCAAGCCTTCACGGGCGAAATCAAGTTCGGTGCCATCGATATACGGCAAGCTCTTGGGATCGACAAACACCTGGATACCGTGCGATTCGAACACTGCATCTTCGTCAGTCTTCTCATCCACGTATTCCAGCTTGTAGGCCAGCCCCGAGCAACCGGTCGTACGCACGCCGAAGCGCAGGCCGATGCCCTTGCCGCGACGTTCGATATAGCGGTTGATATGCTTCGCCGCTTTTTCTGTCAGTGTGATTGCCATAACCGTCAGCGCCTTTTATGCTGCTTGTTTCTGCTCGCCGTGCTTGGCTTTGTAATCTTCAACTGCGGCCTTGATTGCATCTTCGGCCAGGATCGAGCAGTGGATCTTCACTGGCGGCAGCGCCAGTTCTTCGGCGATCTGGGTGTTCTTGATCGACATTGCCTGGTCCAGGGTCTTGCCCTTGACCCATTCAGTCACCAGCGACGATGAAGCAATCGCCGAGCCGCAACCGTAGGTCTTGAACTTGGCGTCCTGGATGACGCCATCCGCGCCGACCTTGATCTGCAACTTCATGACGTCGCCGCAAGCTGGCGCGCCAACCATACCGGTACCGACAGTCTCGTCGCCTTTTTCAAAAGCGCCGACATTGCGTGGATTTTCGTAGTGATCCAAAACTTTTGCTGAGTAAGACATTTTACTGCTCCTTGTTTAATGCTGCGGCGCTGAAAATTCAATCAGCCGCAGAGAATTTCTAGTGCGCCGCCCATTGGATCGTACTGATATCGATCCCGTCTTTATACATATCCCACAGTGGCGACAACTCGCGCAGTTTCGCTACCTTGGTCTTGATCAGTTCGATCGTGAAGTCGATGTCTTCTTCGGTCGTGAAGCGGCCGATGGTGAAGCGGATCGAGCTGTGCGCCAGTTCGTCGCTGCGCCCCAGTGCGCGCAATACGTACGATGGCTCCAGGCTGGCCGACGTGCAGGCCGAGCCGGACGACACCGCGATATCCTTGATCGCCATGATCAGCGATTCGCCTTCAACATAGTTGAAGCTGACATTCAGGTTATGCGGCACACGGTGCGCCATGTCGCCATTCACATACACTTCTTCAATTGTTTGCAGGCCGGTCGCCAGGCGGTCGCGCAATGCCTTGATACGAACGATCTCTTCATCCATTTCTTCACGGGCGATTTCAAACGCCGCGCCCATGCCGACGATCTGGTGCGTAGGCAAGGTGCCCGAACGCAAGCCGCGCTCGTGACCGCCGCCGTGCATTTGCGCTTCCAGGCGTACGCGCGGTTTGCGGCGTACGTACAGGGCGCCAACGCCCTTCGGACCATACGTCTTGTGCGCGGTGAAAGTCATCAGGTCGACTTTCCATTTTTCCAGGTCGATCACGACCTTGCCGGTGGCTTGCGCCGCGTCGCAATGAAAAATGATGCCCTTTTGGCGGCACAGTTCGCCGATTTCTTCAATCGGCTGGATCACGCCGATTTCATTGTTCACCAGCATGACCGAGATCAAAATCGTGTCTGGGCGGATCGCCGCTTCCAGCTGCTCGATGGTGATCAGGCCGTTGTCTTGCGGTTGCAGGTAAGTCGCTTCAAAACCCTGGCGCTCCAGTTCGCGCACCACGTCCAGCACCGCTTTATGTTCGGTCTTGACGGTGATGATGTGCTTACCCTTGGTCTTGTAGAAATTGGCTGCGCCCTTGATCGCCAGATTGTTGCCTTCGGTGGCGCCGGAAGTCCAGATGATCTCGCGTGAATCGGCGTTGACCAGCTTGGCGACTTGCTCGCGCGCATCTTCCACGGCTTTTTCAGCGGACCAGCCATACATGTGGCTACGCGAGGCCGGATTGCCGAACTGCTCGCGCAGGTAAGGAATCATCTTGTCGGCAACACGCGGATCGATCGGCGTGGTTGCCGAATAATCCATGTAAATCGGGAAGTGAGGCGCCTTCAATGTGTCTATCAGGCTTTTTTCCAAGGGTGCGTTCATACTATTTTGAGCTCCAATCAAGCAACCAGGTGGGACCGATGCATCACCACCACGTTTTGTTCCAGGGTCTTCTTTTGCTGCGCGTGCTGCTGTTCTACCAAATCCTTCAACGACACCGAATCCAGATATTCGACCATCTTCGAATTCAGGGTCGACCACAGGTCGTGCGTCATGCAGCGGCCGCCGCCTTCGTGATCCGGGCTGTGGCAATTTTCCTTGCCGCCGCACTGGGTCGCATCCAGCGGTTCGTCGACCGCAATGATGATATCGGCCACAGTGACGTCCTCTGCTTTGCGCGCCAGGTTGTATCCGCCGCCTGGCCCGCGTACGGATTCAACAATCTGGTGACGGCGCAACTTACCGAACAATTGTTCGAGATACGAAAGAGAAATCTCTTGCCGTTCGCTGATGGCGGACAAAGTCACCGGACCCTTGCCCTGGCGCAATGCCAAATCGATCATCGCAGTTACCGCAAACCGGCCTTTTGTAGTCAGACGCATGTAATCTCCGCTCTTAAAGCTATCTATCCGCGCATCCGTACTCCGAATCGCGCAGTGTGACGACAGTATACCAAACTTGAGTGAATCCGTCAGGTATTACCCAATTCCTGGAATCCCGCGCCAGTCTTGGGTTTCAGGGTAGTTAACATTTAATCAACCACAGAAAAACAGGGTATACCGAAAAGCGGATGTTTCGAGGAAAAAAAGCAACATACTTATAGGATGGACCCGGCAGAAAAGCGTTTCCTGCAAAAAATTTATGCAAGGATGCGGCGCTTAAACCTATAATACTGACCCTCCCGCACAGTCCTCTTTTGAGCAGCACTTACACTTAGCATGGCCATCCGCAAATCCAAGACACCGCAATCACCGACACAGAGAGCCGACCAGAAACGCGTCGACATCCTGAAGTCCGCCGGCAAGTGCTTCCGCAAGAACGGCTTTCACCAGACCTCGATGCAGGAGATCTGCACCGAAGTGGGCCTGGGACCGGGCGCGGTGTATCGCTATTTCACCAGCAAGGACGCCATCATCGCGGCCATGGCCGAGGATGAACGCCGCCAGGCGCGCACCATGTTGTCGGAGTTTCATGACACCGACGACCTGCCGCAAGCCTTGTCTGCCATCACCCGCGCCTTCGCTGATCGCTACGCTGCGATCAGCGATGCCGGCCTGATGACGGAAATCTATGCAGAGGGATTGCGCAACAAGCGGGTTGGCGCGGTCATCAAGAAGGCGGAGACGGAATGGGTGGACGGCCTGGCAGACATGCTGCGCACCGCCCAGGAACGCGGCCAGATCGATGCTGCGCTGAATGCCCAGCAAGCAGCGCTGTTGCTGACCGCAATGTGGGATGGCATCGTGATCCGCCAGGCCTACACGCAAGAAGTGCCGGAAGCCATGATGAACTTGTTTGACGACATGCTGAAGCGCTGGCTGTCGACCGCAGCGGTGAGCACCAAGCGCGTCAAGCCGGCGCCAGCGCCGAAGCCGGTTATAGCCGCACCGGAATTCGACTTTGCGCCGGAACCAGAGCCTGCCGCGGAAAAGACCCCGACGCAAGCCGAGACCGACCTGCGGCAGATGAGCCTGATCTAATTACGCGCTTCGTTTCAATAGCTGCATCGGGCCGAACAAGGCTTGCATGCCGGCATTACCGATAAAGCTGAGATTGTAAGGATGCTCGGCGACCGCTTTCGGAAAGCGCGCAGTGACCGGGTAGGCATGCAACTGCTCGGCGATTTTCCCCCACAGCACCAGCGTCGGCAAAGGCTCGCCGCGCCCTTCTGCGGCATCGGCCAACCCTTGCAGCACCGCCTGCATGAACGGCTGCCAGGCCTTGGCGTCTTTCACCGGCGCCACGTCGGAACGAAACACCAACGACGCATTCAGCAACAGGAATCCCTGCCCCACCATATTGTCCTGCAAATCCGCCAGCAACTGGATCGCCGGCGAACCCGCCGCTTGCGCTTGCTGCGCCACGCCAGACATGGCGTCGCCGGTAGTGCTTTCAATCGCCAGCTGGCCATCAGCCACCAGCAACATTTTCATGAAATTGCGCAGCGACGTAGCACGATTGACCTGCTTGGACAAACCCTTCTCAGACCACAGCGAACCCACCGCGCCATCCATGAAACAGACGCCTGTAGCGCTGGCTGCGCGCGGATAAGGCCCCTCGCCTACCAGCACGTAACGCACAGCGTCCAGCGGTTGAGTAAAGGCAGCGAACATACGGCCTTCGGTCGGCAAATACTCAGTCGCGGCCAGGTCTTTCAAGTAGACTGGATTGGCCTGCGCGACTGCGCGCAAACCGTTCTCCAGAATGACGAGCCAGGAAGCGTGCACGCCACGTAAAGCATCACGAATTGAAGCAGGAAGAAAGTCAGTCATAAACCAGTTAAAACGCTTTAAAAACAGAGTGGATAAAGATGCAGGCCGGGTTAGTGCAACGCAACCCGGCCTGCAAAATACGGGTACGAAATAACTACAATTAAATAGCGATACTGTCCGCTCCAGGCGCACCAAACAACTGCTGCTTCAGCACATGCAACTGATCGCGCACCTGCGCGGCTTTTTCGAATTCCAGGTTCTTGGCGTGATCGACCATCAATTTTTCCAGGCGCTTGATTTCCTTGCTGACCTGCTTCTCGCTCATCGCCTCGTACTTGGCCTGGTCCTGCGCCGCATGTAACTCCTCACGCGCTTCTTGCGGGCTGTAGACGCCGTCGATCAACTCCTTGATCTGCTTGCTGATGCCGACCGGCGTGATGCCATTCGCGGTATTGAAAGCGATCTGCTTGTTGCGGCGGCGCTCGGTCTCGTCGATTGCACGGCGCATGGAATCGGTCATGCGGTCGGCATACAGGATCGCGGTGCCGTTCAGGTTACGCGCGGCACGGCCGATGGTTTGAATCAGGCTGCGCTCGGAACGCAGGAAGCCTTCCTTGTCCGCATCCAGGATCGCTACCAGCGACACCTCGGGAATATCCAAACCCTCACGCAGCAGGTTGATCCCGACCAGCACGTCAAACGTTCCCAGACGCAGATCGCGGATGATTTCAACCCGTTCGACGGTTTCGATATCACTGTGCAAATAACGCACCTTGATGCCGTTATCGCTGAGGAATTCGGTCAGCTGTTCCGCCATGCGTTTGGTCAGTGTGGTGACCAGCACGCGCTCGTTTTTCTTGATGCGCGCATTCGCCTCGGACATCAGGTCATCCACCTGGCTCAAGGCTGGTCGCACTTCAATCGCCGGATCGATCAGCCCCGTCGGCCGCACCACCTGCTCCACCACTTGGTCGGCATGCTGGTTTTCATAATCGGCCGGCGTCGCCGATACGAAAATCGTCTGCCGCATCTTGCCTTCGAATTCATCGAAACGCAGCGGCCGGTTATCCAGCGCCGACGGCAGCCGGAAACCGTAATCCACCAGATTCACCTTACGCGCACGGTCGCCGTTGTACATGCCGTTCAACTGGCCGATCAGCACGTGCGATTCATCCAGGAACATCAGCGCATCCGGCGGCAAATAATCGACCAATGTCGGCGGCGGTTCGCCCGCCTTGGCGCCGCTCAGATGGCGTGAATAGTTTTCGATGCCCTTGGTGAAGCCGATTTCCTGCATCATTTCCAGATCGAAACGGGTGCGCTGCTCAATGCGCTGTTCTTCGATCAATTTATTTTCCTTACGGAAAAACTCCAACCGGTCGCGCAACTCTTCCTTGATGGTATCGATGGCGCGCAGCACCGTGGCGCGCGGCGTCACGTAGTGCGAACCGGGATAGACCGTAAAGCGCGGAATTTTCTGCCGTACGCGGCCGGTCAGCGGATCGAACAGCTGCAGGCTGTCGATCTCATCGTCAAACATCTCGATACGCACAGCCAGTTCGGCATGCTCTGCAGGAAACACGTCGATCGTATCGCCGCGCACACGGAAGGTGCCACGGCCGAAATCGATTTCATTGCGCGTGTATTGCATCTGGATCAAGCGTGCGATCACATCGCGCTGGCTGACCTTGTCCTTGGCGCGCAAGGTCAGGATCATCTGATGGTACTCATTGGGATTACCGATACCGTAGATCGCCGACACCGTTGCCACAATAACCACGTCGCGCCGCTCCATCAGCGACTTGGTGCAAGACAGGCGCATCTGCTCGATATGCTCGTTGATCGACGAATCTTTCTCAATGAACAAGTCGCGCTGCGGCACATACGCTTCAGGCTGGTAGTAATCGTAGTAACTGACGAAATACTCCACCGCGTTATGCGGGAAAAACTCGCGAAACTCGCTGTACAGCTGGGCCGCCAGGGTTTTATTCGGCGCAAACACGATCGCCGGCCGCCCCATGCGGGCGATGACGTTAGCCATCGTATAAGTCTTGCCCGAGCCGGTCACCCCCAGCAAAGTCTGGTAAAACAAGCCATCTTCCACGCCCTCAGCCAACTTGGCGATGGCCGCAGGCTGGTCGCCGGCCGGCTCGAACGGCTGAAACAGCTTATAGGGCGAATTGGGAAAAGTGACGATTTTAGACTCGTCGACGGTACTGGAAACCTGTGATATGTCAGCCATGGGCCTCGACCTTTGGTAAAATAGACGGTAGTAAATCCGCGCCGACCAGCGATGTATTCGTGACCCGGCACAGCATTCAACCCGGCTACAAGATGCAACTTTGCAGCCAACTTTTTATGTTATCACGATGAACGCACCTCTTTCAGCCTCCCTCTTCACCGCCATCGAAATGGCGCCACGCGATCCTATCCTCGGTATTACAGAAGGCTTCAATGCGGATCAAAATCCAGGCAAAACCAACCTCGGCGTCGGCGTTTATTACGATGATAACGGCAAGGTGCCGCTGCTGGAGTGCGTGCAAAAAGCGGAAGCGCAACTGATTGCAAAACTGTCGCCACGCACCTATCTGCCGATCGAAGGCCTGGCCGCTTACGACAAGGCAGTGCAAGAACTGGTATTTGGCGCCGACAGCGCCGTAGTGCAAGAGAAGCGTGCGATCACCGTGCAATCCATCGGCGGCACCGGCGCGCTGAAACTGGGCGCCGATTTCCTCAAGCGCTTCGCCACCGCCGATGCGCAAGTCTGGATCAGCGATCCAAGCTGGGAAAACCACCGCGCACTGTTTGAATCGGCCGGCTTCACCGTCAACAACTATCCGTACTACGACCCTGCTACCCGCGGCGTCAACTTCAGCGGCATGCTCAATGCGCTCAAGAGCATGCCAAGCGGCTCCGTGGTCGTCCTCCACGCCTGCTGCCACAACCCGACCGGCGCCGACCTGAGCGACGCCGAATGGACCCAGGTCATCGAAGTCGTCATCCAGCGCGGCCTGGTGCCGTTCCTCGACATGGCCTACCAAGGCTTTGGCGACGGCATCGAAGCCGACGGCCAGGTAGTGCGCCGCTTCACAGAAGCAGGCGGCCCGCTGTTCGTTTCCAACTCGTTCTCGAAATCGTTCTCGCTGTACGGCGAGCGCGTAGGCGCACTGAGCATCGTCGCCGCCAGCAAGGAAGAAGCCGGCCGCGTACTGTCGCAACTCAAGCGCGTGGTGCGCACCAACTACTCCAACCCGCCAATCCACGGCGGCCAGGTAGTCGCCACCGCCCTGTCGTCGCCGGAACTGCGCGCATTGTGGGAAGAAGAACTGGCCGGCATGCGCGTGCGCATCCGCGAAATGCGCCACCTGCTGGTTAAGAAACTGAAAGAACAGGCGCCAGGCCACGACTTCGATTTCGTCACCAAGCAACGCGGCATGTTTTCTTACTCGGGTTTGACCAAGGCACAAGTCGACCGCCTGCGCGACGAGTTCTCGATTTACGCCGTAGACACAGGCCGTATCTGTGTTGCCGCGCTGAATTCAAAAAATATTGATAATGTTGTCGCCGCAATCGCAAAAGTCCTGTAATATTCGGGTCCCGATGCAGTAGCAACACTTGCATCGGGAGATGTAGAAAAGTTTAGAAAAAGCTTTGACACCACAGCAAATTCAAGACTATAATTCTGCTTCTTTCAATTCCCTGATAGCTCAGTTGGTAGAGCGACGGACTGTTAATCCGCAGGTCCCTGGTTCGAGTCCAGGTCGGGGAGCCAAGATTCTAAGGGGTCACATGCAAATGTGACCCCTTTTCTTTTGCCTTCAGATTTTTCATCCAATCCCCCTCCCCCAGTGCTTGTAAAGGCTGAGTCAAAGCGTTCCCGCGAGAACTCGCTTTGCAGACTGACGGCTGCGCGGCATTGATGGCGGCGTTGCACTAGACTAGATATCCCTTGATCAAGGCTTGGCAGCTACGCTAAGGTATGACGGGTAGCGTCTTGCGTTGGCCGTCTGCCCAATGCAACAGGAGCATTTTCAGAGGAAATGCATGCCACAAAGGCTAACCGAGTAACGCGAAAGGTCATCATGAATACAGCGATTACCGTTTTCAGTATCGGCAGCGCCATCGCCATCGGCGCGATGAGCCCCGGCCCCAGCTTCGTCATGGTCGCCAAGACTGCCGTGGCGTCGACCCGATCGCATGGCCTGGCAGCCGCGCTTGGCATGGGAACCGGCGGCATCATGTTTGCCACCGCAGCGCTATTGGGGTTGCAGGCGCTGCTGGCTTCCGTGCCTTGGCTCTATCTCGCATTAAAAATCGGAGGCGGAGCATATCTGGCCTACCTCGGGTATCGCATCTGGAAAGGCGCCAAATCGCCGTTGATGCTGGGGGCGAATTTCGGACAAGAGGCAATGCCGACATTAAAAAAATCGTTCATGCTCGGATTGGTTACTCAATTGAGCAATCCGAAGACATCCATTTTCTACGCCAGTATTTTTGCTTCGCTTCTGCCCCCGGCCTTCCCGGCCTGGCTCAACCTTGCCCTGCTGATCGTCGTTTTCTGTATTGAAACAGGCTGGTACAGCATTGTTGCGCTATTGCTTTCCTCGGCCTCCCCGCGCGACGCCTACTTGCGCTACAAAAGCTGGATCGACCGCGTTGCCGGCGGCGTGATGATCCTGTTCGGCTTGCGGCTGATTGCGACGGCAACGAAGAACTGAATTTCCCTTGATGGAAGAGCCGGATCTTGCGATGACACATCCAATGAAACGACGTTGCATTGGGCTGACAAAAACGAAGGAAGATCAGCACCTTCAATGCGGCAATGTGTCATTGCAAGACCAGGTCTAGAACTTTCTGCTTTGCGCCTGGCCTCGATATATCAATCAGATTTAGGTTATTTAGAATCCAGGCGCTTTCCCGCCCTGCCCTGATAAACCATCGTGGTAAAACCTCCTGGCCCCACGCGATGAGTTGCGTACTGTTCATCGAATTCCCGGGCGGGCCGCGATTTAATCATCTCCTCAAGGCCTACAGGCTGGCGACAACAAAGCCCATGTTGATAGTTAACTTAGCTAAAGAAAGAATACGGCATGAAAGATATATTCAAATCAGTCATCTGCGCCCCATTGTTTTTCCGCGCTTTGCCTATGTCTGAATCCGCATCGGCTGTCGAGACAAACTCTGCCGAGGAGATCGTCCAGAAGCAGTTCGATGCCTACAATGCGCGCGATATGGATGCCTTCCTTGCCACCTATGCGGACAACGCCGAGCTTTTTGGATTTCCGAACACTCCCTCAAGAAAGGGCAAGGAGGAAATGCGCAAGAGCTATGCGGTACGGTTCAGCGATACGATTTTGCATGGCGTCGTCGTCAAGCGCATTGTGATGGGAAATACCGTCATCGACCATGAGCGCGTTCGCGTCACGCTGCCCGAAGGACCGGGTGTCATGGAGGCGATTGCAATTTATGAAGTTCAGGATGGAAAAATCGCCAAAGTAACATTTATTCACGGGAAGAAAACACCGGGTGAAACGTTGTAAGCGAACAAATAGCCGAGGCATCGCGATGCTTCGTTCTATGTATCCTCACATTAATCGCAAGCCGGTGTGGAGCCGCTCTCAGAAGTATCAGCCAGCCGCCGGACCGGCTTCGTCTGGCTGCCGCTCAGTCAAGCTCTCTTGCCAGTCCCCCATATAGCCAAACGTCGGCGCATGGAGTTCTTGCGTATACCAGAAATGCGCCCGGGATTTTATATGCGGCTCCATGAACCAATGAGCGTGTCCGCTGCCATCCATCGCCCACCATCGCGCGCCTTTCGGCGCATGCTTCCAATCAACGCTACCGTACATGCTGTCCTCTCAATGCTAAAACAATGCCCTGGGCTGATTACCTGCAGAGGGTTGTAGCAACACAACCGCTGCCGGCACTTGACCATTGCAACGGCGTTCCGGCGACTGGCGTCAGCACGTAGGTATCCGTTGCGAGAATGCCGTCCTTTTCTTGCGGAACGGCCTTGATGACGCCGCCCTTGACGCTCAGCGAGGCGATATATTTTCCTGCATCTCCAGTGCGGTCGGCAGGAATGCCGTTGGCGCCGCCATCGCAAGCGGCCAGGCCACCCGTATGCTGTGCGCAGCTTTCAACTACCGGCTTGAGCGCCATAGCCGCTGCGGTCACTTCCGCAAATTTTTCTTTCTTCAGGTGATTTTGATAGGCCGGGATTGCCACTGCCGCCAATATGCCAATGAGCGCCACGACGATCATCAGTTCAATCACGGTGAAACCTCTTTGCATCGCAGGATATACATTTTTCATTTTCTGCTCCTCTGCCGAACTTGCAAAAGATTAGATAGCCGGAACCTGGTTTTGTTCTGGCTTTCATTGCCCTGCGGCAGACGTGATATCTGAGCGGCTTCTGTTTAGGCGAGATATAAGCTATGGCTATGGAGACTAGCAAACACTACAACGGCCTGCATGATTTCACGAGATATGGACACAACAGGAAACAACATTTATCCAAACACGCCAACGCAAGAAAGTGTTTCTATCTTGCGCTAAACAACGGAGAAAACGATTATTTTCAGGATCATCATCTTGGCGGCAATATGGGTAAATAAGTCCGACATCAATCCGTTTTAAGCGTTAGCCGACGCGGAGTTGTCGTCAGCTCGATGCCTAATGTTTTCATTACGGCGAGCGTGTTTTTTAGAGTCAGATTGCCGTTCTCGCTGAAAGAGCGGTAAAGTTGCTCCCGTGACAGTCCGGTTTCAACTGCAATTTACGCCATACCCTTGGCACGCGCCACAACACCAAGTGCGTGCGCAATGTATGCGGCATCGCCCGTTTCAAAAGCGGCGGTCATGAAAGCAGCCATTGCTTCGCCTGAAGACAAATCTTCTGCAGGATCGTAGCCAGTCAGTTTTTCAGGCATTTTCTTCGCTCCACGTTGCTGCAAGGCGTTTTGCCGCTTTAATGTCTTTCACTTGCCATCTGCAACAGAGGCAGAAAGCTGAAATCAGTCGCATGAAATCTGTTATCGGAAAGCGTTAGGTAAAGGACGCCACTGTGACTGTCAGCGACAGCCGTAGCCCGCCTCAATCACCAGCTCCGTCCCGCTGACAAACCGGCTCGCATCCGACGCCAGATACAGAATCCCCGCCGCCACATCCGTCGCTGAACCCCGGCCCGTCAACATCTGTACTTCCGCCAGATCAACCAACCTCTGCGTCAGGTCGCCCTGCTTGCGCAAAGCCTCCACCTGCGCCGGTGGCCGTGAAAAGCCCGGATGAATCGTATTGACGCGGATATTGCGCGCCGCATAGCGCATCGCATTCATGTTGGCCATCCGCAGCGCCGCCTTCGCGGCATGGTCAGCCGCTTCATGCCGCTCATCCTCCAGCGCGCACAAAGACAGTACATTGACGATAGAACCGCCACCGGCCCGCTCCATCGCCGCGATCACATGCTTGGAGCACAAGATGCTGCCGTTGACGTTGGCCGACATAGCCTTCTCCCACTGCGCCAGCGAGAGCCCCTGCGCTGACGGATTGTCGGCATCGATGCCGGCGCTGTTGACCAGAATATCGATACGACCGAAATGGCCCTCCACTGCCGCCATCACTTGTTGCACCGCTTTGCGGTCGCTGACATCAAGCGACCAGAACCTGGCCCGGCCCTGCGCGCTGCCAAGCAGCCAGGCGACAACCTGCCCCTCCTGCTCGCGCACGTCCAGGATCGCCAGCCGGGCGCCGGCGGTGGAGAGCGCACAGGCGATGTGGAGCGCGATGCCGCGTGCGGCGCCGGTGACCAGGGCGACTTTGTTTTTGAGGGAGAAGTAGGCGTTGAGTTGGCTCATGGGGCTTCAGGTCCGGAATGTACACAATCAAATACTAAGCATTCCTTAGTGTAGCACCAATCAAAAACTAAGAATATCTTAGTTTTTGGGGTAACTATGTCACTTGCGAAAAGGCTTAAAGAAGCTCGATTAGAGGCTGGCTTGTCTCAGGAACGACTGGGCGTACTTGCGGGGATTGATGAGATGTCTGCCAGCGCCAGGATGAATCAGTATGAGCGTGGGAAGCACGTGCCTGATCTCACTATGGTCGAGCGGCTTGCCTCTGTTTTGAATGTACCCGCGGCATATTTCTATACTGCGGATGATGATCTAGCTAGATTGCTAATGACATTTCATCGCCTTAAACAGTCGGAAAAAAAGCGTGTACTAATGATCATTGGAGATATGTATAGCAATCAGTCCGGATAAATCCATAGAGCTAACACATGAAATTCAGCTAAATTTTCGGTGCTAGGTGATTTGAATGCGACTTAGAGACTGGGTATCGCCACGTTCCGCTATCAATTTTTGTAAGGGGAAGTCGTATGACGTATCCTCAAAAAAACGCTAAGTAAGACTCTAAGCAGGACCATTTAAGCACTGAATTGGAATATAGCCGCTGTTGATTGGATCACCACCGCCGGAAAGATTTGTTGCGCCATAAGCGACAATTCCTATCACCTTCATCTCGCTATTAAGAACAGGCCCACCACTACTTCCTGCGACAATATTTGTATTCACTCGAAACCATTTTTGTCCTGCTGCATTGTATCGCGATTGAACTATTACACCATCTTCGTAGGCCACCGAGGCAGTTCCGTCATGAGCGGGGAAACCAATAGTCCTCACCTGCCCACCTAACTGATGGTTAAAATCCAAGTCTGCTATTAAAGATACTTCTTCGACGCCACCAATGACTTTTATTATGGCGTAATCGAGAGCGTCATTTCGCTCCACTATTTCAATATTTAAGGACTCTAAATGATTATAAATCCTACGTGCTTTAGTTCCCGGCTTAAGAACGTGAGCACAAGTGACAATACCAATTCCGTCAAGACAAAATCCAGTACCTTGATAGTAATCATCCTCGAAAAGATCAGACTCCAAAATCCAAAGTGCTCTGTTAATTTGCTTTGGAAACCCAAATTTAGTTAATCTTCTTAGATCTGCAACCAGCGAATATCGACCAAGCAATTTTTGATAAATATCATCGTTTGGACCTCTGACAGAGCGTAGAAAAGTTAGCTTTCCATGAAGAACCTGCTTAAAAGAAACTGGCGGAAGAAAGGGCGCTCGATGTTTCGAAACGTATTTTTCCCTGAATTCGCTCTCCGCTTTATCGAGACCAAATTTTTCCCACGCATGAAGCATTGCTCGTAAATTACGAACATACTTTCTTGATACGTTAGCAAATTCATTTACTTTAAGCCCCGTGACAACTTGAGACTGTCTGGGAGTGCTAAAACGCGTCTTGGCATTATTAATCGTAAAACCATTTTGCTCAATTTTGGTTGTCAAAATTTCGCTAATAACCGCACTGTATGGATCGTGTTTTACATTAGCTATTTCAGTTGGAAAATTCTCCCGATTAGTAGAAATAGATATGTCGTCTGCGTATCTTGTATATGTACACCCGAGCTGATAGCAAAATTTTCGCAAATAGTTATCCAACCCCCAGCACATAAAATTAGAAATAACAGGTGACGACGGCGCTCCTTGTGGCAAACTATTTTCTTTTGTAGAAATCCTAGCCAGCGCCGTTGCGACCTCTTGAGGAAAATTAAACGGATGATTAAGAAATAGACCGCGAACACGGCCAAAATTTATGCTTGTGAAAAAATCTGCTAAGTCAAAATTTAAAAGATAACGTTTTCGCAAATGCATTTTTGCGTTCGAAACAATACTTTTATCCTTTAGATAACCATGCACACTTTGCTTTGGCTTGTATAGTTCAAGCAAGGAATCGGCCAATTTCCTTTGAATTTTTTTAAGAAGCGGATGAGGCTCAGAAATCTGCCTTGTTCCGCCAGTTTTTTTGGGGACATTGAACGACTTATATTTGTCGCTATCTTGCAAAGCATAAAGAAGATACCCAAGCTTATTCGAAGGAATACCAAAGAATAAAGCAAGATCTGAGAAGGACTTCAAATCCAGAAAGTTGGGAGGTGTCAAAGCGCTTAAGGTAATCAGCATAGTGTGTGAAGCAAGGGCCGTATTTCAATTCTACTTTACCGTTATAGGTACCAGATAGATATCATCAGGGAAAGTTAAGTATATATATAGCTAGGCAAGCATCAACCTAGTAAAAATGCCGCAGGAACACAGCACCGGTCAATTGGGAACCCTCACTTCACCGTTCAAATATTAGCATTAAACTCAGTTTTCCAGACAGAAATAGTAAAGCCATGAATGAAGCCGTAAGATAAGGAGTCCAGTGCCTAGTCTTGCAATGACACACCCTCAATATAAAATATGACACAGATTTCCTCGAACACACTGGCAGACCAGGGGCTACTCCTGCTATCGAGCCACGATAAGTAAAGCTCCACAGCGTTACCGAGATTGAAGGTCACGATGCAGACCGAAGAGAGTAGCTCGGACTGTGGCAGAAATGATCAATGTTCGGATCACACTATAGACCCCTCATCTAGTGTTAGGCTGAATCAGCGACGGATCGACAAGGAGGTGCTGGGATCAAATCTTGTAATAGCATATTTTTGAAAATCAACCCCGAAAATATGTCACAGATTCGTATCTCCATTTACATCATGCCAAGCCTTCCGCCGAACTTTTTTAATTAGCCGGATAGTTTTCTGCGACATTCCCAGTCTCAGCTATTTGCCTAAGCGCGGCCTTCTGAACAGCGTACCAGCTGATAAGGCAGTCCCTGTCATGACAATTCTTTTCACGATAATTCCATTCCTTCCGGCTGCGTTCTTTGAAAGCAACCTGGTCAACGGCTGCAGCCTTTGCTTTGGCAAACGCACCCGCCAGCTCAATGTCGTCCGCCGCCAGTTCTTGATCACCACAGATCAGTTGTTCAGCATCGGAGCGTGCTTTGGCACAATTAAAGCTGGTCTGGAACGTGGGATGAGAAATCGCGTCCGATACAAATGCTTCGGCAGTATTAATTTCCATACCATTTGACCTGGCCCAAGCGGCCAAGGGAGTCGAGGTAATTGGCATGTCGCTCCACGCGAACCTGTTGGCAACCGCCTTGTAATCGTTTGTTTCCTTATAGATCAGATCGCCCTTCCCTGTTGCTGCATTAATTGCAAAAGCCGCGTCATCCGTGCCACAAAAATGTGCCTTGCAACCGGTACCAAAGTAGTACCCGTCCATTGATTGAATTCCAGCCGCATTGGTGACCACAAGGCGATCAGCAATCTTTCGCCATTCATTCGGTGAAACATTATTAAACGCGTGTCTGAATCGACGATCATTAATCACGTCCTGAGGATATTTTCCAATCAGCCAACTGAAATCGACCTGTGATTGATGAGGCTGTGAAGAATTCGCGGTAGTAGATATCGAAGCCTGCGACGTGGGACTTCCCCCGTTTTGCGATTCCCTCTCAACCGGAGGCAAATTTTCTGCCGAAGCTACCTCCGTACGTTCAGTGTTTTGCGGTTGATAGAGGACTGCAACCAATGCAAGCATCAGTGTGATTCCCGTATACATCAATGCCATACCAAGGGGATTCTCCTTAGAATTCGGCACAGCCGGGCGAGGCGAAATTTCGTTCGTGACCAATGCATCAAACTTGGCATTTTCGTCTGCAATCTCCTCCGACACTGAAATCTTCACTTTTTCGAAATATTTCAGCACGTAGAAGCCGTACAAGGCAGAACCCGCCACCAGAATCAATCCCATGCTGAAATACCTCAGTGAAATAAATATGCAACCGAGAAGACTAACCAAAAATGGCCCGATGAAATTTGGTGCTCTTGGCCATGCCAGCACTGTGTTCCGCAACGAAGTTGCGGCTTCCTTTAATGCACCACGCTCGCCTTGATGATCTGCGCACCTCTCCTCTATCGTATAAAGTGCCGATATCGCTTTTTCTTTTTCGGCCAGCGATATCGAGCCGATATCTACGGCGAGCTTAATTGCCTTGGTAGTTATCCCGAATTCCCGGTTAAGGGTCTCAAGAAACTCCTGATGATCTTCAAGTGTTACGGCGACCGCGAGATCTTCAGCGAGGACATAGACGCCGTGCGAAATGAAATAATGACGGAGCGCCTTTGTCGTTCGATCTTGTAACAGCATCACAAAATCGCGCGTTGCCTGTTCCCGCTTTGAGAGTCGTTCTGTGCCTGCAGAATCAATACGGCCGCTGGCCTCAACTGCAGAGCGAATCGGCGTTGCCGTTCTGCGAGCCTTCAGATTCTGGGTATAGTGAATCCCAGTTCCAGGAATGCTTGTGGTGAGACGTCCTCGGGTATTGTAGGTAAACCCCTTTCCGCCAATTGAGGTACTCACGCCGCTTTTGCTCAAATTTATCCGCACGCCGGGTGCAATTTTTATTGTTCTCCTGAAGCTCCAGCCCATATCCCGTCTCCTTTATTTTTGTTTCCTAGAGAGATTGCCGTCGATTCGAAATTTTCCTGCCGCTGCGACCCATTACCCTGTGACCCTGTCGAACATCGGGAGACTTAGCGTCTTCAACGAAGGCGGAGATTTCCTGATCAAAAACTGCCTGGCTGAACCAAATCTTTCTTCTAGCAACAAGAACACAAAAGCAGCTAGCACGGAGCAACTACCCAAGACGAAAAGCAATACAAATGCCCAACTCAGAAAATCTTTGTTATGGTCAGCAAAAGACGTCAAGGCTATCAACAAAAGCGATCCGAAAAGCGCTGAAAAAAAATAGAACACGAGAAGGCGCCATCTTGTTTTATAAAACGTGAGCTTCCAGCGAAGAATTTTTAAACGATATCTTTTTTGTTTTTCCCGAAAACGGAATTTCCCCGGTACGCCATTTTTTATCTCCAATTTGAGAAACGGCTTGGTTTGCAGATATTCCCGGATCGAGTCGCTTGGGTCCGTTGCGGACACCAGTTTTCTTATTTCATGATGCACCAGCCGCTTCTTGTAATAGAAGTCAAACGTCTGCTCAAGTTGATAGTTCAAGAATTCCGGCGCATATCCCGGCGCGGAAATGAGATAGTTATTCATCGCGGCAAACAAGGCTGCTTGCCGGTCTTTCTTGACCGTGTGCGAACCGGTTCTCATATCGGCCCAGTTTTTAAGAATGGGAACGATAATGACGATTAACGCGACAATGATGAGCCACGGATTGTGCGTGCCGACGACCTCGATGAAATTGCCCATTCTCTACATCCTACGGTAATAAGCTGTACTCCAAGAACGTTGAAGTTGCCTGCACCGCTGAAGCGGGTACAACGGCATATCGTCGCCAATTCATTGCCAATATACAATAAATATCCTTTATGCAATAGAGCTTCAATTGCAATAATCGTAAATCCTCTCACCATGATTGCGCTTGATGGCCAAGATCACTGGGGTCCTGGGTTCAAGTTACCCATATCAAGATCAAAGCAAATAAATTCCCGAAAAGCATTTGTCACTTACAATTCCAGCACGGATTCATCCGAGTCCGCCGCACGCCGGGCACTGGCGCAGGGATAATAAGAATATGCAAGGTACTTCATTCCGTAAGTGGATCGCCATCATCATCGGCGTTCTGATTTTGATGAGTATGCTGTCTCATACATTCATCGCTTCCGTTCCAGCCAACCACGTCGGCGTGGAATTCAGCAGGGTTGATGGCCGTGTAGAGCCGATACCGCTGCCCAGTGGCTGGCATCTGATTGGATTCGGCACCACGGTCGTGGACTTCCCTACCTTCACGCAAACCTATGCGTGGACAAAATCCATGACCGAGGGTCGCGCTGAAAATGAGTCAGTGAATTTTCAGGTGGCTTCTGGCGTGGTGATCAATGCGGATGTGAGCATCTCCTACGGTATTGACCCAAGCAAAGCGCCGGCGCTGTATCAAAAATACAAACGAGGCTATGAGGAAATCACCTCGCAAATCATCCGCAACGCCATCCGAAATTCCCTGAACGCTTACGGCTCTGCTTATGATGCCGAGGGCCTGCTCTCCGGCGGCAAGATCAAATTGGCGGAACAGGTGCGCACTGAAATAAACCACGAACTCGGGCCTTACGGCGTGCTGGCTGAGCAGTTCGGTTTCATCAATGAACTCCGGTTGCCGACCAATATCCAAAACGCGATCAATGCCAAGATTCAGGCAACGCAAGAGGCATTGCAGTCCGAAGCTTTGTTGCGCAAGAACCAGGCTGATGCAGCCAACGCCGTCGCCATTGCGAAGGGCAAGGCAGACGCCAAAATTGCCGAAGCCGAGGGGGATGCACGCTCGCTGGAGGTCGTCGGGGAAGCCATGAAACGCTACGGGTCAGAGGCGGCTCAGATTAAAAACCAATCACGTTGGATTGAAAAATGGGATGGAAAACTTCCGACCACCACCACCGGCGCCAATACCGCGACGATGATCGGAATCGGGAAATAAAGAAATTTTGATTGCCATGGAAGCTGGGAAGCAGGAACAAGGTCTAGCAAGACCAGACTCCGAGCTCCCCGGCGAACCTTCATTTGATGGAGGTTTTGGCGAATGCTCTGGCTGGATGAACTGCCCTGATATTTCCCGAAACGCGAAGCCGGGGTCTGCTCTTGCAATGACGCATTGGGTGAATAATGCTGCTCTATCTTTCGTCAAAAAAGCTCGTGCTGCGGGTGGTCTTACAGCACCATGACAGAGCCAACAAATTTGATGCGAAAAACATTCAATAAAAAAATCGTCTACCTCGCTAATGCCGTTCAGTTAAGGCAAAAAAGGCCACTCCGAAACGATTTGGAGCGGCCTTTTTCCTTTGTTTCGAGGCGATTTAATTCATCATTTCGAACAAAACTCTCCTTAACTGAACGGCATTAATCTACCTCGCCGCTTTTATCTTCGTGCTGTTGATTGCCGGGTTGTTTGTAGGATATGTACGCTCGTATCTGGATGACGAGCAGCAAACTACATTTTTCATCAAGAAATTTCCCGCCTTTCAGGTGGAGTTTGTCGATCCCTTTGCTAGCGAGGGTGACAGTCCGGATATCTCTGACCTTTCGACGATAGATAGAAAATCACTTGTTGATTACTGCAAGTATCGCTTTGGGGTAACGGCCGATAGTGATGAGGCGCTGGATGAATGTGCTCATCATATTCCTGCTTATATTCCTGCTTACTTAAAACAGTGACGGCATCCAGCCGGGCCTTTGCAGAGTTTTAGTGCGATCAATCAGGCGCTGATTCGCGATTCTCTCTTGCCGCATCTGTAGTACTGGCACCGACGGACATATATATAAATAGTGTTTTGTTATCTATAATTAAACTATGAGGGGATTTCTGATCATCATCGGGACATGGCTACGTGTCTCGGGTCAGCGTCGGAGCCCCGGAAATGTTCATTTTCTTCATTTTCAATAGCAGGTATCCGAGCTCTGATGGAGCTAAGACGGTTATTTGATTGAATATGATAAGCAAGATGAAAAGCATTATTTTTTGTTAAATAGGAATGAAATGACAATCAAATCTGCCTTCGCGGCAATCGTGTGCACTGCGCTGACGGCTTGTGCAGCCGGTCCTTATAACAGTAGCTATAGCCAATCTTATGGCGGGGGTAACTACGGCTATTCTCCCGCACCTGCATACGGTGGTGGTTTTAACTATGCGCCCTCAAATGGTGATGGTTACCGCGACGACAGTTGGGTGCCGCCCGGCAGTTACCGCCAATCCTGCAGCAATATTGTTGTCAGCCGGGGTGTGCTGGAGGCGACATGCGGCGGCGGCAATGGCAGGCGCACATCGATCTCCTTGTATTCATGCAGGAGCGGGAATTTTGAAAACATCAACGGCAACCTGCAATGCTCCGGCAGCGGAGGCAGGCGTGACAGCGATCGCAACAGCAGAGATTTGCCTCCCGGCAGTTACCGTCAATCCTGTGGCAATATTATTGTCAGCCGAGATGTGCTGGAAGCCACATGCGGCGGCGGCAACGGCAGACGCACGTCGATCTCCCTAAATTCGTGCAAGAGTGGGAATTTTGAAAACATCAACGGCAACCTGCAATGCGCTGGCGGTGAAAGCGGGCGTGATGGCAGAGATTTGCCGCCGGGGAGTTACTTGCAGTCCTGTAGCGATATCAGCCTGCGAGGCGGTATATTGGCGGCCAGCTGTGGCGGCAACAACAACCGCAGAGTGCAGTCATCAGTTTCGGTATCTTCCTGCGCAAGCCGCAGTTTTAGCAATATCAATGGTTACCTGCAATGCG